>DATGYU010000001.1:0-8496 GCA_035297625.1 Prolixibacteraceae bacterium
GAAAGCCATCAGGACAGAGATATTTGATCATCCGGATGAATTTAAAAAGATTATTTATGCTCCTTCCTTTCGAAAAGTATACAAGGAATTGTATGACGATAAGCTGAAAACTGCACCCAAGGGATTTCCAAAAGAGTTCCCTGAAATTGATCTTTTGAAATACAAGTCCTACGCCTTTGATGCTCCCTTAAACGATTCGGTAGTTACGAGTGACCAATTTGTTGAAAAAATCATCAGTTCAATGAGGGAATTATACCCGGTTATCAGGTTTTTAAACAGTGCTTTGGATAAATGGCTATAATTTAAATATCAATTCGACTGTCAAAATTGACATTTCGCCATGAAAAACTGGCATTTCATCAAAAAGTTTCAATTAAAGGGTTACGTTTTAACAAAATGCAGAATTAACTAGTGTGGCGAATACTATATTTGCCTATCCACCATTTCTATAACAAACGTTAAAAAAAGAACAGAGCCATCCAGCATTTTGGATGGCTCTTTCTTATAGTTTAAAGTTTCAAATTTCAAGTTCCGGGTATTGAATTTCTGATGACTGATCACTGACCACGGTCTGCTTTTTCTTATCCTTCTGAAACAATTCGCATGATACGGGTAACAGCATCATCTACCTGTTCGGTGGTGGTCATTCCGATGGTCATACAATCCACATTCCGGCTCCCAATGGCATAACGGAGGGATTTCTCGCGCTGGCTTTCTTCCGAAAATCTTCCTTCACCGAATATTTTCATTCCCATGATTCCTTTACCGCTGTCATGGGCTTTTTTTAATACGGCCATTACTTCATCGGCCGAGGCATCCATGATAAGGCCTGCCGGGTTGATGCGTGCCAGGATAATATCCACCCATGGGTCTTCAGCTGCTAATTTGAGGGCTTCAAAGTTATGGCATGAAACCCCGTGCGCTTTTATAATGCCTTTTTGTTTGGCCTCTGAGAGGGCTTCAATGTATGGTTTCTTCTCTTCCTGCCACTGGGCATTGGTCATACAATGCAGAAGCATGATATCGAAATATTCAGAACCGGTTTCTTTTCTAAAGCGATCAATGGTAGTGGACGGGGTATCTGGATTCCATTTTTCAGGTTTGGTCCATATCTTGGAAAGCACAGTTGCTTTTTCACGGGGAACGCTTTTCAGAATTTCCTTCACATTTTGATGCGAGCCGTACAAATCGGCAGAATCATAAAAGGTTACCCCTCTTTCCTGGGCATAACGGGCAACTTTCAACCAGTTGTCAACTCCCATGCGGGTCATATCTGACGACTGGTTTCCACCATGAGTCCCTGTTCCCAAAGCCAGCCGGGGCACGGTAAGCCCGGTCTTACCCAGTTTTACTTTATCGATCTGGTATGCTTTTGTCTGGGCCAACGCACTGCCGGGCAGTCCGGCCGAAATGGCGGCAGCTCCGATAAACCCTGTTTGAATAAAATGTCTTCGTGAAATAGGTTTCATGTCAATTTTTTTAGTCGTTAATGAGACACTATTCTAGCCCAACAATTATTACTGTCAATCATCGGTAGATTAGTGGATGAAAGATAAGTAAAATAATGCCAATGAACAACGTCAATCGTCCTTTCAGCAATTTACAATTTACCGATTTGCAGATAGGGCTGGTCAGCTTCCAGGATTCTAGCACCCTTCGGTACTTTAGAAATGAAGCCAAGCCATTTTTAACCATTTAACCTAAGAATCCTGCTCCTTGCCCTTGCTTTAAAGATCCCGCCATTGAAAATTCAATATTTCAATTACTGTGTTCAATAGTAAGACACCGTGCTAAAATAGTGATTGTTAAAAAAGTGTTGGTAACAAAATTGGGGGGCAAGTCTGCTAATTTAGTATCATGGATGCTTTTTTAACTATTTTTGGCACCACATTTACAACTTACAACTTTAAAGATTAGATTATGAAGAAATTAGTATTTGTATTACTTGTTTGTTTGCTGGGAGTGAGCTCTTATGGACAGAATTTGCAGACACACTATGATTTTGGAAAAGATCGGGGTTACATAACAACTACTGTTGAGATGTTCAAACCGGACAAAACTGGTAGCACTTTCTTTTTTATTGATATGGACTACGGATCCAATGGCATAAAGAATAGTCCTTCTTTGGCCTATTTCGAAATTGCACGCTCTTTCAACCTGGGCAAATCCCCTTTCGCTTGGCATGCTGAATACAATGGCGGACTGTTCAATTCCTACGGAGTTGGCCAAAAAATCAGCAATGCATGGTTAACAGGTTTTGACTATTCATTGAATGCAAAAGATTTTTCCAAAGGGATTACCCTTCAGGCCTTGTACAAAAACATCGCAAATACTACAGATGCCAAACCAAATAACTATCAGTTTACTGTCGTTTGGTATTATAATTTCGCAAAAGGCAAACTGAGATTTGATGGTTTTGCCGACTTCTGGAGAGAAGGACATACTGTTTCCAATGATGGTTTTGTTAGTAACTTCCAGGCAAAGAAATTTATCTTCTTAACCGAGCCTCAGTTGTGGTACAACATTACCAATAAGTTTGCTGCCGGTAGCGAAGTTGAAATCAGCAGTAACTTTGCCGGACATGATGGATTTATGGTTAATCCTACCGCTGCATTGAAATACACTTTCTAATCTAAATAACTATGGAATTTATTACCAGGTTCTTTAAGCTACAGGAAAATAAAACGACTGTACGCACCGAAATCATTGCAGGTATCACTACCTTCATGACGATGGCTTATATCCTGTTTTTGAACCCGAATATCCTTTCGGCTACAGGCATGGATAAAAATGCCGTGTTCTTTGCAACTGCCATCGCAGCAGGTTTTGTGACTATCGCGATGGGTTTGGTGGCCAATTTCCCCATTGCTTTGGCTCCGGGTATGGGACTGAACGCTTTCTTTGCCACTGTAGCTTTAGCCGGAGTGGGAATGCCCTGGAGAGTGGCCTTGGGTGCCGTATTCATCTCAGGTCTAATTTTCATTTTACTCACCCTTACCAAAGTAAGGCAGATCCTGGTAGTGGCTGTTCCTCGTTCATTGAAAGTGGCCATTACGGTGGGTATCGGTCTTTTCATTACCATTATCGGTCTTAAACTGTCTGAAATTATGGTGGCCTCTACCAATGTCATCCCTCCAACAATGGACGCTTTAAAGGCTACAGGGGGAAAGGCAAGCTTGATGTTCTTTGAATGGAACATTGGATTGGGAAGCCTTAAAAATCCAGCCATGTTACTGACCCTTCTTGGCCTTGCTATTACAGCAGGTCTGATGGCTTTACGTGTAAAAGGCTCCCTGCTTATCGGGATTATTGTAACCACTCTTATCGGTATTCCAATGGGAGTAACCAAAATTGCTGAAGGATTTACCCCTTTCGCATTGCCTGATTTCTCAAAGCTTGCCGTTTTTGAACTCGATATCAGAGGCGCTTTGAGCATGGGAATCTGGACCGTAGTGTTCACTTTTACTTTTGTTGAACTGTTTGATACCTTCGGAACCCTGGTAGGTACAGCCAATAAAGCCGGATTGATTGACAAGGATGGCAACTCTCCAAAAATTGGCAAAGCCATGTTGGTCGATGCTTTTGGAGTATCATTCGGCGCCTTGATGGGAACAAGTACAGTCACCGCTTATGTTGAAAGTGCTGCAGGTATCGGAGAAGGCGGGCGTACAGGTCTTACTGCTGTGACAACCGGTGTGTTTTTTCTCCTGGCCCTGATTCTTGCTCCTTTGGCTGGATTGATTCCGGATGCTGCAACCGCTCCGGCCTTGATTATTGTTGGTTTATTAATGGTATCAGCCATCAAGGACATCGATTTTGAAGATTTCACCGAAGGTTTTCCCGCTTTCATGTGTATTGTCATGATGCCTTTTACTTACAGCATCGCCAACGGAGTTGCTGCCGGCATCATCTTCTATACCATCCTGAAAGTGCTCACCGGAAACTACAAGAAAATCCACTGGATGATGTATGTTCTGTTTGCTCTGGTAGTAATCAGATATATTTTCCTGACGGAAGCTTCCTGATAAGGCTTAAAAATAAATAATACAAAGCAAAGAGAGCTCTCCCCAAAAGGAGGGCTTTTTTTATGCCTGTTTAACTGTTATTTTCTCTGTTTCAATTAAAACAAAGTGTCCAAAGTCTAAGAAAGGAAAGCTCTCTGGTTGGTAGTGATCATGCAATCGAATAAAAAATAGTTCTTACCTGCTCAATATCCGGTCAATAAACCCTCAATACCCGGTCAAGTGTATTGGTGTTGATACTGGGTTGATACTGGGTACATAATGGGTTCCAGACCCCAGTATGTACCCGGTATCAACCCAGTATGTACCAAGTATGTACCTAGTAACTCTGGAGTTGGTATTGACCGGATATTGAGCAGGTATTGACCATATGAAAGAAAAATTAAGTAGAAATGAAGGGCATAAGGGAAAAAACAGAAAAGGGCCTGTCCGGGAAACAGAACCTAAAGAAATTATAATGAGAAGCATAAGAAAAAAAATCTCTGTGTGTTTTGTGATTAAATCTTTTTTACCACAAAACACACAGAGAAATCATATTAATGAGCACTAAGAAAATGATCTTAATGCAAACTTTAAATTTTTACCATCAAACGCTCTTCAGAGCGTTTTCCTGGAATTTGGAATTTTGAAATAGAAACCCTTTTCCGCTACCTTTTCATGGTAAACGTAGTGGTTCCAATGTTGTTTCCGTCAGCAAATACATCCACGGTATATTCACCGGGAATAAATTCTGCGCCTGCATTGTCCCAGAAGATGTTGATAGGCAGGGCATTGCCCTCGTACGTTACTTCACGCTTGGCCGAGAAGGGTATTTTCAAATCTTCGAAAGGGAAAACATCTCCTGCCGATTTTTGAAGCAACAACTGGTTGGGATTCTGTATGCGCACATAAATGGTCTTATCGCCACGGGGGGTAGTGACATTTTTGCTTAATGTAAAGCTAACCCTGATTTGGGTAGCCCGTCTGGCACTTTCTGCTTCTTTACCCCTGGCGTTCACGCCTACTGCACTGAGTTCGGTGGCTTCCAGCTGGGCAGCCATTTTTATCTTTTCCTGCAGGTGACCTTTTTCTTCTTCCAGCTGCATATTTTTGGATTCTGCTACCGCAATGTCCTGTTTTACCTGGCTGTTTTCGGCCATCAGCATTTCATTCCGGCGATTAAGAGAATCGACCTGGATGATGTAGTTTTTCATGATATTGCGCAGGGTAGTCACTTCCTGACGATACTGTGCAATCTGGCCATAGCTTAGCTCTTTCACCTGGTTAACTTCCAGTACCAGGTCTTTCACCTTGTTTTGGGCCATCATCAGCTCCGACTGCAACGATTCATTGTTGGTATGAATGGAATCGTAATTGGCAACCATGCCGGTTAGCTCTGTTTGAATAGCTGATTTTTCCTGATTAAGTGCCTCCATCATTTTCCTGTTCTGATTGCGCTGAACAAAGAATATTGAAATGACAATGATTAATAAAACTGATAATAAAATAATAATCAGATTATTTCTTCTTTCTTTATCTGTTTCTCCGAGAGAGAATCCTTTTTTCTTATTTTCGAACTCATCCATCTTTCACTGATCTTATTTGTGTTACTAAAACGCATGCAAAAATAACAATATTTTATGGGCTGCACGATAAAAGAATGATTCAAAATGACTTCAATTTTAATCCTGCATAAATTGTCATTGATAAGGATGGTGGATTCCAGGTGTGAAGCATGGTTGATAGGGCAAGGGGAAAGGAGACCGAAAACCGGAGAATGGGAAAGTGATCAGTATTCAGGGAATAGTCCTCAGTGCTTTTGGCCAGAAGCCAGCAACAAAGAGTAGTGAACAAACCTTCAATTCTTTAGTCCTTCAGTTTCCAGCATTTACTTTTGCTTGCCGTTTAACTGTCTTCTGTAGTAATTCAACCGATAACGCGGTTAGTTAGCATACAGAAAACAGTTAAAACAGCCAAACAGGATTATTTATCTTTGCCGATCAGTTTGCCAAGTTTGCCATAGCCGTCATTGACTCCTTCCATCAAGGTTTTGGCTATCTGGTTGTAATAGCTTTTTTTGGTCTGAGCGTTGTCTTTTTGCTCAGGATGATTAACCTGTTCCCGCAAATGGTTTCTCATTGTCATGGTATCCTGGATAATACGAAGGGTATCTTCGTCATTGGGTTTATTGTACAAATGGGTATAGGTCATACAATCTAAAACCAGGTCGGAAATCACATAGTCAATCTCCTTTTTTAATCTGCGTCGTGTTGTCATAGCTTATTTTATTAAAGATGTTAAAGGATATTTCAGTGATTTGGGTTCTATCAGCAATGCTTTCACAGAGCCTACCTGTATCTGGGTTTCCACCTGAACGGGCAGACAGTTGCGGTCATCGGTAAACCAAATCTTCATGTATTCTCCTTGAGAGAAAAAATCCCCTTGCAGTAAAAATACTGAAACTTTTTGACACCTGTACACTTTTCCTGTGCGTGTTTTCACATTCTCCTTGCCAAGGTATCTAAAATAGAGATCTTCCGCCTTGCGGTCGAGAAGCATCCGGTAGGGAACTTTCTGGCCCACAGTTAGCTTGTTGAAATCGAAGCTGCGAAAGTGATAGGCTGTAGCCAGCAAATCGTAGGTGTTCTCCATTACCGGGATATTGGCTGACCAAGAGGCATGGTGGTCCTGATCGATTTTTACCGAGATTTTATTGGTCGAATAGTTAAACACGTACCTGTGAACGGAATGATGGTCTGCATGGTTGATTGCTCTTCGCGAATACAAGGGAAGGAAGGAATCATAACGGCAGAATACCTCGAAAGTATCTCTTACCGAATACATCAGGTCATATGCCTTGAAGGTTTTACCCACCGCTTTCAGGTGCCAGGCTTTTTGATTCTGATACCGCAGGGTGTCGGCTTTGAAATTAACCTCCCCACTTTGCAACCAAATAAAATTCCAGTTATAATAGGCTCCATACAGGGCGGTCTCTCCGCTTTTAAAGGGAAACTCCTTTTGTTGTCCTGGGGCCTTAACTGTACAAAAGAGCAGGGCAGCCCACAAATAAAACAGAAGGCGGCTAATCGGAGCCTTCTCCTTTTTTCTTGGCTTTTTCTTTCTTGCGGGCTTCTTCTTTTTCAAGATCTTCGTCAATCAGTTGCTTTTTTTGAGTGGCCGTATAATCCAATACCATACTTTCCTTGTATTCAAAATTAGATCGTACCTTAAGAATTTTGGGGAAATAAATGACCTGTTCCGGTTGCAGGTTATCGGCAAGGTAACCGGTATCCCATTTCCCGTTTTGATTGGCATCGATGATCACCCTAATCCTGTATTTCTCAGGTTTTAGATAAGGAAACTCAATTTTGCCGTCTTCAAGAATCTGGATCTTCTGCAATATTCTCTCCTGTTCATCATTCGACAACAGTTGAACAATAGCCGGGTGCTTAAGGTTTGAAAGGGTCAAAAAAATCTTGCCATAATAATCCTCTTTCTGGGTCCTGAATTTTTGATCCACCTTCTTGTTGGGATAACCATAGATATTCCGGGCTGCTGCCGAATCGATTTGCAAAAGGTAATTGGAATTGGGCTCCCAGTGGTGATCAATAATATATTTTCGGATTGAATTACTGTCTCTTTCAACCACAATGGGTATATTTGTTTTAACAGAATCCAGCACAGAATAGAGTTTGACCATGGAAGTATCAAAGGATGCCAGGGGTTCGGGGGCCTCGATAATAATCTTCCGGAAGATGTCATGGGCCGAACTGTTAATGTTGTTCGACAACTGGATGGTGGGAGCTTCTACCTCTTCATTTTTCTTTTTACGCTGTTTGGTCGCCTTGGGAGTTTCATAAACCATCTCGATGGTGTCTCTTTTGGTCTTTAACTGGTTTAATGAATCAAGCACTTCATATTTGAGTTCAAAGAGCAGGGTATCGCTTTTGCTGATGAGCGTATCGGTGATCCAGGCGGTAATGGAATCCTTGCGGAAGTTGGATTCTACAAACAGCCAGTCTCTTTGTGGAACAGGATTCAGCAGGTTGATTTTAAATGAATCACTGAGGGTTTCGGAAAAAAAGAAATCACAGCGGTTGGCCTGGTTGCGCTTGTAGGAATCCAGGTACTGGTCGAACTTTACTTCTTCAAACATCCTCAGGTACTGAGGTCCGGGAGAATAGTCCACATGACCTGCAATGGCAATGGTATCATTTCCCTGGACAATGGTATCGGGTTCTGCCACGTAACGTGCGGAAGGAACGATGAGCGAATCGTCAAAGGCTATTTTCTCGGAAGCCTGGTTGTAATTAAGACTGTTGTCGGCATCGGTAAGTGCATAAAGGCGATATTGGCCCGCAGCCACGTTATCGATCATGAAAAGGCCCTCCTTATTGGTCGTGCCGATATAATCGGGGATACTGTCCGTAAAGGCCTTGTAATCCTTTGTACGGTACAGCATGACAAGAACCTTGTCGACCGGTTCCTGGCTAAG
>DATGYU010000002.1:0-39153 GCA_035297625.1 Prolixibacteraceae bacterium
GATGTTAATCTCCAGTTGGTTATAAATATAAAATGAAGTAGGATGAAGATTCTGGTTTTAAATTGCGGAAGCAGTTCCATAAAATATCAGCTTTTCACCATGACCAACAGAGAGGTCATTGCCAAAGGAGGTATTGAAAAACTTGGCATGAAAGGGAGCTTCCTGAAACATGTGCGTCAGGATGGACAGGTGATTGTTTTTGAGGGGGAAATTCTTGACCACAAAATAGGTATCGAATATATTTTAGGAGTACTTACCAGCGAAAAGCATGGCTGCCTGAAAAGCCTTGATGAATTGGATGCTGTAGGTCATAGAGTGGTGCACGGTGGTGAACGTTTTAATGCGAGTGTCCTTTTAACTGATGAAGTACTTGTTGAAGTTACCAAATGTATTGACATCGCTCCATTGCACAATCCGCCAAACTTAAAAGGGATCAGTGCTATGGAAGAATTGATTCCGGGCATTCCGCAGGTAGGAGTTTTTGATACGGCCTTCCATCAGACCATGGAACCAAAGGCATATATGTACGGAATACCTTATGTCCTTTACAAAAAATATGGAATACGCCGATATGGATTCCATGGCACCAGCCATCGCTATGTGACCAAAAGAGCCTGTGAATTGTTGGGTGTAGATTACGAGTCCCAAAAGATTATCTCATGCCATCTGGGCAATGGGGCTTCTGTTGCAGCAGTAAAAAATGGCAAATCAATTGATACCTCCATGGGATTTACCCCGTTGGAAGGTCTGATTATGGGAACCCGCTGCGGAGATTTGGATGTAGGGGTTGTACAATATATCATGGAAAAAGAAGAAATCGGTACCCGTTCGGCCAATACGCTGTTTAATAAACATGCCGGTATGCTAGGTATTTCAGGCATATCGTCTGATATGCGCGAGATAGAAATGGCAAAAGCCAATGGTCATGAAAGAGCTGCTCTGGCCTTGGATATGTACAATTATAAGGTAAAAAAATACATTGGCTCGTATATTGCAGCAATGGGAGGCCTTGACATATTGATTCTAACCGGAGGCATAGGAGAGAATGCTTCTACAACACGTGAAGGGGTATGTTCAGAACTTGACTTCCTGGGTATTTCACTTGACCATGAAAAAAACAAGGGTTTCCGTAGCGAAGGAATCATCAGCACACCAGATTCCAAAGTAAAAATCATGGTCGTGCCTACTGATGAAGAATTAGTGATTGCAATGGATACGGAACAGATTGTCAAGGAAAATAAAAAGCTATAAGTAAAAATGGTTGATATACCCTTAATTTATAAGTAAAGCTTTGTACAAATATAAATATTGAAACGTCCGGTGTTTTGTAACATCGGACGTTTTGTTTTTCAGCAGTTTAAAAACATTCACGAGGGTGATTTTTATAAGCTTTTAATCGTTTAAGAAGTAGTAATTTTACGGTTGAGAAAAACCCACTACTATGAAGCTAACAAGATTGGCCGACATTTATGAATTGATAAGACCATTGGATAAAAAGAATCTGGTTGCAGTAAATGCCATTGATGAGCACAGTCTTACTGCTATTGCTGATGCGGTAAGACTAAATATTATCAATGCCATAATTACTGGTGACCGGTCTGAGATTCTTAAACAATGTGAGGAGCTTCAGATCGATCCTGCTTTATTTCAAATAATTCATGTTTCCAATGAAGTAGAAGCCGCTGAAGTCAGTGTCAGAATGGTGAAATCACTTTCTGGAGGTATTCTGATGAAAGGAATGATTAACAGCAATAAATACCTGAAAGCTATCCTCGATAAGAAAGTAGGTTTACTTCCTGAAGGAGGCATTCTGAGCCATGTGTCGGTCATCGATAACGCTAATTATCACAAACTGCTCATGGTGAGCGATGTGGCTGTTATTCCTATTCCTACTATTCCCCAAAAGATTGCCATGGCCCATTATCTGAAACAGATGGCCCTGATGTTTGGCATCGAAAAGCCCAAAATAGCCATCATTGCACCTACCGAATTAATCATCCCTTCACTGGTATCGACAACGGATGCCGTGGAGTTGATGAAAGAAGCCCAAAAAGGAACCTTTGAACCTGCCATTGTTTATGGACCTATGGCCCTGGATGTAGCCCTTGACGGTGAATCGGCCCAAATAAAAAATATCACCTCAGAGGTGGCAGGAGATGCCGATTGTCTGTTATTCTCCAATATCGATTCAGGCAATATCTTTTATAAGGTGAACACCAAATTGTGTAAAGCTGATCAGGCAGCCATAGTAATGGGAGGGAACGTGCCGATGATTTTATCCTCCCGGGGAGATAACAAACAAACCAAACTAAACTCTATAGCTCTTGCAGCCCTGTTAAGCAAATAATAAGATACATGAACGAAATACAAATACTGGCTATTAATCCTGGCTCAACATCCACAAAGTTTGCCGTCTATTTTGGTAATGAATGTAAGCTGAAAAAGACATTAAGGCATTCTATAGAAGATCTGTCACTCTATGACAATATCATTGATCAGTTTGAATTCCGTAAAGGAATGATCATTGACTCGTTGATGGAAGAGGGCTTCAACATTGATAAAATAAAATATATCATCGGCAGAGGAGGATTGACTTATCCTTTAAAATCAGGTGTGTATCATATCAACAACAAGATGCTCGAACATGCAAGATCAGGAATTTATGGTCAGCACGCCAGTAATTTGGGACCGCTCATTGCTGATTATATAGCCCTTCAGATTCCCGGAGCGCATGCTTATGTAGCCGACCCTGTAGTCGTTGATGAAATGGATGATATTGCCCACTATTCAGGGCATCCGCTTTTTAAACGCAGATCCATTTTCCATGCTCTGAACCAAAAAGCCATTGCACGTATTCATGCCAATAAAATCGGCAGGAAATATGAAAACTTAAACCTTATTGTGGTTCATCTTGGAGGAGGAATTTCGGTGGGCGCCCACCAAAAAGGCAGGGTTATTGACGTGAATAATGCCCTGGATGGGGAAGGCCCTTTTAGCCCTGAACGTAGTGGCACCCTGCCCGCTGGCCAATTGATCGACCTTTGTTTTAGCAATAAATACCAGAAAGATGAAATCCGACGCATGGTCATAGGTGAAGGTGGTTATGTAGCTTACCTTGGAACCAATGATTCCCGCGAGGTGGAAGAAAAAGCAAATCACGGAGATGAGAATGCACGTAAAGTTCAGGATGCGCTGGGTTATCAGGTTGCTAAGACTATCGGCGAAATGGCGGTAGTTCTGAATGGTTATGTGGATGCCATCCTGCTAACCGGAGGGTTGGCCTACAATGAGTATTTGACAAAGTATATCACTTCCAAGGTGGAATTTATATCTGGAGTATATGTCTATCCCGGTGAAGACGAACTGGAAGCCCTTGCTGCCAATGCCCTTCGTGTAGCAACAGGCGAAACTGAACCTCTGGAATATCCCAACTGATTATTATCTTTATGCGCTAAACCTAAAACTAAATCCATCATGAAAAAGTATGTTGCATTATTCCTGTTGTCTGTTTTGCTGGGGATAACAGTGTATGCCCAAAGAGAGAATGTTATTTCTGAGGAGTCAAAAGTGCCTGCCTATACTGTACCAGATGTTTTAACCCGTTTTAATGGCGGAAAAGTAAAATCAGAGAAGCAGTGGTTCCATAAACAACGACCTGAAATATTGAAAGTGTTTACCGATCAGGTATATGGTAAGGTACCCGGTAAAATGGATATCTCTGATGTTAAGGTTTGGGAAACATCGGATAATGCACTGGATGGATTGGCTATCCGTAAACAGCTGTCCTTGTTCTTTAATAAGGACCAGCGCAGCCTGGAAGTAAATGTATTGATGTATCTGCCAAAAAACAAAGCGAAAGCTCCTGTTTTTCTTGCCTATAATTTTACCGGCAATCATGCCGTCTATAATGATGCGGCCATTCGTCTTACTGAATCATGGGTAGCCAATAATCCTTCCATTGGAATTATCAACAACCAGGTTACCGAACAGTCAAGGGCAAGTGCCCAGGACCGCTGGCCGGTGGATGAAATCATCAAAGCTGGCTATGGTTTGGTAACTATCTATTATGGGGATGTTGATCCTGATAAGAATGATTTTACGGATGGCATACATCCTTTTTTCTATCAAGAAGGGCAGACGGCTCCTCTTGCCAATGAATGGGGATCGATTGCCGCATGGGCCTGGGGATTGTCCAGAGTGATGGATTACCTTGAAACAGATCCTTTGGTAGATGCTAAAAAAGTAGCTGTCCTTGGCCATTCCAGGCTGGGTAAGGCTGCCTTGTGGGCAGGTGCCAACGACCAGCGTTTTTCCATGGTGATCTCCAACGAATCAGGATGTGGCGGTGCTGCCCTTTCAAAACGCGTATATGGTGAAACAGTTGAAATCATCAATACTACCTTCCCTCACTGGTTTTGCGATAACTTTCTGCAGTATAATGGGAAAGAAGATAAACTTCCGGTCGATCAGCATATGCTGCTTGCTCTTATTGCTCCCCGTCCACTATATGTAGCCAGCGCTGATGGAGATCAGTGGGCCGATCCTAAAGGAGAATTCCTCTCGGCCAAATATGCCTCGGCCGTTTATGAGTTGTTAGGAAAAGATGGACTACCCGTAAAAGAAATGCCAAAGGTCAATGAACCGGTAATGGGGACTATCGGTTACCATATTCGCTCAGGAAACCATGACCTTACGCCTTATGACTGGCAGCAGTATATCCTGTTTGCCAATAAGCATTTTGGAGCTAAATAAATACCTGTATTCAATTTAATATCCAACAAGAAATAAGGAACAAAAAATAGGAAACAGAAAAAAGGCGCATTCTTGCTTTTTCACTTTCTTGTTTCTTGTTCCTTATTCCTTATTGGATATTTCTTTTTATCTTTAAAAATCAACTTACAATTGTCAAAATAATACAACTCTTATTAATAATAAGCGATTTTATCAGGATTGAACAGGATACTTATTTCTCATTAATTGAGTTATTTTGTATCCTAAGGAATCTAATTTAACCTTACACAATGGACGAGCAATATTTTTTAGCCTTTGATCTGGGAGCTTCAAGCGGACGTGCCATTCTTGGTACATTATCAGAAGATAAGCTGGAGCTTACTGAAATCCATCGCTTTGTTAATCAAATGCAATGGATCAACGGCCATTACTTTTGGAATATCTTTAGTTTATTTAATGAATTAAAGACAGGGCTAAGAAAGTGCGTCAAAGAGTATGGCATTCAGCCTGCATCAATTGCAGTGGATACCTGGGGGGTCGATTTTGTTCATCTGAATAAGGAAGGGTTAATCCTTTCACTTCCTTTTGCCTATCGGGATTCACGTACCAATACCTCGATGAAGGATTTGTTTCAGTTGATTCCTGCCACCGAAGTATATGCCCGTACCGGTATCCAGTTTATGCAGTTTAACAGCCTGTTTCAACTGTTTTCAATGGTCAGGGATCAATCATCCTTGCTTGATATTACCGATTCCATATTATTTATGCCTGATGCCCTGAATTACCTGTTTACAGGCATCAAAAAGAGTGAATTTTCCATTGCCAGTACCAGCCAGATGCTCATTCCAGGTACCTGTACATGGGATTTTGAGTTGATAAAAAAAGCAGGAATCCCTGCTTCTATCCTTCAGGAAATTGTGTTGCCGGGCACTGTCCTTGGCACCATCCAACCTGAATTGGCCAGGGAAACAGGAAGCCAGGCTGTGCCGGTAATTGCTGTGGCGGCTCATGATACGGGCTCTGCCATCGTATCGGTGCCCGCATTGGAAAACAACTTCGTTTATCTAAGTTCTGGAACCTGGTCCATCATGGGCATTGAAAGCAGCCGCCCTATTGTTTCAGAGCATACCCGGCAGCTTAATTTCACCAATGAAGGGGGTGTAGAAGGAACTACCCGTTTCCTGAAAAACATCATGGGTATGTGGTTAATACAGGAAGTTCAGCGTTTCTGGGAAGAAGAAGGTACCAAATATACCTGGCCCCAAATGGTTGAACTGGCACGTCAATCTGAGCCCTTCAAATTCTTAATAAACCCCGACGACAGCATGTTCCTCAACCCAAGGGATATGACACAGGCTGTGAGAGATTACTGTTACCAGACAGCCCAGGGTACTCCGCAATCACATGGCGAAACTATCCGGTGCATCTACGATAGCCTTGCCCTCAAATATCGATTTACCCTTGAACAGATTCGTGAAGTGTCGGATCAGCCCATCGAGGTGATCCATATTATTGGAGGAGGGGCCAACAATGATTTCCTGAACCAGCACACTGCTGATGCCACCGGATTGACAGTAATTGCCGGCCCAACAGAAGCCACTGCCATTGGCAATATCATGATGCAGGCAAAGGCAATGGGCTTTGTGAACTCATTGACGGAAATCAGACTTATAGTGGCCAATTCCTTTGAGTTGATGAAATATTACCCATCAAGAGAACTGGATTGGCAAGGTACCTATCAGCGTTACCTGGATATCATCCGATGAAAATAAGTGAGGTGCAAGATTTTGTAGCCTAATATAAATAAGAAATCAGGAATAAGATAGACACACTGGAACTTTGGTACTTAGGCACTCTGTTACTACAATTCTTTACTAACCTTGATCTCATGGCGTACCTTTGCCACGTTTTCTTTATTGGGGTCAGGCTTGAAGTTAATGGGGAAAGTCTGAAAATATCTCACTGACTTATTATTTAGTTTTGCCGGTGTCCAGTTTCCCTTCAAGGCAAGGGTGAAAAATGCGTTACACATCACATCGTTAATCTCAGCCCCCAAACCTTTAATTATTTTGATGCCATCAATAGTCCCATTTTCCATTACAACAAAACCGACAACCATTGAACCAAGTGTTGTAGAAACATCAACGCCTGCTTCTTTGAAAGCTGTTAATATATGTTGATGCAATACATTTATACCCGAATTAAAGGTGGGTTCTGAATCCACTGAATAAAAAACATTATCAATATATTTGTTCCCGTTTACCAGCCAGTTTTCATTCGATACCAGCTCATTGTTCTTATAGATTGACTTTGATTTCTTGTTCCCGTTTGGAAAATATTCAATTACTTCACCTTCAAGGAGCAGCGGGATCTTAGATTTTGTATATCCGGCCCTGAATATATTGCCTTTGTCCGAATCTTTAAACATCCATAATCCATCCGACTGCTTCCGATAGGTTCGAATATAATTGGCCGGCATATTTTCTCCATTGCTTTTTACCTGGTAAGTTGAATCATCGATCCTTTTATACTGTTCTGCGCAAAACTTTTCCCAACGGCCCTCCTTTTTTATATAGGTCTGAACGGTAGGATTTTTTTGCAGCGCAGGAAACTTTTGCATATAATTCGCCATATTTTCTGTAGTAATCCTTCCATTGGTACCAATAAACAGAACGGATAATTCCTGTGAAAATCCAGATTGGGCAATCAATAACATGCAAAAGATGGTAGTTAAAAGAATGTTTGTTTTCATGGTTGTTTATTTTAGGTATAATTGGATACAGGATATTTACACAACAATTATTATGCCATTTAATACATAATATTGTAATATATCTACTATTATAGTTATCCTGGTTGATAAACTATTACCTGTAATCATTGCTCCCTGAAAAATCGAATCAATTTATGCTGCAGAGTTATAATACTTTTTTCAAACACACAACATTACATGCAGGATAACAGCTTTGCCAGTTGTTCATGCTCATGATGGTGTTATAAAGGATAGAAAATGTCAATGGCATCAATAAGTTTGATAATGCAAAATGCCGCCTCTTAATTCGGCGAATTCTACATGGATTTCATTGGTGATAAAGTTTATGGGAAAGACCTGAAAATACCTGACAGGTTCATTTTTAAGCTTTGCGGGTGTCCAGCTGCCCTGTAAGCTTTTAAATGCTTCCAGCGTCACCTTGTTTATTTCATTGCCTACGCCTTTGAGAAGCTTTATTCCATCAATGGTTCCATCTTCCATCACCACAAATCCTACTATCAATTTACCTGCAACAGAAGAGATGTCTAATCCAGACTTTTTATAGCATTCCATGATATGCTCATGCAGGGTTTTATTTCCCTGGCTGTAGGTAGGATAAACATCAGCAGAATAAAAGATATTATCGATATATTTTCCCCCATTTTCATCCCAGTTTTCATTAATAACCAGTTCATTGTTTTTATAGATGGATACAGATTTCTTTTTCCCATTCAGGTAATATTCAGTTACCTGCCCATCTAACAGTAAAGGTACGACAGACAGCGCGTATCCGTTTCTAACAACTTGCCCTTCCACCTTGTCACTGAATTTATACTTGCTATTTTCCAGCTTTGAATAACATCGTATACTTTTAGGTGGTATGTCTTCACCATTACCATTAATCTGCCAAGTCGAATCGTTCAGCTTTTTATAATTTTCAGCATAAATTTTTTCCCACTTGGTATCCTTTAATTGACAGGTCTGTACTTTAAAATCTTTCTGTGAATTTGCCTTTATCTTTTGCATGCATAAGGCATCCTTCAGCGTGGTTAACTTTCCATTAGTGCCAATATAAATGACCTTTTCCTTTTGTGAAAAACAAGCAGAGGAGAGGAGCAGTAAGCTAAATATTACCAATATTTTACCTGTAAGATTTGATTTGGTTTTCATTGTGCCGATATTAAGGGTGAAATATCATTACAAATGCATTTCTTTGTGTAAATATAATAAATTATTTACTTTAACTTTCTGCATACGATTAAATATCATACTGTTTCAAATCAATAAAATTTCCTTCATTTCCTTTGTTTTATAAAATTATATTTTGCCTTTTGCCATAGCATGTAATGGTTTTCTATATTTGCCTTATCTTAAACCAAACTAACTGTTATGAAATGTTTCAATATGTTATTGGCATTTGCGCTGTTCCATCTTTTTGTGCAGGCAAATACATCTTTAAATTCAACAGCCTTAAAATGGGAACTTGCCTGGTCAAAAACTACAGACGGCCCACTGTCGAAATGGATTCCGGCTGCTGTTCCCGGTGCTGTTCAACTGGATATCGCAAAGGCTGAAAAATATCAACCTTTGTATTATGCCGAGCATTGGAAAGATTACCTTTGGATGGAAGACCAGTATTATACTTACCGTACTTCTTTCAAAAAGCCTGTCTTTTCTTCTGAAGAGCGATTTGCGTTTATCTCCAAAGGAATTGATTATCAGTTTAAAATATTCCTGAACGATAAAGAGTTACTTAGCCAGGAAGGGATGTTTACTCCCGTGAATATTGATCTGACCGATTATTTGAAAGATGACAATGAGCTTAGAATACTGATTTATCCTGCCCCCAAAGCACATACCAATTCAGTGGACCGGTCGCAGGCTGCTTATTCTGTCAAACCTGCCGTCAGTTATGGCTGGGACTGGCATCCAAGGCTTATTCCACTGGGCATTTGGGATGATACTTACCTGGAAGTGCAACCGATAAGTCACGTTGATGATTTTCATGTCAATTATACCTTGAATGATGCGTTGAACAAGGCTGACATTCAGCTTCAGATGGAAGGACGTAAACTGGAAGGGATGCCTTTTGTCTGGACCTTAAAAGATGAAAACGGGAAGCAAGTGCTTCGTTCTGAAAATAAGACTAGCCTTGTTTTTTCAAATCCACGGTTATGGTGGACACACGATCATGGGCAGCCCACGCTTTACACTTCAACCTTACAATTACTCAACCCCTCAGGGAAAGTGATCCAGACCCTTGAATCCAAAATTGGATTTAGGCGCATAAGGCTGGTGATGAATGAAGGCGCCTGGAATGAACCTGAGGGATTTCCCAAGACGCGCAGTGTGCCTCCTGCACAGCTTGAACTCAATGGGCGCAGGATTTTCTGTAAGGGTACCAACTGGGTAAACCCGGAAATCTTTCCGGGCATCATGACCAGGGAAAGATATAATGAGCTCCTTATATTGGCAAAAGAAGCCAATTTTAACATCTTGCGCATCTGGGGTGGGGGAATTGTCAACAAAGAATCTTTCTTCGAAATATGCGACGAAAAGGGCATCCTAGTGTGGCAGGAATTCCCCCTGGCCTGTAACAATTATCCCGATGAAGCGCATTATCTTTCTATCTTGAAACAGGAATCCGCCTCTATCATTAACCGGGTTAAGAAACACCCTTCACTGGCCTTCTGGTGTGGCGGCAACGAGCTGTTTAATGCCTGGAGCGGCATGACCGAACAATCGCTGCCTTTGCGTCTGCTCAACAGCCAATGCCTTCAGCTGGATCCCAACAGCCCTTTTATTTCCACCTCTCCATTGATGGGGATGGCCCATGGCAACTATGTCTTCCGTGATCTGAATACCAAAGAAGAGGTGTTTGCCAACATGGCCCGTGCGCATTATACGACCTATACAGAATTTGGCATGCCGGCCCCTTCTTCTGTTGAAATACTCAAGACCATTATTCCACAGGAACAGCTATGGCCTCCAAAAGCGGGTACCTCCTGGGAAAGTCATCATGCCTTCAATTCATGGGTAGGCAATACCTGGTTGTGCCAGGATATCATTGAAGATTATTTTGGCAAGTCTAACTCTTTGGAAGAGCTTGTGGCCAACGGACAGCTGATGCAGGGCGAGGGCTATAAATGTATCTATGAAACGGCACGCCGTCAGAAACCCTATTGTTCCATGGCTTGCAACTGGTGTTACGATGAGCCCTGGCCAACGGCTGCCAACAACAGTATAGTTAGCTATCCCGCTATTCCCAAGCCTGGATTTTATGCCGTGAAGAATGCCTGCCGTCCGGTATTAGCAAGCGTTCAGCTATCTAAATTCAAATGGACGGAAGGGGAGACATTCAGTGCCGATGTTTGGATGCTCAGCGATTCTTATCAGGAACTTCCTGCCGGCAAGGTAACCATTAAGCTGGTTGCGGGGACTTCAGAAATGACTATACTGGATTGGCAATACAATCCAATGAAGGCAAATGTGAATCAGGCTGGCCCTACGGCGCGCTGTAAATTGCCTGCCTGGAGTACCGATCGTTTTAAGGTTGTTCTTGAAGTTGCCGGACATCCGGAATACAATTCAGAGTATACCCTTGCTTATCAACCCAGAACTGTTGAGCGTAAAAGAACAATTCCGGTGATGAACCAATAGGTTTAGATCGATAGCTAACGTAATAGAGGTTGTGGAGAAGTGGACAGTAAATCAGTGGTCATTGATACAGATCAACTCTTTCAATGCCTCTAACTTTAAATTTTGAACTTTAAACTCTGTATTATTGCGCAATGATTATCACTAATACCATAAGAAAAGCCCTTGGTTTGCCAGGGGCTTTTCTTTCTTACGTACTGTGATTATCCTTATTCAGCGACTACCAGTATTTCAGGAGCCGCCTGCTTTATTCTTGTCATCAGCCATTCTGATTGCCTGATATTCGTTTGGTCAAGGTAATCACATGTTTCTTTAAGTTCCATATCCCTTAACGCTGCCGCGGCCTGTAAAAGGATACTACAGCCAATTTCCACCTCCTTGGTTAACAGCCAAAGATCCTGTAAATCCCTTATCATGGCAAGACTGCCCTTTCTGGGTTCTTTAAACAGGGTCTGCCTTAGACGTTCCGGCTCTTTGCTTTTTTTGACAAACTTGGCATACTTTTTCTCCTGGGCCTTGATCTTTTCCGATTGTTCTTTGGACCATGACGATAGAAGCTGGCATGTGAAATAAATATCAGGTTCCGATTGATGATGTTCGGCGACTTTCATAAAAGCTTCAGCCAGCTCTTTTTCTGAGTCATAAACCATTTCAAGATAACTTTCTATATGCATATCATTCTTTTTTTAAACTATCTACAATTGTGTCTTTAATCTTTTCCAGAAGGCCTGCAACACCCTCTTCCGCTTTTTTAATGCGTACTGCACCATACTTGAAGTGAGGTTGTTTGCTGACAGGATCCCATTCATCAATGGTCAGTTCATTTGCGGCCCTTGCTCTGCCGGGATTATCCCAATATCCATAATGAAAGGGTATAAAAATTAATCCCGGAATGATATTTCCTATAACTGCCGGCGCATACATTTCACCTCGTACCGATTCTACCTTTACCATGTCGCCTTCGGCAATCTGATAGGTCGCCGCATCCTGTTCAGAGATCTGAACAAAAGCATCAGGCGCGGCTTCGTTCAGCTCCTTTGATCGCCCTGTTTTGGTGCGTGTATGAAAATGATAGACCACCCTTCCGGTAGTTAGCCATAATGGATAATCTTTATCAGGAATCTCATGCGGGGCCTGGTATTCTGCCGACCGTATAATCGACTTGCCTTTCGGGTCATTCGCTTTATAATCTTTCTCAAGTACTTCAGCCCCCGTAACCATGTCGTGCCCGTAAGTCTCACAATAATCTGCACTGGTATTGAAGATGCTGTCAGTATACAGATGCTCAGCGCCCTCCGGATATTTTTCATTGCAAGGCCATTGAATTCCGGTTCCTTTGCTGAGTTTTTCATAACTCATCCCGGTGTAATCACATGGACGGCCGCGAGTACAATCTTTCCATGCTTCAAAAGCTTCTTCTGCCGTATTCCATTTTATCAAAGGCTGATTGTCTTTATCCCTTAAATCCATTCTTTTGGCATAGTCAAGGAAGATATCCAGATCAGACTTTGCTTCCCCGGGTGGATCAACCGCCTTTTTTGACAGATGAACTGTACGGTCAACATTGGTAAAACAGCCTGTTTTTTCGCCCCACAGGGCTGCGGGAAGTATTACATCAGCATAAGCAGTTGTTTCCGTAAAGAATGCATCCTGAACGATCAGGAACAGTTCTTCCTGTTTGAGAAGTTTACGTATTTTGCCCAGCTGTGGCAATGACACTGCCGGGTTAGTACCGCTGATCCATAACATCTTAATCAATTTCTTCTCTATATAGTGAAATATCTGCATGGCATGGGTAGGAGGTGCCCAATGAGGAATAATGGCCTCATCCACATTCCATAGTTTTGCCAGTTGAGCGATGTGTTCTGAGTTTTCCCAGTTCCTGAATCCGGGAAGGTCGCCGTCGGCACCCGTTTCCCGGGTATTCTGGGCCGTTGGCTGCCCGTTCATCTGGTATATGCCGCAGCCTTTTTTACCTATTAATCCACGGATAATATGAATGTTGTTGATCTGAACCGCGGCAGCCGATGCCTGCATCGACTGATATACTCCCTGAAGGGCTGTTGAAACGAGTGTCTTTGTTGAGCCAAGAATCTGGGCGGCTGCCTTTAATTTATCAGCAGAAATACCTGTAATCTCTTCCACTTTTTCAGGGGTGTAGTTGGATACCGTATTTTTCAAGTCATCAAAGCCAATGGAATGCTGATCGATGTAATCCTTATCAACATGCCCTGCCTGAATGATTAAATTGAGCAGACCGTTTAAAACAGCAACGTTTGTGCCGACCTTGGGAGCCAGGTGAACTTCTGCCTTTTCTGCAGTATGCGTAAAGCGTGGATCTATCACTACCAGCCGGGGAGGGGTGGGGCCCTCCAGACGGTCAAGTATTCGTGTCCATAAAACCGTTTGCTGGGATGCCATGTTGTGGCCTACCAGTAAAACAGCTTCCGTAGTGTCGAGATCTGTATAAGAGCCCGGCTGTCCGTCAGAGCCGAAGGAAAGTTTCAGGGCTGCCGCTGAGGTGGCTGTACACAACCTGGTATTTCCATCCATATGCGGGGTTCCCAGTCCTGCCTTTCCAATTACAGCAAGCGTATAATATTCCTCCAGGAATAACTGGCCGGTAGTGTAAAAGCCAATGGCATTGCTGGTATACTTTTCGCGGATTTCATTGGTTTTCTTTACAATCAGTTGCATCGCCTCTTCCCACGATGACTCGCGTAACTTTCCATTTTCCCGGATATAGGGCACTTTTAACCGGTCTTCACTATTATTGGCCACCCAGCCATGAAGTCCTTTAGGGCCCAGACGCCCATGGTTAACCCTGTCAGTACCCAGCCCTCTTACTCCAACGATATGCCCGTCTTTGGTCCCGATTTCAAGGCCACAGCCATTGGAACACAGTACGCAAGCGGACTGAACCCAGCGATCCGCTTGCTCTGAAACCTGTTCATCCACCCTGACAGGCCATTTATTGACATATGGAGTACGATCACCCCAAATATTTGAAATGCTGTCACGCTTTGATATTTTCTGTTGAATCTCGTTTGTCAACTTGCTATCATTGCCGATAGATACGTCTCCATCGGTCATATGCTCACCGGAAATTTTCTGTATCATATGTGAAAGGTTAATTGATTATACTTGCTATATAAATATAATCAAAATTTGGGTAATAACCTACACATTATCAAACACTTTGTTGCAGATGAAAAGATAAATAGTATGACGAAAAATCTTTGAATTGATGTATTCTCCAGACTTGAGGAATGTCTGCCGATGCTGCAATGCCAAATAGTATTGAATGAATAATTGGCATATCCTGTTATCAGCTATAGGGAAGAATCATGGTTTGGATCAAATATAAAAGTGGCGGAAAAATTAGGCCATCAGGCAAAGTGGAAAGGCTCTGCATTTCATTTAATTCTCCAGTAATCTAATAAACTCTTTTTCTGCAAATAGTAAATCCATTTGGGTCAGGTTTGGATATAAAATACTACTTATATACTATTGTTATACTAAAATCAATGTTTCAGTATAACAATAGTATATAAGTAGTATTTAAATACTGAATGTGATCCATCCGGGATAATACTTTATCCTGAATTTTGATCTTAAGCGAAGGAGTCATTTATTGGAACAGATGATGGATACCTCAAATACAAGCTATGTTGAGTAGTTTAGCACATCCAGCTTAACCCTTGATTCGCATTAAAAATAAAAAACCTTGCTGTTGGGAGCAGCAAGGTTTAATGTATAATCGAATTAAAATAATTTATTTCTTTTTTCCTTTTTGTTCTTCAGAAGCGATAGCCTCTCTCATGGAAGTGTCGGCCATAATATTCTGGTACTTCATATAATCCATAATACCCAGGTTGCCCGATCTGAAAGCTTCGGCCATAGCCATCGGTATCTGGGCTTCAGCGTCAATCACCTTGGCGCGTGCTTCCTGGGCTTTTGCCTTCATTTCCTGTTCCAGGGCCACAGCCATTGCACGGCGTTCCTCAGCTTTAGCCTGGGCGATATTCTTATCCGCTTCGGCCTGGTCCATTTGTAATCCTGCACCAATATTCTTGCCTATGTCAATATCGGCGATATCAATGGAAAGAATTTCAAAGGCGGTACCGGCATCAAGGCCTTTGCCCAATACTACTTTTGAAATGGAATCCGGGTTTTCAAGTACTGCTTTATGGGTATGTGAAGAACCAATGGAGGAAACAATACCTTCGCCAACGCGGGCCAAAACGGTTTCTTCACCGGCGCCTCCCACCAGCTGTTTGATATTGGCACGTACGGTAACCCTTGCCTTACAAATCAACTGGATACCATCTTTTGCAACAGCGGCTACAGGTGGAGTATCAATAACTTTGGGGTTTACCGACATCTGGACAGCCTGAAAAACATCACGGCCGGCCAGGTCGATCGCTGTAGCCATTTTAAAGGATAGTTCGATGTTGGCCTTTTGGGCAGATACCAGCGCATGGACTACTTTTTCAACATGCCCCCCGGCTAAATAATGTGCTTCAAGTTCATTCCTGTTAAGAACCAGCCCTGCCTTGGTTCCTTCAATCAGCGCTCTGACAATTACCGAAGGTGGCACTTTACGGAAACGCATTAAAAAGAGTTGAAGCAACGAGATGCGCACATCGGAAACAAGTGCTGAAAACCAAAGTCCTACAGGGATATAGTACAGAATAATGATCAACAGGATAAAAATCCCGGCGATAAGACCAAAAACACCAATGCCATTGAAATTTTCCATTTTTATAGGTTTAAAGGTTCAACTGTGATTTGTGATTTTTCAATTTGTATAATCCTGACATTTTCTCCGGGATCGATATAAGTACCGGTAGATCTAGCTTCCACTACTTCGCCGTTCACTTTGATCTTACCCATAGGAGCCAGTCGTCCAATGGTAACACCTATGTCACCAATTCTTACTTTTTCCTGATTAATTTCGTTGGCTATTCCTGTCATGGTAGTGCTAAGCACCATCTTTTTGCCTGTTTTGCCTTTGAAAAGCAGAACCACGAGAAGCGGGGCGATAATTACAATAAAGCCGAGTGTCATAAATCCTGCCAGGGGGCCAAATGTTGTGAAGGCCATGTAGATACTATAGGCAAACAGCAATACAGCACCCACGCCGGCGATGGTTATACCCGGTAAAATGGTAAATTCAATCAGCAGTAGAACAATGCCTAAGAAGATGAGCAGCAGGATGATCAGGATGTTCATGTAAGTATGTAATAGGTTGTAAGGATTAAAAGGTTAAAAGGGTTAAATGGTTAATCTATATTGTTGGTTAAAAGGCTTAAAAGGGTTAAATTGTTAAAGGGTTTCCCTAGGTACTTTGGTACTCTGTCCCTTCAATTAGAAATCGTTGAACGTCAATTATTAATCTTTCTTAAACAATGGTCGCCTTTAAGTCTTTTTTTACCAGCGCGTTTTTCAATGGCCTAAGATAAGAAAAACTTCCCTTTTTAACATCACATTTGCCTTTATGATGTATTAACAGCGTACATTGTTCTGCCTGAGGTAAATCATGATGGCAAATCTCAATCAAAGCATCGATCACATAATCGAAGGTATGATAATCGTCATTGTAAAGAAAGAGTGATCTTTCCTTATCGTTGTGCACAGCGTTATCTTCGTGCACATCGTGGTGAGGGAGTTCTTTTGCTTTCATAATTCGTTATTTAATTTTTTAGCTTCTGCGATTGCTATTTTCTTCTTGTTCTGATAAGCGGTGATCACAGCGTTTTTAACGCCCTCCTGTTTTACCTGGCTAAGCATAGTCTCAGCTTCAGCATAGGTTCTGAGGTTACCCGTGGTATACACCTTTACTCCTTTATCGTCCACCTGATTTTCGACCTTCCGTATCACCGATATTTTCTTAATCAGCTTATTGGTCGTTTCGGGTATCTTGCCCTTAAAAGCTCCAATCTGTATTTTGTAAATTATACCTGTGGGCACTTCAGCTTTTTGTTCCGGCTCTTTATGATTTTTTGTAGGCATATAGACCGTTATCGTATCCGGAAGTTCAGAATGTAAGGCCACCTGTTTGGCATGGGCGATACTGTCCTCATACCGGCTTATTTTTTGTTGAAATTGATTGATTTCATCCACAGAGGCCGACTGCCAGTAAAGATTCTCCTGTTCCCTGGCTTTTTCATAGGCTGCCGGAATCTCTTCATTGAGCGTGACAGCTGCCTGTTCTGACTGCAAGATCTGTGCAGAAATCTTTTCCCGTTCTTCATCTGAAGATACTGCATAGGCATTTCTTAAGCTATCAGCATAAAGTGAAAGTCTGTGTAATTCATTTTCCTTTAGCCAACCCTGAATAAATGATTTTTTGGCTTCCGCATTAATAAACTGTTTAATATTAAGGTAATAGATGGAGGAATTAACCTGGAAATTGATGGGTGCATTGATAAGCCCGGCCGGAACAGTACTATTATCATTGGTGCCAGTTTTTTTTACCACATCATTTTGTGCGGAGGTAATGGTATCATTTGAAATAATAAATGAATAGCCGGATGTGTTGAAATGCTCTGTTGTGCCTGTGTTGCTGTAGTTTAGATTAATTAATGATTCCTTGCTGTCATTCAATATAGTAATGGCATAGAGATAGTTAGTAGTTGTTGTTGTAAACAATAGAATTATCAGGCTTGATTTTATGATGTATTTTGATAAGATTAACATATGAACTATCGATTGATTATGCCCTAAAAATACAAATATTGTACCATAGGTCAACGTTAAAAAAGAAAAAGGAACACAGATTTAATGGATTAAAAAAGATTAACACGGATAATTGAGCATTTACGGTACTTTTCCTTATGCCAGCTGCTTTAATCAGATAGTTTAAATTATTCCTTCTTATATTACTTTAACTTAAATCAAGGGAGATTCTGTCATCATTGTATCATTATTTAAAGTATATTTGTGTAACGTTAAAAACATTCAATAATGTCCACTCTAAGCATAGGCGAAAGAGCCCCTAATTTTGAAGGATTCAATCAGTTCGGCGAGAAAATATCGTTGGACAAATTCAGGGGTAAAAAGCTTATTTTGTATTTTTATCCGAAAGACAATACGCCCGGGTGTACGGCTGAATCCTGCAACCTGAATGATAATTACCAGTATTGGTTGTCAAAAGGGTATGAGGTGGTGGGAGTAAGCCCTGATTCGGTAGCCTCTCATAAGAAGTTCGCCGATAAATATCTGTTCGGCTTTAACCTGATTTCAGATCCTGAAACCAATATCCTCAAGGCATATGGGGTTTGGGGAGAGAAAAACATGTATGGCAAGACATACATGGGGGTGATGAGGACTACGTTTGTAATCAACGAAGAGGGCATTATTGAACAAATATTTGAGAAAGTAGACACAAAGAATCATACCCTTCAATTAACTAATGCATTATTTATATAATATGGCAAACGAAGAAAAAGTAAATCAGAATAAGGAAAAATTGAAAGCCCTTCAATTAACCATGGATAAGATTGAGAAAAGCTATGGGAAAGGCTCAATCATGAAATTAGGCGACCGTGCCGTAGAAGATGTTTCTTCTATCTCAACGGGATCTATCGGCCTTAACGCAGCTATTGGCGTTGGCGGTTATCCTAAAGGCAGGATCATTGAAATTTATGGTCCTGAATCATCAGGAAAGACCACCCTGGCCATTCACGCCATTGCTGAAGCCCAAAAGGCCGGAGGTATTGCCGCGGTCATTGATGCGGAGCATGCTTTTGACCCTGGTTATGCTTCAAAGCTTGGTGTCGATATTGATGAATTGCTGATTTCCCAGCCGGACAATGGTGAACAGGCACTGGAAATTGCCGATAACCTGATCCGCTCGGGAGCTGTTGATATCATTGTTATTGACTCGGTAGCCGCCTTGACTCCCAAAGCCGAAATTGAAGGTGAAATGGGTGAGTCCAAGATGGGCCTCCAGGCCAGGTTGATGTCTCAGGCGTTGCGAAAACTGACAGCCAATATCAATAAGACCAAGACCTGCGTGATTTTCATCAATCAGCTGCGCGAGAAGATAGGAGTAATGTTTGGTAATCCTGAAACTACCACCGGGGGTAATGCCCTTAAGTTTTATGCTTCCGTTCGCCTTGACATCCGGCGTATTGGCCAGATCAAGGAAGGTGAAGATGCCCAGGGTAACCATACCCGTGTGAAAGTAGTGAAGAATAAGGTTGCTCCGCCATTTAAGAAGGCTGAATTCGATATCATGTATGGGGAAGGAATCTCCAAGATCGGTGAGATCATCGACCTTGGCGTTGAACTCAATATCATTAAAAAAGCCGGTTCATGGTTTAGTTACGGTGAAACTAAATTAGGACAAGGAAGAGAAGGCGTTAAGGCCATCCTTCGCGATAATGCCGAACTGGCCCTGGAGCTGGAAGGCAAAATCATGGATGCCTTGGCAACAGCTGATCTTTCGGCGGTAGATTAATTAAAGATTAATAAAATATTATTGTCCGGATGTGATAGCTATGCTGTTTCATCCGGACTTTTTTTATTACTACCTTTTGAGCCGAATTAGTGAGCAGAAAAGTGATATTTGTCATATTTTTGTAAAAAATAACCTTAGAAAAGGCGGATAGGTTTGACTATCAAAGATTTTCGTTAAATTAGATAACTATGAAAGTTTTAAAGTTCGGAGGCACATCAGTTGAAAGTGCTGAAAATATCAAGAAAGTGAAGGAAATACTCCTGAGGGAGAACGATGATTTAATTGTTGTTGTTTCTGCTTTAGGTGGAATTACCGATAAGATCCTCAACGCGGCCAAGATGGCGGTGATAGGAACCGGCTTTTTTCAGAATGAATTAACGGAAATCAATAATCGTCACTATGAAGCCATTGAAAAGCTTTTTGAGGGTGAAAAGCAAATCCAGGTAAAAAAGAAGACCCAGGTATTGCTTGAAGAGTTGGAACGTATTGTTCATGGGGTATCACTTATTGGAGAACTCACCCCTAAAACGCTGGATAAGATTGGCGGTTTCGGCGAACGTTTATCCTCGTTGATCATCTCTGAATATATTCCCTCCACCTGGTTTGATGCTACCAAACTTATTAAAACCAATAGTGATTTTGGAAAAGCCATTGTAAACTTTAATGTTTCCAACCAGCTTATCCAGCAAGCTTTCAGTAATTTTAAAGGCATTGCTATTGTTCCCGGATTTATTGCCAGCAACGATCTGGGAGAATATACTACCCTTGGACGGGGTGGTTCCGATTATACGGGAGCGATTATGGCAGCTGCCATTGATGCTTCCACCCTGGAAATATGGACCGATGTGAATGGTTTTATGACTGCCGATCCGCGGGTGATCAATAATGCCTATACCATAAAGACGCTAAGCTATTCAGAGGCCATGGAGCTGTCCTATTTTGGCGCCAAGGTGATTTATCCCCCAACAATTTTGCCTGTCTATAAAAAGAGCATTCCTGTCAAGATAAAGAATACCATGGAGCCGGAAGCCGAGGGAACATTGATCACCGAAAGCAAACGCAACGGAAAGGATCTGCCCATTAAAGGTATTTCGTCAATTTCAAATATCACCCTGTTAACTATCCAGGGATTGGGAATGGTAGGAGTTACCGGTATTTCAGCCCGTCTCTTTGGCGCTTTGGCCAAACAGAATATTAATGTAATACTGATATCTCAAGCCTCTTCCGAAAACTCCATAAGTTTTGCCATCGATACGGCAAGTTCGCTAAAGGCGGAAGCGGCCATAAGGCTTGAATTTGAACGTGAGATAGAACTTGACCAGATCAATAAGATTACCATTGAAGAAAACCTTGCCATCGTGGCCATCGTGGGCGAGAACATGAAACATGCCACCGGTGTGGCAGGCAAACTGTTCAATACCATCGGCAAGAATGGTATCAACATTATTGCCATTGCGCAGGGCGCTTCAGAATTGAATATTTCATGGGTAGTAAAGGTGTCTGAATTGCGCAAAACATTAAATGTGGTGCATGAGTCATTCTTCCTTTCTGAAAATGTAGAATTAAATGTATTCCTGCTGGGCATTGGCCTTGTTGGCGGTAACCTTTTAGAGCAGATCAAACAACAGCAGCCCAAACTGCTCAGGGAAAAACATCTGAAGATCAAGCTGGCCGGAGTAGCCAACTCTAAAAAGATGCTATTTGACCGTGAAGGAATCGATATAGCCACCTTCCGTGAGAAACTGTTGGAAGAAGGCCAGCCTTCAGGACTTGACCAGTTTAAAAATGAAATAATTGGTCTGAACATGTATAACTCCATATTTGTGGATTGTACAGCCAATGATACTGCTGCAGGGCTATATGCAGAATTGCTGAATGCCAACGTATCCATTGTCACTGCCAACAAAGTAGCTGCCTCTTCCAGGTATGAAAATTATGCTCTTTTAAAGAAAATTGCCAAGAGAAAAGGCGCCAAATTCTTGTTTGAGACCAATGTTGGGGCAGGATTGCCCATTATTACCACCCTGAACGATTTAGTGAATTCAGGGGATACCATCCTTAAGATTGAAGCCGTTTTATCCGGTACACTAAACTTTATTTTCAATACCATCAGTGAAAAAGTCCCGATGAGCCAGACGATCCGTATGGCCAAGGAGGCTGGGTTTGCAGAGCCGGATCCGCGTATTGACTTAAGCGGAGTGGATGTGGCCCGCAAACTGTTGATACTGGTTCGTGAATCGGGCTATGAGTTTGATATGAATGATATAAAGATCAACACCTTTGTGCCTGCGAAATACTTTGAAGGTAGTGTGGATGATTTCTGGAATAAGATACCGGAGATAGATGGCGAATTTGAAGAAAAAAGGAAAAAGCTGAATGCCGATGGCCGACTATGGAGATTTGTTGCCAAATTTGAAGAAGGCAAAGCAGAAATCGGACTTCAGGAAATACCTTACAATCACCCGTTTGCCGATCTGCAGGGGTCCAATAATCTTGTAATGTTCACCACAGAGCGCTATCACGATTTCCCGATGATCATTAAAGGGTATGGGGCAGGGGCCGCTGTTACCGCTGCCGGGGTATTTGCAGATATTATCCGTGTATCCAACATTTAAGCAGATACTGCTGTTGTTTAATGTCGTAAAAGAATTTGCCTGGGGCAAGATCCTCAATCCAGGCCCGACTTTAAGGACCTTAAGGACTTTAAAGACCTTAAAGTCGGGCCTTGCATAAGCTTACTTGAAACTTGAAACTTGTTATATGAAGTACATCATCGTATTGGGAGACGGAATGGCCGATGAGCCGTTGGCTGCATTCGGTGGAAAAACTCCCTTACAAATGGCAGAAAAGCCTGCTATTGACAGTCTTGCCAAAAATGGCCGTACCGGGCAGCTGATTACTGTTCCTGATGATTTGCACCCGGGAAGTGAAATAGCCAATATGTCGGTCATGGGCTATGACGTACATACCGTTTTTGAAGGCCGCGGAGTATTGGAAGCTGCCAGCATTGGGGTCACACTGGAAGAAAATGACCTGGCTTTGCGCTGTAACCTGATTTGTATTGAAGATGAGAAGATAAAAAATCATTCAGCCGGACATATTTCCAATGTAGAAGCTTACGAGCTGATAGAGTTTCTAAATAAACGCCTGGGCAATGATATCATCCGTTTCTATCCAGGTGTTTCCTACAGACATTTGCTGGTCATTAAAGGGGGGAAAAAACAACTGGATTGTACGCCTCCTCACGATGTTCCCGGACAGCCTTTCAGGCCCTGCCTGGTAAAGCCGCAAGATGATGCTGCCGCCAATACTGCCAAATTGTTGAATTACCTGATACTGCGATCTCAGGCTTTTTTAGCAGATCATCCGGTCAATCAAAAACGGAAAGAAGCAGGTAAAGATGTGGCCAACAGTATATGGCCCTGGTCGCCCGGCTATAAACCTCAAATGCCCACTTTTAAAGAGCTTCACGGCATTGAATCATCTGCAGTTATCTCTGCGGTGGATCTGATACAGGGAATTGGTATTTATGCCGGAATGGATGTAATTAAAGTAGAAGGGGCCACCGGTTTATACGATACCAATTATGAAGGGAAAGCCCAGGCTACCATCAATGCGCTGAAAGATCACGACCTTGTTTATTTGCATGTAGAGGCCAGTGATGAGGCAGGCCATGAAGGGGATGTGGAACTTAAAACCAAAACCATCAGTTACCTTGATGGCAGGATCGTAAAATACCTTATTGAGGAAACTGCCAAAATGGAGGAACCTGTAACCATAGCTGTACTGCCGGATCATCCAACTCCCTGCGCTACAAAAATACATACCCGCGATGCCGTACCTTTTATCATTTACCGGCCTGGCGAAACTCCCGATGCTGCGCAGTTTTATGACGAATTTGAAGTCAAAAAAGGGGCTTACGGAATCCTGAAAGGCAATGAGTTTATGACTGCCCTATTAAGAAAAGAGAAGCGATAGGACACGATTATTTAACATTTAAAAACCAGAAACTTAGAATCTATTTCCTAAATTTATATTCTATACTGAACTTTATTTTACATGAAATACTACAGCACCAATAAGACAGTCCCTGAAGTATCCCTAATGGAAGCTGTCACCAAAGGCCTTGCTGCCGATAATGGCTTATTCATGCCTGAACGTATTGAGGCTTTTCACAAGAGCTTTTTTGAGCGCATTCACACCTTGAGCTTTCAGGAGATATCGCTGGAAGTGGCTAAAAAATTCTTTCAGGAAGATGTACCTGAAGAAAAGTTACGAGAAATAGTCTATGATGCTATCAATTTCGATTGCCCGGTAGTAAATGTGACGGATTCCATTTATTCACTGGAATTATTTCATGGACCTACACTTGCCTTTAAAGATGTTGGCGGGCGTTTTATGGCAAGGTTGCTTGCTTATTTCCTGAAAGGATTTAAAAAGGAAGTCAATGTTTTGGTTGCTACCTCAGGTGATACCGGCAGTGCAGTAGCCAACGGCTTTCTGGATGTTCCGGGCATTAAGGTCTATGTGCTTTATCCTAAAGGACTGGTTAGTGAAATCCAGGAAAAACAGTTTACCACCTTAGGCAAGAATATCACAGCCCTGGAAGTTGACGGAACCTTTGATGATTGCCAGCGCCTTGTAAAAACAGCCTTTCTGGATAAGGAATTAAATGACGCTTTGGTATTGACTTCCGCCAATTCAATCAATGTAGCACGCTTTTTGCCCCAGGCATTTTATTATTTCAATGCATATGCACGCCTGCTCCAGCAAGGGGTAACTGGTAATATCGTATTTTCTGTTCCTTCGGGCAACTTTGGCAACCTTACCGCAGGATTGTTTGCCAAATTCATGGGACTGCCCGTTAAACGATTCATTGCTGCCAATAACCGCAACGATATTGTCTACAATTACCTTCAGAACGGCATATATGAACCAAGGGCTTCTGTTTCCACCATAGCCAATGCCATGGATGTAGGAACTCCAAGCAACTTTGCCCGTATCCTGGAATTGTACAACCATTCCCATCAATCCATAACCACTGATATGGTGGGTTATCGTTACACGGATGAAGAAATCCGTGAAACAATGAAGCAGGTCTTTGAAGAAAATAACTATATGCTTGATCCCCATGGAGCTGTTGGTTTTCGTGCATTAAAGGAAGACCTGAAAGAAAATGAGGTAGGCGTATTCTTTGAAACAGCCCATCCGGCCAAGTTTACCGAAACAGTAGAGAGTGTTATTGGCCATGGAACAGTTAAACTTCCTCCTAAACTCGCCGAATTTATGAAAGGCGACAAGCTCTCAATAGGTTTAAGCACAGAATTTAAAGACTTTAAGCAATTTTTACTCAACCAATAAGAATAATCCCAATCAGGCAAAGCCGCCCTCCAATTTACAGAGAGCGGCTTTGTTGTTTATTGGTCGTAAACAAACAGTCTTTCTTATGAAAAAGCACATAATATTGCTTAACTTTGAGTAGACTTAATGACCAATTTCAGCCGATAAAACATGAAACACAGATTGTATTTACGAAGCCTAACCATTATCTTTTTTATATTTTGTTACAGTATCTTATCTGTTAAAGCACAAAGAGATATGTCAGACACACCCGTTTTTGGCGCACAGGTCTTTATAGAACCCGGGCAGACCCCTGAGGAGATCGATACCTGGTTTCGCATGCTGAAAGAAAATGGTATGAAGACCACCCGTATCCGTATGTTTGAGTCCTACATGCACAAAACGGATGATACCTGGGATTACAGCCTTTTTGATATAGCATATAAAGCTGCTGATAAGTACGATATTAAAGTGTATGCTACCCTGTTTCCCTATACTGAAAAGACCGACATCGGGGGATTTAAGTTTCCCAGGGACGAGGCACACCTTCAATCCATCGCACTGTTTATTGAAAAGGCAGTAACGCATTTCAGTCAGTATAAATGCATGTATGGCTGGGTACTGATCAATGAACCCGGAGTATCAGGAAAGATACCATGGACTGACTTTACCAAAGCCCGCTATCAGGAATGGTTAAAGCAACATCCTCAAAAAGAATACCTGGATAATGGTTATCCTATCTTGGTTGAATTGACCGATCAGCGCTTTCTGTTGGATTACAATACCTGGTATCTAAACTGGCTGGCAACCGAAATAAAGAAATATGACACTAAGCATGTGCTGCATGTAAACAACCATGCCATGTTTCAAAACTGTGCCGAATACAACTTCCCCGAATGGCGTAAATTCCTGACTACCTTAGGCGGCTCAGCTCATGCTAGCTGGCATTTTGGCTATTTTAACCGCGACCAGTATGCCATGGCCATGTCGGCCAATAGTGAGATAGTGCGCTCCGGAGCGGGTGAACTGCCATGGATCATGACCGAGATACAGGGCGGCAATAATACCTACAGCGGGATGGCTCCTTTCTGCCCCACAAAATATGAAATCGCCCAATGGATGTGGGTGACCATGGGTACGCAGGGAAAAGGAGGTATCTTTTGGTCATTAAATCCACGATCATCAGGTATTGAGGCAGGGGAGTGGGCAATGCTCGATTTCCAGGATCAGCCATCCGACCGTTTAATAGCTGCTTCCAAGGTAATAAAGGTAATTGATTCAAAACCTGAACTCTTTGCCAATGCCCGGGAAGTGGAATCCGGTATCAACCTGTTATATGTAAGGGAATCCTTATGGGCAGAAAAGAAAATGGCTTCTCCGTCACTGCAAAACTATGAAGGCCGCCTGGAAGGGGGCGTCATGAAATCCATATTGGGGTACTTTGAAACCCTCACTGAGATGGGTGTCAATTGTAATCTCAAGGAATTTGGGGAATTTGACTTTACCAAAGAGGATTATACCGGAGTTACTATCATTCTGGCCCATCAGATTTCCATACCTTCATCCTATGCCCCCATGCTCGAAAATTTCGTTTCTAAGGGAGGCAAACTAATAGTGGAAGGTCTTACAGGCTTCTTTGACGATAACCTGCACAACACGATGAAAACAGGCTTCCCGTTTGCCAACCTGCTGGGAGGTAATATCAGTGAATTCAAAGCAGTGGACAATCTCTTCGAGGTGAAGCTGGATCAGGTAACCTTACCTGCCCACTTTTGGAGAGGATTCATCCGTAATAATTCAGCTAAAGTTATATCGACAATTGATAATGAACCCATTGCCACAAGACATCAGCTGGGCAAAGGCGAAACACTTTGGATTCCTTCACTGCTTGGACTGGGAGCAAGGCTGGGCGGAAATGAACAGCTTGCCAGGTTTTTAGCTGTCGAATTAAAGGCCAATCTCAGTAAAGCGCCATTTCTTTTCCCGACCCTTCAAAAGGGAATGCTGATGAAAACCCTTCGGTCAGGCAATTCATATATCACTATAATAGTCAATAAATCAAAAGACGTAAAGGAAATAGCATTGACTATTCAAAACACTATCAGGAAGCCCGAATTGCTTTTTGCAGACAAAAAAGGAACCGTTAAATCACAATTTTTCTATATTTTACCTGAAGAAACAATGGTTGTTGAATGGAAATAAAATAACCTTTTAAACATCATTATCATGATTGAAGCAAAGGAAAATGCCATCATTGAATTATGCATTCAAAAATTGTCTGACCTGCAAGGTACTTCTGTTCAATTAAAAGGCAAACATCCGCTGGGCGGGGGATGCATCAACCATGCTGTTAAACTGGATACCACCGCTGGAGATTATTTTCTGAAATGGCATGCAACAGCACCCTCTGATATTTTTGTAAAAGAAGGCGCAGGCCTTGATGAGATGCGATCGGTTGATAATCCTTACCTGCGCATTCCTAAAGTTATCTGGAGCAAAGAGGCAGATGAATGGCCTGGCTTGCTGCTCATAGAATATCTGCCGGACCCCACTACCCATAGTGGTTATGACGAAAGGCTGGGCCGCGGAATAGCGGTGATACACCGTCATACAGCTTCAGCCTATGGATTCCATCATTCCAATTATTGCGGCAACACGCTTCAGGACAACACCTGGACCCAAAGCTGGCCAGAATTTTATGCCGTTAGGAGAATTGAAGCACTGATTAAGCAACTGGTAGAAAAACGCGGGATGCCTTCCGATGAACAGAAAGTCTATTCAAAACTTACGGATAAAATGCCTCAGCTATTAAGTCATTCAACCACCCCATCATTGATACATGGCGATTTATGGTCGGGCAATTACATGTATACAGCAGATGGGCCTGCCTTGATTGACCCTGCCTGTTATTATGCCGACAGGGAAATGGAACTGGGTATGATGCAGCTGTTTGGTGGTTTTTCAACTGAAGTATGGGATGCCTACCAGGATGAGTTTCCGCTGCCTGAAGGCTGGCAACAGCGCATTGAGCTCTATCAGTTATACCATGTCCTAAACCATTATCTGCTGTTTGGAGGTTCCTATGGAACGCAGGCTTTACATATTGCCCGGCAATATTTATAGAAAGTAATCTTGTCATAAATAAGGTCGAAATATTCCTTTGGCTATTCAAATTCAAACTTTTAAGCTTAACTTTATTCAGCGTTACCAAAGTATTCTTCATCTATTCACACATCTTTTTGCTGATAAAAATTACCAACTATGAGAAACGAATCCATCTCGCCAATGAATCCGGTCTCTGGCAATGTTTACCGTAATTATTTCCTGATAGGGCTTTTTGCTGTAGCCATGGGCGCCCTTGAAGCTATTGTAGTTGTTTATCTTCGCCAGTTGTATTATCCTGTAGGGTTTGACTTCCCATTAACAATGCTGACTTCCAGAATGGTTTCTGTTGAATGGCTTCGTGAAGCTGCTACCATTGCCATGCTTATTACCATTGGAATGATTGCAGGAAGAAACTCCTTACAACGCTTTGCCTGGTTCTTATACTGCTTTGCCATATGGGATATCTTTTATTATATCTGGCTCAAGCTGCTTTTAAACTGGCCTGCCTCACTGTTGACATGGGATATTTTGTTCCTGATACCCGTTCCTTGGGTGAGTCCCGTACTTGCACCAGTGGTCTGCTCCCTTACAATGATACTTTTAGCGGCAGTGATCATTTATCTGCAGCGAAAAAATGATTCATTTCGCATCCAGGTTGTTGAATGGGCAATAATGATTTTTGGGGTCATTATCATTCTTATTTCTTTTATGTGGGATTATGCTTCCATCATTATTAAGGATGGTCTGCTTTCTAAATTCTGGGTGCTTTTAAATGATACCCATCTATTATCCAATATACTAACTTTCATACCCACAACCTTTAGTTGGGGATTATTCCTGACCGGGGAAATTCTTATTTTGGCAGCCATTGCATTAATGTACCGGCGAAGCAAATTAGAAACTAAGCAATGAAAGGGCTGCTGGCCGCTGGCTTTTGGCAAAAAATACTTTGGTTATCAGTAAAGCGTCATAGGAGTGGCTATTTTTTCTGGCTGCCAGTTGCCAAAAGCCTGCAACTAAAAAGCTTTACAGTTCCACCAATCTGTTCTTGATAGCATACACCACCAGTTGCGCGGTGTTCTTACTTTCACTCTTTTCAAGAATATTGGCACGGTGCTTATCAACCGTACGTTTACTGATAAAGAGTTTATCCGCAATTTCCTGGTTGGAAAGACCCTGGCAGATCAAAATCAGTATTTCCATCTCTCGTTCAGAAAGTTCAGTTTGAAATTCCTTACTCTTGGGGGCTGATTTTAAGCTGTTGACAAGATTCTGCAGCAATTCGGAGGAGAAGAAGGACCCTCCTTCATACACAATGTCAAGGGCGGTCTTGACTTCCTTAATATCTGAATTTTTAAGTACAAAGCCTTTTACCCCGGCATTGACCATCTTGTAGTAATAATCCTCTTCACCATACATCGACAGGGTGATGATCTTCATCTCCGGGAATTTCTCATGGGCAATCTCAGAAGCTTCAATGCCATCCATCACCGGCATGTTGATATCCATCAGTACAAGGTCGGGAGTGACAGTGTTGAGCAAATCGAGGAATTGTTTGCCATTGGCAGCTTCTGCGACCACATGGTAATTCTCCATGTTGTTTAAAAGAATACGAAGCCCATTGCGAAAGAGGGTGTGATCGTCAACAATGACTACTTTTCGTTTGGTTGCATTACTCGCCATTCATCAATACTTTAATTGTTACTAATGTTCCTTTTCTATGCTCACTTTCAACATTGATCTCACCCTTCAAAGAATTGATCCTTGAATAGATGTTTGAAAAACCCATGCCTGAGGAGGATGGATGTTCCAGTACTTTTTGCACATCAAAACCTTTACCATCGTCTTTGTATACGATTGCCAGATAGTCGCCTTCTTTTGTCAAAGATAAGTCGATCTTTTTTGCTTTGGCATGCTTGATGGTATTATTTATCAACTCGCAGATCACCCGGTAAAGCACCACTTCCACATTGCTGTCAAAGCGCTCATCTTTAAGGTTGGATTCCAGGTTGATTTTAATGGTTCGCGCAACATTGATCTTGTTGCAGAAGTTATTCAGTGCCCTTAAAAGTCCAAAGTTATTCAAAATATGAGGGCTTAGATTATCTGATATTTCCTTTAAGCTCTTAATGGCCTCATTGATGACAAGCTCTGTATTCTCCACAATCTCACGGGATACTTCATCATGTTTCATCTGCGAAAGTGATGAAACTGACATCTTAACCGTTGAAAGCAAAGGCCCCAAGCCATCATGCAGATCTTTGGCAAAGCGTTTGCGTTCTCTCTCCTCGGTTTGAATAATGGTGTTTAGGAACATCTTTTCAGTCAGACGCCTGGAATCTTCCACCCGTTTCATGTATTTGAAGATCTTTTGTATCAAAAAAACACCGATGGCAAAGGCCAGCGAGGTGATCACCCCTCCCCAGACAAAGATCTCGCGGTAATCCTGTGGCTTGATGTCACTGATATACGGCAGAAATTCAACCAGCCGCATTACGGCCATGATAATGAAACCAAGGGTAAGCAACATCCACGAGAAGTTGAACTTGGTAACCTTGGTCAGCTTGACGGCAACCCCCACTGCAAAGAATTGCAATACAATGGCAACGACAAATAAAATCTTAAGAATCATGACGAATGTGTAAAGATCATACAAAGTTACCTTTTCACAGTTATGAATCAATAAAAAGTTAAAGGAAACATTTATCCTTTCAGTGATTTATCTGATTTATTAAAGTAGCAAGTTCTAAGCAATCTGCTAACCGAATAAGAAGTGAATAGCGAAAAAGGCTACTGGCGATTAGCCTCTTGCGTCTGGCACAAAATGAATAGAACTATGGCCATATATGATGCCAGGCACTTGCTTTGCCGGCAGCCAGTTGCTAATAGCCAGTGGCCTATTGTACTTCTTTACTTATTGTTCTCATTATTTAACCTTAAAAGTGAATTTATTCTCTATATTGAAATTCCTTCGTACTTTTGCATCCGTAATAAAAAGCTATGACACTGGTATATCCTGATAATTTTGAGTCTAAGATAGGTTTTGATAAGATACGCGAGTTACTTAAAGGCAGATGTTTAAGTAACCTGGGGGAAGAATTGGTGGATGAAATTCGTTTTATAAGCGATTTCAATCAGCTAAGGGATGACCTCTCGCTGGTGGATGAATTCGTTTACATTCTCCGGGTAATGGAGAATTTCCCTACCAGCTTTTATTTTGATTTACGCGAAGCCCTTAAAAGGATCCGTATTGAAGGCCGTTTTCTTGAACTGCAGGAACTCTATGATCTGAAACGTTCACTGGATACGATCACGGGCATTGTCCGCTTTTTAAAGGTGGCTAAGGAAGATCAGCTGCCTACCCTGAAAAAGATGCTCTCCAATGTTCAGGTCTATCCTTATGTGACTGAGCGCATCGATACCATTCTCAATAAATACGGGAAGATAAAAGACAATGCATCCCCTGAATTATCTCGAATCCGTAAAGAGCTTATCAGTAAACAATCAGGGGTTTCCAAACGCCTGCAAAGTATCTTGAAAAAGGCGCAGGATGATGGACTGGTAGAAGAGGATGCATCCGTATCCATCCGTGACGGGCGGGCGGTAATACCGATTGCCTCTGCCTTTAAACGCAAGCTGAATGGGATTGTGCATGATGAATCATCAACAGGAAAAACTTCTTATGTAGAACCTGCCGAGGTAGTGGAACTGAACAACCAGATCCGCGAGCTTGAATATGCCGAGATGAGGGAGATCGTGCGCATCCTGACGGTCTTTTCCAACGATATACGTCCTTATCTGCCCGATTTGATGCTTGCCTATGAATTCCTGGGAAGGATTGATTTTATACGTGCCAAAGCCATCTTTGCCAATGAACTCAATGCCATCAAACCATACATGGAAGATAAATGCCAGCTGGAGTGGGAGGGAGCGGTCCATCCATTGCTGATGATGGCCCTTCGGCGTGAAAACCGTAAGGTGGTCCCGTTGAATATCACCCTTACACCCAAAAAACATATTTTGCTGATCTCAGGGCCCAATGCCGGGGGTAAATCTGTCTGTTTGAAAACGGTTGGTTTGTTGCAATACATGCTGCAATGCGGACTGCTGATTCCCGTCAGGGAAAATAGTGTCACGGGTATTTTCGACAAGCTGTTTATCGATATTGGAGATGAGCAGTCCATTGAGAATGATTTGAGTACCTACAGTTCTCACCTGATGAACATGAAGTTCTTCCTGAAAAATTCCAATGACAAGACCCTTGTGCTGATTGATGAATTCGGTACCGGAACAGAGCCTATGCTTGGCGGGGCCATTGCTGAATCCATCCTTGCACAGCTGGAACAGATGAAAACCTTTGGAGTGATCACCACCCATTATACCAACCTGAAACATTTTGCCTCTTCAGCAGAAGGAATTGAGAATGCCGCCATGATGTATGATTCGTCTAAAATGGAACCTTTATTCCAGCTGGACATCGGAAAGCCTGGCAGTTCCTTTGCCTTTGAAATAGCCCGTAAAATTGGCCTTCCTGAGCATATTCTCCAGTCGGCCACTGAAAAGATTGGGGTAGATCATATAAACTTTGACAAGCACCTGCGGGATATTGTCCGCGATAAACGATATTGGGAAACCAAGCGTCAGAAGATCAGGACGGTTGAAAAGTCACTGGATACCCTGGCCGAGAAATATGAAACAGATCTTGGTCAGCTGGATAAGCAGCGTAAAGAAATATTGCAAAAAGCCCGCAAAGATGCTGAATCAATTATTAATGAAGCCAATAAGAAGATAGAGAATACTATCCGTGAGATTCGTGAGACACAGGCTGATAAAGAGAAGACCAAAGAATTAAGGGCCAGGCTTATTGATTTTAAGGAAGAAGTGGTAGAAACTACCAATACGCAGGACGAATTCATCGAGCAGAAGATTCAAAAGCTCAAAGAGAAAGAATCTCGCAGAAATGAAAAGCGTTCCACTAAAAAGGAAGTTGCTCCCAAGGTAGTTGAGGAAGAACCGGAAACCCTGAAAGTGGGGGATAAGGTGCTGATGACGGGCAATCAGAATGTGGGTGAAATACTTGAGCTGAACGAGAAGAATGCCATAGTGGCTTTCGGGCAGTTGCGCACTTCTGTAAGCCGGGATAAGCTGGAGAAGATTACCAATAATGAGGCCAAAAAGCTTAAAAAGACTTACAATCAGACTTTGCCTAATATCAATAAAGGGTTGAGCGAAAAACGCCTTAATTTCAAGACTGAAATCGATGTGCGCGGCATGAGGGGAGAGGAGGCCATCCAAACCATTATGGCTTTTGTGGACGATGCCATTATGCTTGATTTTAAACAACTACGTATTTTGCACGGTAAAGGTAACGGCATTCTCAAAGAGATGATCCGCAACTACCTGAAGTCGGAGCCAATTGTCAAATCAGCCCATGATGAACATGTGCAGTTTGGCGGGGCCGGGATAACAGTGGTTGAGTTGGATTAATGCTAAGGACCTTAAGGATTTTAAGGACCCTAAACAAAAAAGAGGGAGATTTCTTGCGAAATCTCCCTCTTTTCTTTTGATATTTTTAGCTCAGCTACTGGTAGCTTACTTTTGCTTTTTCAACAGGCTTTTCTCCGGGTTTTAGCGGGCAAATCCTGAAGGAATATTCATAGTTTTTTTCTCTCAGACGGTACTCGTCGTGCGTCCAGGCACCCCAGCTATTGTCGCCACCCACACCCATCTGCTTGTAATCAATGTTAATGGAAGTAAGGTTACGTGGTTTCACATCATTGATATGACGGCGAACCATGTGTTTGTAATCAGCAATGCTGCCATCAGTACGGCCGGGTGATTCAAAATCTTCCATAATCTGATGGTGGGCACTTACGGACAATAGGGGCAATCCAATAAATTCAAGACCAAGGCCATCCTTATTGGTAATGCTCATCCAGCGCACATCGGTCTTGTTGCCATTTTCCTGTGGGCGTATATAGGCAAAATACTGATCGGCTACCGGTCCTGAATACAATCCAACCATCGCACTGGTCTTACGGTCTATATAGTTTTCATGAGGTCCGCGACCAAGCCAGCTCATCTGGTCAAATTCACGGGGCATCACCAGGTTAACTCCAAACCGAACAATCTCGGGCAGGGAATTCTTCAGCATCTTAAAGCTGTTGCTGACTATCACTTCTCCCGATCCAATCACTGTATAAATGGAATTGTAATTGGCAATTGCCTCATTCTTTTCATTGTTAATATCAAAGTTAAAGCTTACGACAACATCTTTTCCCACTTGTTTGACGGTAGCCGATTTTACGCTTTTGCGTTCACCTGCTTTTCTCCAAACCCCGCTTCTTTTATTCAGATCATTGCCAAAATCGTTATCTGTTGGAGCACGGTAAAAATTAGGCACTGGTCCTGAAAGCAGCATTTCCTTGCCATTCAGCTGATAGCTTTTTAATGTAGCTTCCTCTTTGCTGAAATTCAGTTTAAATTCAGGCCCTTCAACAATAATCGAATTCCCGTCTTCTTTGGAAGTGACAGCTGGAAGGCTGCTCTTTGCAACAGCAACCGCGCTTTTTGAATAAGGCAACTCAAACTGTTCATAGGCCAGTTGAGTTCCGGCGGGCAATATTCCTTTGTCATTTTTTAGCCTGGCATATAGGTTGAGGAAATACTCTGTGGCTGGCTGAATATCTACCTTTGTGTCAATAGAAATGATCTTGCTGCTTTTGGGTGCAAGCTGTAAGTCGTCTAATTTACCTGATTTCAATACTTTTCCATCAGCTACAACCTCATAGGAGAAGTCAAATTCTGAAAGGTTGGTAAACGCGTATTTATTGAGAATTTCAATCTTGCCGTTTTGCAGATCATTGGCTTTAAAACCAATATACTGGTATACTTTGCCTACTTCAATCAATGTTGGTTTAACCGTGCGGTCAGGATTGATCAGTCCGTTGATACAGAAATTACCGTCGGTTGGCAAGGTATCACTGCCCAAATCACCCCCGTAGGCCCAAAATTTATTGCCCTGGGCATCTTTTGTCAATATACCCTGATCGACCCAGTCCCAGATGAAACCTCCCTGTAAAGAGGGGTATTTTTCAATCATGTCCCAGTAGTCCTGAAGGTTACCGGTACTGTTTCCCATGGAATGGGCATATTCACATTGGATTAAAGGCTTGGCTGGATTGTTTTTGGCATACCTTTCAATGTCCTGAATGCCTGCATACATGGGGCACATGATATCGGTATTCCAATCATTTTCTGCCCGTTCATACTGAACCGGACGGGTTTTATCCACTGATTTCAAATAATTGTAGGTAGCTTCAAAATTTACTCCATTGCCGGCTTCATTACCCAACGACCAGATAATTACCGAAGGCTGATTTTTATCCCGTTCAAACATATTCTCCGTACGGAAAAGATGAGCATCTTTCCAAACCGGGTCTTTTGCCAGCGATTCCTTGTCATATCCCATGCCGTGCGATTCAATGTTGGCCTCATCCACCAGGTAAATCCCATACTGATTGCATAGCTCATACCAGCGTTCAGGTTCAGGATAATGAGAAGTTCTTACCGCGTTGATATTGTGCGATTTCATCTGGAAAATATCCTTTAACATGGTAGCTTCGTCCTGGTAATGACCGGTTGTCTCATTATGCTCGTGTATATTCACGCCCTTCAAATAGATAGCCACCCCATTTACAAGCAGTTGACTGTTTTTGATTTCCACTGTTCTGAAACCTACATCCTGGCGAAGAACTTCCAATGTTTTACCGGATTTGTCTTTCAGGGTAATGAGCAATAGGTATAAATTGGGGTTTTCAGCACTCCATGGCTTTGCTCCCTGAACCTTAGTATTGAATGTAAAAGCTACCGGCTCTTTTACTGTCTTTTGAGTTGATTTTAAATCAACCACTTTATTATTTCCGTCCAGCAATACTGCTTCAACAGTTACATTGGGAGTATTTTTTGCGACATTGGATACCTGGGCGGTAAGGCTGAATACTCCGTCTTTATAGTTGTTGATTAAAGGAGATGAAACCCTGAAATCTTTGATAAATTGTGCATTGCGTGCCATCACGAAAACGTCGCGGGTGATACCGCTCATTCTCCAGAAATCCTGGTCTTCAAGGTAACTGCCATCGCTCCATCTGTAAACTTCCACTGCCAGGGAGTTGTCTCCTTTTTTCAGGTATTTGGTAATGTTGAATTCGGCAGGGGTCTTGCTGTCCTCGCTGTAACCCACCATTTGTTCGTTCACCCAAACATACATGGCAGAGCTTACCGCGCCAAAATGCAGGAAAATTTCCTTACCATCCCAGTTGGCCGGAATTGTAAATGTGCGTTTGTATGAACCTACCGGGTTATATTGTTTTTGAATGGTGGGAGGGGTGGCCTCATGTGGATACCGGATATTGGTATAAATAGGCACATCGAAACCCTGCATTTCCCAGTTGCCCGGCACCTGAATGGTAGTCCAGTCACCACTATCATAGTCATCCTTGAAAAAGTAGAATGGACGTACATACGGGTTGTGTGACAGGTGAAACTGCCAGGTTCCATTCAGCGATTCAATGTAAGGCGACTTCCACAGATCGTTAGCCAAGGCCTGTTCTGCTGAAGCATAGGGAATAAAATAAGCGCGGCGGGCCTCTCTGTTGATTTCAGAAACAGCGGGATTCTCCCAATCGTGCGGGTTCTTCTCCTTAAAAGGAACATCTTTGTACTTGTTTTTGCCTGAGCCTGATGTTATTGCGGCTGAAAGCAATAAAAATAAGAAGTATTTCTTCATCGTGTATTTAAGTTAGTAAAAGGTATCACTTAGTTCCAACTGGTGGGAACTGGTAGGTACAAATATGATAATAATAGATGGTATTAGCAAATTCATGTTACCCAAAATAAACCAGCAATAACATTTATTTCTCGAGGTAAATTATATGTTAATATAAATTTGAAAAAGAATATTAACTGTTACTGTAAAAATAAGAAATTCAATGGTTTGAATTCAAAATCCTATCATTAACGCCTCTTCATCTGATTCCAGGTTCGTTCGATGTTCGTTCGAAGGTGGTTCGAAGGTAGTTCGAAGTTCCTTCGAATAAAAATGAACCATCTTCTTATCATCTTCTAATCACTTTCTGATAAAATTCCAATGATATTTGAATGTGATAATACCTGGATGAATTACATATTTCTTCCATTATTCGTATGCCTGTGAGATGAAAAAATAGGGTATATGAGCAAAGCCTGCTTTGGATAAGGCAGGTTGCTAAAGTCGAAAAATAACGATTATGGAAAGATAAACAGGGAAAGAAAAGGATCGAAAAAAAGGCTGCCCCTTAGGTGTAGAGGCAGCCTTTTGATATTATAAGCTTTTCAGGTATTCGCTGATGTTGCTCTGGATGCGTTCCTGGATATTGGTGACATCGGACTTGACAAAGCGATCGCCGGTAATATTTTCATACAGCTCAATGTATCTCTCGGATACTGACTGCACGAATGCTTCGTCCATTTTGGGGACTACCTGTCCATGCTGGCCCTGGAAGTTATTTTCGATGAGCCACTGACGTACAAATTCTTTAGAGAGTTGTTTCTGGTTTTCTCCTTTGGCCAGGCGTTCTTCATATCCTTCAGAATAAAAATAACGGGATGAATCGGGAGTGTGAATTTCGTCAATCAGGAAGATTTGCCCGTTCTTTTTGCCGAATTCATATTTGGTATCCACAAGGATCAATCCTTTTTCAGCAGCCATTTCAGTTCCTCTCTGGAATACTGCACGGGTATATTTCTCCAGCGTTTCATAGTCTTCCTTGCTTACAATGCCCTGGGCGATAATTTCTTCTTTGGAAATATCTTCATCATGACCTTCCGAAGCTTTGGTGGTAGGAGTGATGATGGGTTCGGGGAATTTCTGGTTTTCAACCATTCCTTCGGGAAGAGCAACGCCGCACAAAGTTCTTTTGCCGCTCTTGTATTCACGCCATGCATGGCCGGTAAGATAGCCTCTTATCACCATTTCAACCTTAAAAGGTTCGCAGTGATGGCCTACTGTCACGTTGGGATCAGGAGTAGCCACTTTCCAGTTGGGAACAATGTCACTGGTGGCATCCAGGAATTTGGAAGCTATCTGGTTTAATACCTGTCCTTTATAGGGTATTCCTTCAGGTAAAACAACATCGAAAGCTGAAATACGGTCGGTGACTACCATGACAAGGTATTCGTTATTGATGTTGTATACATCCCTAACTTTTCCGTGATAAACATCTTTCTGGCCGGTAAAATTAAAATCGGTACGTGTTAATGCTTTGTTCATTTTTCTTCGGTTTTATCTGGTGATTGTGTGTCTTTCTCTTTGGGCTTTTCCTTACGGGCCAGTTCATGGGCGTGATGTTTTTCATAGGCGACAACGATATCGCGTACAAGTCGGTGGCGCACAATGTCCTTCACTTCGAACTGAACAAAGGAAATGCCCTTGATATGCCTGAGTATTTTCATGGCCAATATAAGTCCTGAAGGACTTTGGTAGGGAAGGTCAATCTGGGTCTCATCGCCTGTGATGACAAATTTGGTGTTGATGCCCATACGGGTCAAAAACATCTTCAATTGAAGTATGGTCGTATTCTGAGCTTCATCCAAAATGACAAAGGCATTGCTCAGTGTACGGCCCCTCATGAAGGCCAGCGGGGCAATTTGTATGGTACCGTCCTTCATGAACTCGTCCAGTTTCTTGGCAGGAATCATATCCAGCAAGGCGTCATATAAAGGCTGAAGGTAAGGATCAATCTTTTCCTTCAGGTCGCCGGGCAAAAAGCCCAGTCGTTCGCCAGCTTCAACAGCAGGACGGCTAAGGATGATACGCTTGATTTCGCGGTTCTTTAAAGCCCTTACCGCAAGGGCAATGGCCGTATAGGTTTTACCCGTTCCGGCAGGACCGATGGCAAATATCAGATCTGAAGTTTTGCAGGCATCCACCAGTACCTTTTGATTGGGTGTTCTTGCCTTGATAGGTTTTCCGTTGATGCCAAAAAGAAGTACATCCTTATCTTCCTCCATGGCTTCCACAATCCCGTCTTCTTCCATAAAAACCTGGTTGATGATTTCATCC
>DATGYU010000003.1:0-9559 GCA_035297625.1 Prolixibacteraceae bacterium
ATAGATCGTCACATTGACAGGGATTTGTGTGGATTTATTCAATGGGTGTTTGATAAACTGCAGCTCAATGTTTGCCTTTTTATCAAAAGGCATGGGCAGGTAGCAATAATGCCTGTTATCTTTCACCCCTACTACCAGCGACTGCATGGAAGGCTTTCCAAAGGCATAACCAAAAAAATCAGAAAGCGGGCTGTTGATGGCATCCACTTGTTCATCATCCCACCGTGCCCTTAGGATCAAATCTTTAAACTCACTGTTTAAAAGTAACTGGGGAGTAATTTCAACACCCAGGATTCGACCTCCACTTTGAAGGCTAAAAATTGATTTTACATCTCCGGGTTTGAGGATAACACTTTTTGTTATTTTTTTCCACGAGCCATCCCTACTGGGAAGAAAGGAACTAATATCTCCGCCACTGTTTTTCCACACGTTAATCACAGAGGTAAGGGCAGCATCCTCCTCATTGGAAAGTTTCACAGGAAACGATGTGACGCTTTGACCCTCTTTCAGTTCCCTGTATTGAATCTGGTGAAACTGCATGCGTTTACCCTTGTATACAATTTTACAGGCTTTCTGATAGGGGATAGGCAAATAGCAGTAATAGCCTCCCACTTCATTTCCGACGATGGGTCTTGAAAACGGATACTTTTTCCCTGAAAAAAGATCGATAAACTTTAGTTCAATGCGGGGGGTCTTTTCCCCGTCAAAGAAAAACTGGATGGTATCCTCTGAGGGCGTTGGGGTCCAGATACGCTGAATAACCCCCGGACCTTTCAGGTCGGCTATGATGGAATTGCCGTTTTCTTTACGCAAAAACGAAAAGCGGCCCGAAAAGCCATCGTCGTTACCACCCGTGGTGTCATAACTCGAAATTTGTTTTGTAATCACCTCCTGCTGAAACTGAGGCAACAGATCAATTCTGGATAGCCTTAAGATCTCGTCTTTGTATCCATCGGCTGAACAAAGCAAACAATGTCCTATAAGAAAGACTGTCAAGAATGTTTTAGTTAGTAAGGTTCTCATCTTTTATGTGTTAGTTAGGATTTATTCATTTGTTATTTGTCTGCCGCGCACCTGAATCCGATGGTGCTGCAGCGATCAATTCCCGGGAAAATCAGTAGTTGTTTGGCTGCAAAATTGTTAGCCTGAGCCCCTCCATCAAAATACCAGTCCGACCCTTTGGCTTTATAAAAGGAGCCACCCTTCAGGATACAAAAACGGTTTCGGCCATCACTGTATTCACTCTCGGTCAATTCCCAGGTATTGCCACACAGGTCATAGCATCCAAAAACGGATTTTCCTTGTGCATACCCTTTGACTGGCGTAGTGTCTCCCGGCTCCCCATTGTTGCAAAAGCCAGATTTTAGCTCATTTCCCCAGGGGTATTTGTTATCCGTGTTTCCCTGGGCGGCAAACTGCCATTCCGTATCGGTGGGAAGTCGCTTGCCGGCCCACCGGGCATACGCCCTTGCATCCGCAAGGTCGACATAAACTACCGGGTGATCTTCTTTCCCGGGTGGAATTTTCGCATCCTGCCAATGCTTTAAAAAGTTATCCATAATCCGGGGCACGTAACCTGTTGCCTTTAAAAATTGCTGATATTGAGCATTGGTTACCGGAGTTTCATCCATCAGAAATGCAGAAAGATTAACTTCCTGGGTGAAAGATTTATAATGATGAAGGGCAGGGGCCCCTATATTTACAAATGAAGGATCAATGGATGCATAAAAACCAACTTCCCTTACCCTGAATACCGTTTCCATGGTGCCGTTAAACGCAGGTATTTCCACCATTCCATTCACTGGTTCGGTGTATCGTTGGGTTGGCACAACTGCCTTGGCTTTTGCTTCTATGACTGGAAATTCGGTACTCGAATGATAGGCTTTGCAAATTTGAGACTGCATCGCTAAAAATGCCTTGAAATCGCTTCCCAGGGCTTTAGCATCGCCGGCAATGAAACAGCCAATGCCTCGGGCAGTAATTTCGCCGTTAAGCACTGCCTCTCCTTGCTGTTGTACAGGAATTTCTTTTCCGTGTATCAGATCATAAAATGATTCTCCTTTTCTGACTTCTACCCGAAGGATCTCACCTTTAATATCATTTTCAGATCTGTTGACAAGTGTCCATAGCCTGAGATTGTTGTTATGCCAAAGGTTTGCATAAACACCGGGCTGGGCAGTTTGATCGGCCATGGGTATCCATCCTTCGCCTGAAAACAGATCGCTATAGCGTTTCTGAATGGATGACATGCTCCTGAGTATCGATTTGTCCCTTTCATTCCAGCCCACCCACTGGCCAAATACATTTTCCCAGATCATGATCCCGCTGCCATTCATCCAGGCCGTTTGCAATTCCTTGGTCCGGTCTCTTTGCCAGCGGCTGATGCCATGCTGCATGTGCCGGCGTTCTATCCATTTGTTGCGAAGTATACCGGGGGCGTCACTGTCAGCAAACCATTGGGCCCATGACATATGATGGTCATTAATATTTTCGACAGGCAGTGCCAGTTCACTTTCCAATACGATGCCGGGCTTTATCTTATCAAGTTCTTTTCTGAATTCCTTGGCCCCCCAGGCCATGGTATCCAGAAAAATGCCATCGGCATCGATTTCTTTAATAATACTTGTAAGAGCTGCTATGTCTGAATTGTTTTCCCTTCTGGTGCCTGTATCCCAAGGATTATAATTGATGTATACCTTAATATTTCTGCTGTGTAATTGCTCTGATATTTGTTGAAGTCCCGAAAGGCCTCCGGGCATCTGCCTGTAGAAATCAAACTGATTCCGCTCATCCAGACCAATACGCGGGTAAGCATGCCATAATACGACCGTATCAATACGACCAAAATCTTTTTCACACCTTAAGATAAAGTCATCAACCAAATAATTGCCTGCTTTATGGTTGTAAAAAAGCTCGTCATACATCATTAGAAAATAACAATTGTATGCCGATGATACCCATTTGAATTCCGCAAGGTCATACAGCGATCCATCATATCCTATTTGTTGCCTGGTGTCCTTTCTCCAATTGTTCAGTAAATTTCTAAAGGATTCCAGCTCAGATGGATTGTCCGGTATTTTAATTAATTCAGGCAAATAAGAAGGTAGTTTATCTTTTTCTTCCTCTTTTAAAACCCCTGAAATATGGGCATTGGGAAAGTTAGCCGTTAACATGGACGGCAGAAATGCCAGTCCTAAAGTTTGCTGTGCTGTCTTAACAATAAATGCCCTCCTTCTCATGTTGTTTCTGAATTTATAGTCCCTTGTGATTGTATAGTATTTAAAAGACTAAGAATGACCTGTAGCTGTCTAATGTTTTAACTTTAACATCATCCTGCCTAAATTGTAGCTATAGGTTATGTTTGGCTTTTTGTTTTGACCTGAAATGGTAAACCAGTAGTTGTCCGTTCCTGTTCCTTTTGTAATAATGCCCGGCTGGTATCCTCCCTGCCATTCCTTAACTCCTGCACGCGTTTTCCACCTGGTCCATGTCCCGGCATAGGTCCACGGTCCCCAGGGATGGGGTGCATCAAAAACATCAAAATCGGTCATAAACACATAGCGTCTGAGGCCCGGATGATAGATGGCCGATCCCTGCCCAAAAGTAATGGGGCCTTTTACAGGCTTTGCCTTGTCCTGATGGACGCTCCATAATGGATCATCATGTTTGGTATACCCGGCGAAATATTCATACTTGTCGTAATGGGCGATGCTCTCTTTTTTTACCCGGGTAAGAAACACCCTTAAGCCCATCCAGTGCCATTCGGTACCGATTGCCAGGGCATAGACATATCCGTCGCTATTGAGCTGATAGTTCTGGCCCATGTTGATAAAAAACATACATCGGAATGGGGAATGGTTTTTCCTTAGCCAAGGGGACGCGTCCGCAGGCGGGTTTTCCCCTTCTTTAAAAAAACCAATTCTCTTCCATGTGGTTCCATAATCCCTGGATTGGGCAAGGTATCCGATTCTGGCATCTCCCAATGGAGAATGAAATTGACCATACAGGCACGAATCCAGATACAGTAGACTGGAAGGTTTGTCGTTAATCGGCAGGGGAGGGGCAGGGTCTTCCCGGTAACGGGTCTGTGGTGCTAAATTAGGCAAGTCACCTGTCAATTTCACCACCCCGCAATCCACCCATGAATTTTCACCCGCATCATACAATGGCCCCTTGCCGTCGCCCCAGCCGGAGTAGATATTGTTATCATCGGCCCAGGTCGATAACCACAAATCTCCGTCTGAGGCGAACGGTTCAATGGGCTTTCCATCCACCATAACAGACTTTATTACAGGACTTTGAGAAGCTGCCTGAAGTATAAAAACAGGAGCTTCAGTAATTCGTATTTCATTGTTTTTTAAGGGTTTGTCAACCGATACCTGTGCCGTATCCATTACCCAGTACCAACCTTTGGGAAGTTTTAGGGTCTGTTGTAAGCCGTTTTTTGACCAGGCCACATAAACAGGCTCCCTGGCAATGGTATCAGTAAAACGATAAACGGCTTTATCCCCTGTGGATACTATTTTTGCCTCATACACGGAGTTAATTAGAAATTCATTGATAGCAGGGAATCTTTTTAACGTCTCTTGCAACTCCACAGGTCTTTTTACTTCAGGCTGAGAATAGCCCATCAGGCAAAAGGATGTTAATGCCACAATGAAACCGATTGTATTGAATAGACTTTCTTTCTCTTTAAATCGGAAGATTCCTGGCAAATACAATCGTTTGGATATAGAGATCAACTTTCCCATCGTTCAATTCAATTTAATTCCCTCAGCGATCAGTATAAAATCGTTTAACAAAAGTTTATGAGTCGACTATTTTTCGTTGCCCCATAAATTAGGTTTATTCCCATGTGCTTTTCTCCACTCGTTTCTCCAACGGAGCATCTCAACAGCACCAATATAGGGCATAAATTTCCGGCCTTCCTTATCTGGTATTGGTGCAACCGCGGTGGCGTCCTTTGTATACCAGTAAGCTACGCTTGAAAGGTCCAGGGTCAGGGTATTGGCATGCCCGTGCTCAATGGAAAACTTCAAAGATTTGCTGAAATAAATAGGATCGGTAATATGGAACCGGTACACATGGGTTCTGTAAAGCCATCCTGTTTCACTGGAGGATACTCTGGGATATCCATAAAAAGGATGCAGATAAACGCTCCTGGGGCACCATGAGGTATTAAAGTAATCTTCAGTTCCAGTTCCATGGATCGATGCCTTCTTCTCCCCATCGATAAAAAACATATCATCCCCTTCTCCATACCACATGATACTTGGGTTCTGGACATAGTAATTTACCCCTACAAAATGTCCTTTCCCCTTGATATCCGCAATAAGGTAATTATCCTCCCCGTCGGGATTCTTATCGAACTTATGAAGGGCTTCCCATTCGTTCTCGCCTGTCTCAGGGGCATTTGTTATCTGACGATTAAACCAGGCATGAAAACGCCCTGCGTTGGCTGGAAGCTGATCCATCTCCACATAGTCAATGTAGAAATAAATGCACTCCAGGTTAACATCCGCCTGGTTCTCAATTACAATCTTTGCCCCTTTGGCAAAAGGCATCTGGAAATAGGAAACCATTCCTGTACCTCCCGCAGGTCCTACTGAGAGGGGCAGGGAGGTATAATCGTAACTTTCATCCCATCCCTGACCAAAAAAGGGCCCTATGGGCGAAAGAACCGAGGGCTGATCATTGCCATCCCAATACATCTTGAGGATGACATCTGTCCGGTTTAACTTTTCGGGCCGGGGGGCCAGGGTCATCCAGATATGGTTGATTATTCCGGCTCCCTGTACATCAAAGATAGTGCGGCTTTCTCCCGGCTTTACCATATAGACATTATCCCCGTTGCCTCCGGTGCGGTCATAACTGCTGACTCTTTTTGATCTTAATCCTTCCTGAATGGTCGTAAGTCCTTCTAAAAGGTTATTGGTCTGTGCCTGCCCCAACAGCATTAAAAGGCACATTACAAAGGATAGGTTGAACTTCTTTTTCATAGTCAGCTTTAAAATTTAGTGGCAATTTGGTTTAAGTCAAGGCCAAATAACTCATTGACAATCTTTGCCAGTTTTTCCTTGTCTCCCTGGATATGGGCTACTCGCTGGGTATGGGTCAATGATTCCTTTGCCTGCAATAGTGCGGCAGGCGAAGAGGTTTCTATTTCATAGAACGGCCCCATAATGGAACCATCCTCTACTGGCCCGTCATTGTATGAATTGATCACATCGCCTTTAAACGGATCATCTTGCTTTCCCCATTTTGAATTTACATAGGGGGCCGGCTGCTCGGGCATGGAGCACCATAAAAGGGTAAGAATATTTTTTTCTGAATCAAAGCTTCCGCAAATGCCTTTGGCCCTTTCGGGTGGAAGACCAATCTTGCTGCGGTGCTTGCCGTCAATTTTAAAATAAATGGTACCCTTATCGGCAATCAGCCTGTCCGCAGGAACCTTCCCAAAGTATTCATCATTGACAATTACCCCTTGAGCTTCTTCCTTATAGGGAATAAAGACTGTGGTGGTGGGCGAAGGGTTAAACATGCAAAGCATCCAAATGGATAACAGTCCCTTGTCTTTGGTCCAGGCATTTTCTCCAAGGTTGGTAATGCTGTTATCTGATTGATAGGCTACCACATCAAGGTCTGATGGAATGGCTACCTTAAACAGCGAGGAAAGGGTATCCTTCGATAATAATGACACCTTGCGTTCAATGCCAATATTGAATTCTGTTCCCGCGGCGTTTTTCAGTACCGTATTTTTTACAAAGGTAACGCTCTTTGAATCCTGATTCTTTATTTCATAACTTTCCGTATCCAATACCGGCGGTACTACCCAGTTGGGAAACACCTGTTCCTGTCCCTGGGCAAAATAAATGGAGAAAGGACCTCCTTCCGGTCCCATCCAAAAACGCTCTTCTCCCCCGATGGGGTTAAACTGTTTGGATACCACGCCCGAATCCAACAATTTGTAATTGGTCCAGCCAAAGCTGTCTCCCTCGTTGCCATTGGCCGAACTGGTCATCACCCTTCCCTGGTATTGGGGGAGCAACAAGATACAGGCTTTCGACTGCTCATCTTTTAATTCAATGGTCTGAATCTTTTTGCCTTCAAAATAGGCTACATCATAGCCATAGGTTCCTTTTGCATATGCGCTTTTTTCTTTATCAGCCATAGTCGAATTTTTGTTTGCCGGTGAACTGCAGGCAAGCAGTAGCAGCATCATGGAAGCGATGCCAATGCCCTGCCTGTATTGATTATTTTTTTTCATAAGTTAATTGTTTAGTGTGGTTTAAGAATATAAAGTGGGTGTCCAAAAAAGATTTATTAAACGCTAAGACACAAAGACGCAAAATGTATATGTAAAAAATGATTCATATTCAATGCTTTGCGACTTCGTGACTTTGCGTTTAGAATAGTTTTATTTACATTTTTAGACAGCCCCTTGATTAAGAATACAATGGTCCGTAAACGCTGCAGGCTTTGTAATCGGCAGCTTCTTTTTCACTTCCCATCGATGCCCATGCACTTGGCCTGAATATTTTCTCAGCTTCCACATTGTGCATGCATACCGGAATGCGCAACATCGAAGCCATGGTAATTAAATCGGCCCCGATATGGCCATAGGAAATGGCACCATGATTGGCACCCCAGTTGGCCATCACGCTGTACACATTTTTAAACGGCTCACTGTCAGTTAAGCGGGGTACAAACCAGGTGGTAGGCCATGTCGGGTCGGTACGTTTATCCAATACGGCATGTACATCCTCGGGCAGTTCCACCGTCCAGCCTTCCGCAATCTGAAGCACCGGTCCAAGGCCTTTTACTAAGTTGACCCTTGACATGGTAACGGGCATCTGTCCCTGGGTCTTGAAATGAGACGAAAAACCTCCCCCGCGGAAATACCCCTTGCTGGCCGGACACCAGTCGGTATTTTTCAAACAGGCATCGGCTTCTTCAGGGGTGATGTCCCAGAAAGGCTTCATGGCAGGGTTACCCTCCTTGTCGCGCTGCATGGCTGTAGCGTCCAAAGTGGTGGATCCTGAATTGATCAGGTGGATAATACCGTTTTTAGCAACGCCACTTAACGATTTGCCGGTTACCCTTTTTACCGATTCAGGGCTCCAAAAGGTGCGAACATCCGAGAAGATCTGGGCGGTATTGGTCAACAGGTGGCCAAATAACATAGCTACCCCGTTCAGGCTGTCATTCTCTGTGGCAAATACGAACGCTTCACGAATTCCATTCCAGTCAAAGGATGAATTCAAAAGCGCCTCTGTGAAATCGGCATTGGGCAAATGATCGCTCCAGTGTCGCTGTCCCTGGAAGCCGGCTACCAAAGCGTTTCTGCCCTTGGCCTCTTCTCCAAAACCCATTTCTTTCAGTTTCGGATTGCCAATCATCAAATCCCGGCAGATCAGGGTCATCTTCACGCACATCTCCCATTCCCAGTCCTTACGTTCACGCGATGACTGGTTCTCCGCTTCATTCAGGTCATTGCCTTCCGGACAATTGGCCTTGGTCCATTCCATGGCCTTTTGATATTCTTCGGGGTCAAAGATGTTTTCATTCACCCGGCGAAGCACCTCAGTCATGTCGACTGATTCATTGCGCATTCCAAGGTAACTTTGGAAGAAATCAGGATCTACCACTGACCCGGCAATGCCCATTGAAGTACTTCCAATCGACAGGTAGGATTTGCCCTTCATCTGGGCAACGGCCAGACCGGCTTTTACAAACCGCAGCAGTTTTTCCTGCACGTCTTCAGGGATGCTGGTATCACTGGAATCCTGCACATCGCGACCGTAAATGCCAAAGGCAGGAAGTCCTTTCTGGGTATAACCTGCCAGGGCGGCTGCAAGATAAACAGCACCCGGACGTTCTGTTCCGTTGAATCCCCAAACGGCTTTTGGCAAGGCACTGGAATCCATCACCTCGGTGCCATAACACCAACAGGGAGTGACGGTGAGCGATACCCCAACCCCTTCCTTTTCAAATTTATCGGCACAAAAGGCGGCATCGGCCACCCCGCCAATGGTGGTGTCGGCAATGACACATTCCACCTTCTCGCCGCTTGGAAAACGTAGGTTTTCTTCAATCAGACGGGCAGCGGCCCTGGCCATGTTCATGGTCTGCACTTCCAGCGATCCACGCACCCCGCGTTCCCTTCCGTCAATTACGGGCCTGATACCAACCTTTGGTAATCGCCCTATCAATCTGTAAGTCATTTCAGTATATTTTAAGTTTATAGTAATTCATTCATGCTGCTGGCTTCTGGCAACTAGCCTCTGGCAAAACATCATGCTTTCAAGCTGCTTTATTGCTGAAAGAGGCATTTTTTGCCAGCAGCTAATAGCCAGCCGCCTTTTTTGCTTTTAACCGATCAATTTACTTCCAACTGCTGCCATGTCGGTAACTTTGGAAACTTGTTATGAGGATCCGCCTGGTACCAGAAACATACCGATGAGATATCCGACTGCTGGGGCAAATACCTTCCGCCCTGTCGCCATCCCAAATCCTGAATGGTCACTTTTAAATCTTTTTCAAAACGGATGGGATCTTT
>DATGYU010000004.1:0-10362 GCA_035297625.1 Prolixibacteraceae bacterium
GTATCTTATACCTATGGTGAATTAGAATAACACTCCTTCAATCATTTAAGGTGAGCCTGCAAACGGCTCACCTTAAATGATATCCTCTTTACCTTCTCTTCCTCCTGCACCTATCAACCAATTTAGCCTTATAGGCAACCATAAGTCTTTTCAGCCCTCTAACATCAGAGAATTACATCAAAAGATTGGTAAGACAATTCAATTAAATTATCTATAAGAGGATTTATTATTTAAGGCACTGTCTGGTTTTATGCCCCTTCCCCTGGCATTGTTTGACAACACATTAATAATTAGAAGGTCTTTATTCTGACCAGCAGAGGAATTAATGAAGGTATTTGCTAAGCTAGAGATTCTATAAGTTTATCTCCCGAAAGATAAATCCTAAAGGGTTTTTACTCTTCCAACTTCAATATTTTTTAAACTATAGATACTTGGAGTAAAACATTTAAGGTTAGATAAGCGTATTACATATATTCATACACTCTATAAAAATTATTACAATATGAAAAAATTATCAATTATCATTCTGCTGGCGGTCTTAAGTTTTACGAGTAATGCCCAGTCGCCTGTGAACTTAGGGTTGAAAGCCGGAATTAACACCTCTAAACTTTCAACTAATAATAACGACTATACTACAAAGTCTCTTAATAATTATCTTTTCGGAGCATTCGCCAGGATTAATCTTGGCCCTGTTTACCTTCAACCTGAAGCCTATTATAATTCAAAAGGAGGTGAATATTTGGACAGAACCAATTCGAGCCTTACAAGCAAAAGTTCATATAATATGAATTCGGTTGATGTTCCTGCATTGGTGGGTATAAAGCTTATTGATCAGCAGCCGTTTAATCTTCGGATTATGGCAGGTCCTGTATTTTCCTTTATGACTCACAAAAGTGTTAAAGGACAATTCACCGATGACAATATTAAGAATAGCTTCTTTGCATGGCAAGCTGGTGCAGGAGTAGACTTCCTGTTCCTGACTCTGGATGCCCGATTTGAAAAGTATGCAACAGATATTACCAAAGCTCCGGAATTCAATACCAAAAACGGCAACTTTGTTGTAAGCCTTGGTATCAAACTATTTTAAAGGAATAAGTCCTCCTGTTGAACTTTAATCATCGTTTTTTTCAACATTACTTATATTCCTCCTGTACATTGATCTGTTCATTGTACAGGAGGAATATTTTTAGCCAAACAGTATAACGGATCCTGCACAAAAGGTGGTGGACAAGCATTGCTCTTATTTTTTTGTTTTTACTATTACCGCCTTATCGTCTTTTCTTCTGCCATTATAAAGTAAAAGCCTGTTTTAGCTGTAAATGAAACAGTTTTTGTCACCAATTCTAAATTAACCCTATATATAGGCTATACGGAGGATATCTATATATTTTATAAAAATAGCTTTGATATAGTCTTAACATAGCCTTGATATAGCTTCTCTGACAATGACTGGTTGATGCTTTTTAAGAATCAAGAATAATGCCTTTGCAGTCGCCTGATCCGGTAATTATTCTTCGCAATAATTACTTAATCCACTATTCCAACCTAGACTTCAGTAAAGTGTTTCAGAATAAAGTCATTATTGTTGGGTGTTTTTCTATCAAGTCTTAACATTTCCACTAATTTTGCCCCCTTATTATAAGAGGTTTAGTTTATGCTTGACAAAATCAAAAAGATTGAGAAGGTTTTTAAGCAATTGGATAAGGAAACTGAAAAGTTTGTTAGCCAGTCAGGCCTTAAATGCGTGACCAATTGTAATATTTGTTGTCTTAAGAAAGGCTTGGAAGCAAATGTTCTGGAATTCCTTCCCCTTGCCTGGTATCTTGTCAGAAATAATTTGCATGAAGCGGCACTGGTACTTTTGGAAACCAACCCTGAATATTGTATTAATCTGGCTCAAAGCCAAACACCCGGTACCACTGCAGGATGCTCAAACTATACCCATAGGGGTATGATATGCAGGCTCTTTGGGTTCTCAGGTATAAAAGACAAGAATTCAAAAATATCGGTATATACCTGCTCATATATGAAAAAGGAATTTCCTGAGCAGTATACCAATGCAATGCAAAACATCAACCAAGGGATGAAAATACCTATGGTGACGGATTTCTATTACCAGATTTACTTTATCGATCCCAATATGGCCAATGATTACAATCCAATTAATGTAAGTATCTATAAAGCCATACAAAAGGTAGCTTATTACTTTGAAAATTTGTCAGAGCGAAAGAGAAAATCCCTCCTGGAAAAATATAAAGATTGAATGGGCAGAAAAGATGGCAGAATCTATCTCAAATATTCCTGATTTATCGGCTGAGTTTATCTTTCAGGCATCACGCAGCAGTGGTCCTGGAGGGCAGAATGTCAATAAGGTAAACTCTAAGGTAGAACTTCGTTTCAGCATTACCGACTCTTTACTTCTAACGGAGGAGCAAAAAAAGATACTGCAACTAAAACTTGCCAATAAGATTAACCTGGAAGGCTTTTTGGTGGTTGTTTCCCAACGCGACAGATCACAGTTGGCCAACAAGGAAGATGTTATTCGCAAGACTTATGAGCTGTTGGAGAAAGCATTAAAGCCTGTTAAACCTCGTAAAAATACTAAGCCTAGCCGTAGTTCCATTGAAAAAAGGCTCAACGAAAAACGCATCAAGGGAGAGATAAAACAGAACAGGCAAAAGATTGAATAGCCTGATCGCCCTCATCCCAAATCATCTTATTATAAATGATTCAATTAATTCCGCTTATTCAAGCTAAAACACACGAGCAGACTTTAAAAAGTCTTTATCATGATTCTTTTCCTCCGGATGAAAGAAGAGACTGGAATGAGCTAACGGGATTAACCGTACACTCGCCATTCAACATTCACTGTATCCATAACAGCAATGGTACCATTGGGTTACTAACACTTTGGAAATGGTTGGAATTTACATTTATCGAACATTTTGCAATAAATAAGACATTCCAGGGTAAAGGAATCGGATCTGAGGTCATAAATCAATTAAAACACGAAGCTTCAACTAAAATCATTTTGGAAACAGAAGAACCAACTACTGATTTGGCCATTCGAAGAATTAACTTTTATGCTCGTTTGGGATTTCACCGTTGCAACGAAGAATATTATCAACCTCCCTATTCCAAGGATAAGAAAGCCGTTAAAATGGTATTAATGAGCTACCCCGGCCAAATTACCCCTTCTGAATTCATTGCTATAAGAGCCAAGCTTTATAGGGAAGTATATCGCAGGAATATCACAGAATTTCCGTAAATTTAATCAATAAACTATTGATTATGTGGCATTCCAAATCTATTGATGATGTTCTTGTAGAATTAAACGTGGATGCCTCCTTAGGGCTTACAGAAGCAGAAGCAAAAGCAAGACTGGAGAAGTATGGTCTTAACGCTCTTAAGGGACAAAAAAGAAAAAACATTCTTCAGCTTTTTGTTGCCCAACTTAACGATTGGCTCATCTACGTATTATTTGCCGCAGTAATCATCACCATCTTTTTGGGAGAATATATTGATGCCATTATCATCGTTTTGGTGATTCTCATCAATGCTGTTTTGGGAGTCATCCAGGAAGTGAAAGCAGGTAATGCCATCGAGGCCCTTCAGAAAATGTCAGCCCCTAAAGCGCTTGTTAAAAGAGATGGACAGATCAGTGAAATTGATTCGGAACAATTGGTTCCGGGTGATCTTTTAATTCTGGATGCCGGACGGTTTATTTCTGCAGATATCAGGCTTATCGAAACAGCCAACCTGCAGGTGGAGGAATCTGCATTGACAGGCGAATCAGTGCCTTCAGAAAAAGATGCACTTCTTATCCATGAGGAGAAAACGCCCTTGGGCGATCGGTTGAACCAGGCCTACATGTCGTCTGTGGTAACATCTGGACGTGGCGCAGGGGTTGTGATTGCCACAGGAATGAATACGGAAGTAGGCAATATTGCCAAAATCATAGAAGCCCATGAAGTAGCAAAAACACCCCTTGAAATCCGCCTGAATCAACTGGGCAAAACGCTGGGCAAAATGGCCATTGGAATCTGCCTGTTTATATTTATCATCTCAATGATTCAGGGCCGCAATCTTGCCAACATGTTCCTGGTGGCTGTTTCACTGGCTGTGGCAGCAATACCTGAAGGATTGGCCGCTATAGTCGCCGTTGTTCTTTCTATTGGGGTAACGAGGATGTCTAAGCGCAATGCCATTATTCGCCGTTTGCCGGCTGTTGAAACACTGGGATCGGTTAATATTATCTGTTCGGATAAAACCGGCACCCTTACCCAGAATAAGATGACGGTAACAAAATACATTACCAGCAAAGGGGAAATATCCGTTGAACGTAATAAGACTAATACGGCTGATGAAGATGCAAAGTTACTGGCCTCCACAATGATATTATGCTCTGATGCCACATGGAATGATGGCAAAGGAACTGGTGACCCAACAGAAATATCGCTGTTGATGATGGGTGATGATCTGGGAATAGACCGTAGTGCTTTACTTGCCGCAAATAAACGGGTGGCTGAATATGCCTTTGACTCTGTACGTAAGCTAATGTCAACGCTTACCGAAGAAAACGGAAAATACAAGGTGAATACCAAAGGGGCAATCGATAATCTTTTTAAGAAATGTACCCACGTATGGTTTGAAGGCAAACAAATTCCCATCACGGAAGAGCACAAAACTCAATATAAGAAGACCACCGAAAACATGTCAAATGCGGCCTTGCGAACTCTTGGCGCTGCTTTCAAGCCTGTAAATGAAATTATTGACCCGATGGAAATGGAAAAAGATCTTATTTTGATCGGTATGGTCGGAATGATAGATCCTCCCCGTCAGGAAGTGAAACAGTCAATTGAACTGGCCAAAAATGCAGGTATTACATCTATCATGATTACAGGCGATCACAAAAACACGGCTTTTGCGATTGCCCAAGAACTGGGTATAGCCGAACGCCCGGACCAGGCCATCACTGGACAGGAAGCAGATGAACTTAGCGAGGAAGAATTCAGCAATAAAGTATCTGATTTGCGCGTCTTTGCAAGGGTGTCGCCTGAGCATAAGGTCAAAATAGTAAAAGCCCTAAAAGCAAAAGGAAACATTGTTTCCATGACTGGAGATGGTGTTAATGATGCCCCTTCACTCAATGAAGCCGATATCGGGGTGGCTATGGGTATTTCAGGTACTGATGTGGCCAAAAATGCCTCAGATATGATCTTGACAGACGATAACTTTGCAACTATTGTCACTGCAATTGAAGAGGGGCGCAACATCTATAACAATATTAGAAAATCCGTGCTCTTTCTTTTGACATGTAACCTGGGAGAAGTATTTACCATGTTTATAACCATTTCGCTTGGTTGGGCGACTCCACTTTTGGCTACACAGCTGCTTTGGATTAATCTGCTTACCGACGCATTGCCTGCCGTTGCCCTTGGTATGGACCCTGGCGATCCTGATGTAATGAAAGAAAAGCCAAGAAATCCAAAAGATAACTTCTTCTCGGGAAATGCCGGGTGGATTATATTTTTGGGCGGATTGTTAATTTCTGCGATCACTATCTTGGCCTTTTGGTACGGTTATTATGAACATGGATATAGCCCTTTAGAGGATAATGTTCCTGAAAACAGTATAGCCTATGCCCGTACAATGGCTTTTATGACCCTTATTTCCTGTCAGTTGTTTTTTTCAATGGCAGTTAGAAGCAGTAAAAAATCAATCTTTAGCATTGGTATTTTCTCCAATAAATATCTGGTAGGGGCTATCATCCTGGGGCTTATACTGCAATTAGCGGTAATAGGAATTCCATTTATGCAGCATGCATTCAAATTACAAATGCTCGATCTGAAAGGATGGATAATGATCATTGTTTTAGGATTGGTTCCTTTGTTATTTAGCGAGGCCTATAAATTTATCGCCCGTAAACGTAAGAAAACTGAAGATCAAGTATAATTTATATTTTTGTCTTTGATATGATTGCTTTCAGTTATTAATAAAATTGATGTTTTTTTATGAGATTATTTAAAATTTATCAATTTATTATACCTTTGAGTTTCAATTTTCAAACGACAGTTTTAATTTTACATTATGAATGATCTGCATATTGATCCACTACCAAACATTGATGAACTTGACGAAAAGATTCTCAAACTTATCACTAAAAATGCAAGGATACCCTTCCTGGAAGTAGCTCGTGAATGCGGAGTTTCCGGCGCTGCCATTCATCAGCGTGTTCAGCGGTTACTGAATCTTGGTGTTGTCGAAGGCAGCGAGTTTCTCGTTAATCCACAAAAGCTGGGTTATTTTACCTGTGCTTATATGGGTATTCACCTTGAAAAGGCCAAATATCACAAGCAGGTGGTTGAACAACTCACCAAGATTCCGGAAGTCGTTGAATGTCATTACGTCACAGGTTCATACGCAATCTTTATTAAGGTTCAGACCAAGACTAACAGGCATCTGAAGCAATTAATAGATGAAGAATTGCAGGAAATTGAAGGTATTGCAAGCACCGAAACTTTCATTTCTCTGGAAATGGAATTTAAACGTCAAGTACCTATTAAATAACACCTATTGACTCAATCACCATGACGTTAAGGCATCAGTTAGACGACATAGATCTGAAAATACTGGATATCATTTCAAGGAATGCACGTATTCCTTTTAAGGATGTGGCAACAGAGGTAGGTGTCTCAAGAGCTGCTGTACACCAGCGGGTGAACCGGATGATTGATCTGAATGTGATTGTCGGCTCAGGCTATCACATCGATCCAAAGAAAATCGACTACAAAACCTGTACGTATATTGGCATTTTTCTGGAAAAGGGCAGCCTGTATGAAACAGTAGCTGAAAAACTTAAAACAATCCCTGAAATAGTGGAATGCCATTATACCACAGGACAATATGCCATTTTTGCAAAGGTATACGCCAAGGATAATCAGCACCTTAAAGAATTGCTCAGCGATAAAATCCAAAAGATAAGTGGCATAGCCAGTACGGAAACGTTTATCTCTTTGGATGAGACCTTCAAACGAGAAGTCCCTATCTTTTAGGTTTATTTCCCATCCTCATCATTCCAATTTGAAGGCAAAATCACTGGGGGTAATTCCTGTCTTAAATGAATCGATAAGTGTGCCTGATGGGCTGTAACGATATACCAATCCATCCTGGGCATGATCTATGGCATCTCCTATATAAATCTCTGAATTGGATGGATCTATGGCCATGCTGTAAAAGCCTCCGTATACATTGGACCAGGAAGAAGTAATTAAAGGTAATTCAGGAAGCTTCTTATCCGTGATGGCCATCTTCCATATATGCCTGTTGATAAAAAACAAAGAATCCTTTGAGGAATTAAGGCTCAATCCCAATGGATGTTCACCCAGAATAAATTTGAAAGTACGCTCTACTTCACGGGTTTCGGCATCTATCTTTATCAATGCCGGGCGTTCATAGCCATAAGGGCTTCCCTCAAACCCACCATCGGTAAGCACCCATAATTTATTGTACTTGTCAAGCACCAAACTATTGGGTTGTTTAAACACTTCAATTGAATCGACCAACTGATCTGTCTCAGAATCAATTACAAGTATTTTATTATCGTAGGACCAGCAGTTGGTAAACACCATATTTTTATATTGAACCATCTTTTCCGTTGAATGCTGGCTGTATTCTGAAAGAGAATTATTAACCGGGATGGCTCCTGTTATTTCAAAGGTGGAAGGATTGAAGATGGTGATTTTTTGGGCATACAGATCCGTTACATACGCTTTTTGTGCATTAATGATATGAATATATCGGGGAGAACTCAATCCAGTGATGCTACCCTTGTATTCTGCCGTATTGGAATCAATCACATAGATTTTGCCTGAGTTGTTGACCACGATAAATCCCATGCCATTCCACAATGTCATTGATTGGGCTACATCACCTATCGGGGCACCATTGCGTGCCTGAAACACATGATTGATCACCTTTTTTGTTTCAGGATTGTAGAATGAAAGCGATGAATTACCATACATGAAATTACCCTGGTTGACAATGTATACCCCACGTCTGGCTGTAAAATCAAAAAACACAGTATCTACCGGGCTTTCAGAACATGCACAAAGGGCGACAAGCAATATATAGATTAGCTTTTTCATTTTCTGAACTGGAGTTGAAGCGTAAAAGAATAATACCTTCCGGGCATGGGTCGATACAGTATGGCCATGTAATCAGTATCCAACAAATTTTCCACAGAAAGAGAAGCATCAGCAGTCAAATCCTTCCATTCAAACTTTTTGCCTGCCGTCATATTGACCAGCCAATAGGGATTCAGCACTTTTTCATAGTCCGATTCTACATTATTGCTTGTGGTATATCTTTTGCCAGTAAAAGGAGCATTAACCTTCAGATAATAATCCTTAAAATCAGTTTCCGCAAATACATTCGCCTTGTGCTTTGGAATGTAAATCAATTGTTTACCCCTGGATTCATCCACTGAAGGCAGAGCATTCATGTTTGATGTTGCCGTGTACGAATAATTGCCTTTCAAATTAAAAAGTACTCCATTCGCTGCCTTGTACTGTGTTGAAAGCATTATTTCAGCTCCACGTGCAAAGACTTTTTGCAGGTTGGCAGCTTCCCAGTAATAAGCCCCACTTGCCGAAGGTTGCCACACAATCCAATTATCAATTAAAGAAGCAAATGTTGTCAGCTGACCTTCAAAATTCATATTTCCATAGCTCGCCTTATCGAGATACCCAAGATCGCCCGAAAGTCCGTCTTCGGGTTTCAGGTTGGGGTTACCTCCGGGAAGCCAGTACAAATCATTCAATCCGGGCTGATGGTAATTTCTTGAAAGGTTTAGTTTGAATGACTTGTTCTGTTTTTCATCTATCCAGTATTCCATTCCAAAGGCCGGGATAAAACCTATAATTTGCTGATCATACCATTCGCTCCTAAATAGAAAAGACATTACCCAATCAGGGTTTACTCTTACATGGGCCGAATTCAGCAATGAAAAGGATAGCCTGTCATGGTTAAAGCCTGTCTTTTTCTGGGGCGCCTTGTCAAAAGAGGATACTTTACTGTAGTTGGCCTCTGCCGACCAGTTAAAGTTGATATTCTCATTTGGTGTCCAGTCATAATGTAACTGGCTGCTATAGCTATCCTCACTGCTTTTGCTGTCAAAATTAACAAAGTCAGATTCATTGCTCGATCTGAAATAGTTTAAGGTGTTAACATTCAAGCCAATAATATACTCCAACTTACTTTTTTCTTTAACCATCTTCCAGTTCACGATGGCACGCAGATTTTCATCTTTCTGCGTCTCCTTTCTTGACTCTCCCTCATAGGACATCAGCTGAGGCAGGTTGCGATTGCTCTGATAGGCCCATAATTGCGCGGAGACAGATTGATTTCCAAACCGTGAATAGATTTCCTGAAGCAGTCCCGATTTATGGTATTGCGCATTCTTTTGAACCGATTCATGCATTGGTAAAACCCCATAATTGTAATAGGGAAAATCATTGCTGCTTTTGTCGGTAAACAAGCGGGTTTTCAGTTGAACCTTACTGTTTCCAAAGCCAATGCTGAAGAACTCCTTATAAGTTGAGAAACTTTCCACAGTTTGCGCAGCCCTAACATTCAATCTGTTATTCCAGTCAGGCTTGTTCTCAATGAGTATACTTCCGCCCAAAGCGCCTGACCCCGACTGCAATGAACTTCCCCCATGCTGAAGGCTTAAATCATCAATGAAATATACCGGGAATAGCGAAAAATCAACATAGCCGCGCATGGGTGAATTGACTCTCAACCCGTTCCAGTATACCTGAGTATGAGATGCTGCCGTTCCCCTAAATGAAGCGGTGGCTTCCGATCCTCTTCCATACGATTTAATAAAGACAGGCGTGTAGGAAGATAAAAGTTCTGATATAGTCTGTGTTTTAACCATTTGCAGCACCATAGTGTCAATATGGGTAACCATCATCCCGGCTTCCTCCAATTTCTTTTGGCCAATCACCTTTACTTCTTTCAGTGAAATGGTGTCGCTAAGCTTCTGTGCATTAGCTGTAAAAAAAGAAAGCAATAGAAAAGTAATGCCGGTAACTACTTTTACCCCTCCCCTTTTTGGACTTGCCTTTTCTATTGATGGGTTCATGGAACTACTTTTTCAATAGTTTTTGCTGAAAAACCCTTTTGCCTTCTTTCACACTTACCACATAAAATCCTGCCGAAAGCAATGGCAGATTGATCTCTGGTTGTGTAAATGGGGCAGAATAAACAACTTTGCCATATAAATCGGCAATTTCAACCAATGCCCCTTTAAATTCACCCTTAATAAAGATCTTATTATCAAAAGGATTGGGATAAACA
>DATGYU010000005.1:0-2912 GCA_035297625.1 Prolixibacteraceae bacterium
GGTTTTCCTTTTTACACACCTCAATGATGGCATCCGCATGCCTGTTAGCAGGATTTTTAGAATTGCCATCATGCCTGACTTGCTGGTGTACCCATTTCATCAGGTTGATGATCCGGGAAACCTCCGATCCATTGCCTGCAACAGAATCCAAATTGTATTTCCTGCGAAGTTCCTGTAATTCCGGGGCTTCTTTCGCCTGGTAGGAAACAATAGGCAAGGGGGTGAATTCTTTTTGATAAGTGGCGTTGAGTTTTAAAAGGGCCACAAAGTCATGTGTTTTCATGATTTCCTGGTACCTTTTATCCTTGCGGATATTCACCAGGTCGCTGTCCTTGGTGATCCAGTAATAGTTGTTGTATCCCTTGTCAAGGGCCAGTTGAAGGTACATCAGGGATGAATCAATCTGATGAACCAACGAATAGCCGCAGGCCATGTTATACGACAACCCTTGAAGGGCCCCGATATAATACTCCTTATCCAGGCTGTCCAATTGATCATACCGGGCACGTAAATCCTGCATGACCACGATGGCCCCGCGGTAATCTTTCGCCTTCCAAAATTCCTGCCTTTTGGCATCCTGTCGCTGAAATACAGATCTGTACGGTTCTTTTAAGGAGCTTGGCTTCGTTTGAGCGTAACTGTTTATGGAAAGAATAACAACCAGGAGCAACAGGTAAAATGGCTTCATCATCATTAAGTTTAAAGTTTGCGTAGGTATACTGATCGGATGACTTCAAGTCATCTGATCAGTAACCCGATGATTGATAATCCCGGTATAAAAATAGAAATATTATAATCAGTTATTTCCTTTTTTATTGTTTATTTTACAATGGCTAAACGGGTCATGCGGCTTTTAGCCGCTTTTCCTTTTTTACATTAATAACTGAGTTGTAAACCCTATCTACTTACAAAAGGAGCTTACAAAGCTCCGCTCCCCCGGGCTAATCGTTTTTTGCCGCTTTGTATGGGAAGCTGTAAGAGATAGCAATTCCCAATTTATAACCATTCCATTGCGCTTTTGCCTCTTTACTTGGACGTGAATCAATTAAATCCCAGTCTTTGGTTTCGGTGTTTTTTAATCCTGATCCTGCCAGCTGGAATGAATAACCTGCATTGAAGGTAAATTGCAAGGTTTGCCAGGGGATACTGATCATTACACCCGGCTCGCCAAGGACATTGTAGCTTCTGAATTTCTGATAGGGAATCTTAAAAAATACAGAATCAGCAACAATCAATGATTCCTTCAGCTTAAAATGGGTCAAGGATAGCCCAAGATTAGTATAGGCGCCTATTTTGAATATCCCCGTTTGATAGAAATAGTATTCACCGGTAAGTCCGATGGTATTGGCATTGATCCGGGTATCCATCAGGTAATCGGCCGAATAATCGCTGGCCGATATTCTGGAACCTGTGGAATAAAAATTATAAAACAAACCATAATTCCAGTTCCCTCTCTCTAAAACAACGGATGGCTGGAAATAAACAAAGGCCGGGTAATTGGATACTATCCGGGTTTCAAAAGGAACAGAATTCTGTAAGCTCTGATTGAGATTCTTCAAATCCTTTAATGCATATTCACTAACCCCGGTCTGTAGCCCAAACCTTACCTGTTGCGCCTGCACGCTATAGACCGCCATTAAAAGGAAGCCTAGTATCATTAAGTTCTTTCTCATTATTCCTGGTTAAAAATATAACTGATGCCAGTTAATTTGTTGAATAAGACATGATTTTGCAAATAAAGGTGCCTGTAAATAAAAGGCTCATCCAGCTTGGTGGCCATTTGGTGAATGATATGGCCATCGATAAAGCTTCTCACATACAGCTGTCCGTTAGAATAGGTGAGCATCTCGTTGTTATAATAATCAATGTTGATGATGTACAAGTCAGAAATGGGCAGTTCTCTTACTATTGAATTCTGAGGCAGTTGTTTCACATATAGTTTAGCTCCATCCCAGGTAACATACTGGTTATCGGCGGTACTTACGAAATCATAGTACCAGAAGTCAGCTGTTTGCCTGACCATTTTTATCTGGCCATTGATGATTTGAAACAGATACAAGGCATTATAATTGGTTAAGAAATAATCACCCTTGGGCGACATTTTCAGGTTGTCGGCAACCAGGTTCTCATTCCGATAACTTGCCAGTAGCCTGGAGGTACTTAACTCATAGAGGTTAATAGTGCGATAATCAACAACCTCAATTCCCAGTCCATTATCGGAGATGGCTTCAAGGTTAGATATTATACCCATTGGTTGATAGGGCAGACTGAGCATCGTGGGAGAATTAAGTTGATCGGTCGGAGAATAGAAATAATTTCTTTTCTCACGTAAAGCGCCTGCAAAGTAGGTACCTTGGGGAGAAACAATTACATCATCTCCAAAATAACGATCCATAAATTTCCCGGTAATTTTATTTTCAGAAATGGAATAGGTCATGATACTATCAAATGCATCCACCAATAACAAATCCTTGCTGATGGGAAACACTTGATTGCAATAGATAAATTGTTGGCCTATCAGGAAGTTTTTCCTGATATTGTAACGATCATAAAACAACCAGTCATTTTTATAAATGATTTTCTTAGGCACCAATCGGAAAGTAAAACTTAGGGATTCTCCAAAATAGGATGGATCAACGAAGGCGGTTGTATCATTTAAATCGGCCGTACTTTTTAAGGTGATGTCTTGAGTGTTGTAAAAAGAATGATGGAATATCTTGATGGTGTCGATGGCATTGTAATACTTTGATTTATTCCAGTGAATCATGTACACGTTGTCTTTCGACACGGAAAACCTGAAAACCGGCATCTCCGAAAGCAAACTCAATGAGCCCCAGGGTAAAGTCTCATCTTCTTTTAACCTCGCGCTGATGGAGTAAGCTCTTGCTTCGCCTACATAAGTGCTGTCGATG
>DATGYU010000006.1:0-12349 GCA_035297625.1 Prolixibacteraceae bacterium
AGGCTCCTAACAACCTTTCTGCTCCTGTTAACAACATGGTATTGCTCCACCTTCCCCATTGGGTTAGTTTTTATCCGCATACCCATAGTTTTTGAGTATTGACCCCTTAGAACATACCATGATGGCAAACGGACGCAAACAAACGCAAACGGCACCGTTTTTTGGATAAGGAAAAATCCGTGTCTACCTTTCGGGAATAAAGCAGAAGGAGTTTATATTCCGCTACTTAAATCACCCTGCAATAAGGGTGGTTGATTACAATAAATCAAGTTCTTTGACATACTGAAAAACACAACCGGATCATTGGAATACTTCATATATTGCCAATTCCCCTGGCCTCGTGTGCAAGGCCGGGGGAATATTAAACAGCCGCATTCATTGAAGATTAACCACCATATCCCATAGGCGTTAACTTCGGATCTCCAAATGCCCAAAGAATAGATTCTGTAAGGATTTGTGTTTTGGTGTTTTGTTGGCAAGTCTTATTTAATCCATAAAACTGATCTTCCGAACTCACCTGATTGTAAATCGTAAATCGTCCAATTGCAATTGTTCTGGTAAGGGTTCTTTTTAACTCATCTTTTCTTTACTTTTGACTAACACAATCAATCAAGACATAAAACCTTAGCCATGGATGTTAAAATAGAAGAAAGCTGGAAAAAGCAGCTAAAGGATGAGTTTGATAAGCCTTATTTCATTAAGCTCACTGAATTTGTAAAAGAAGAATATGCCACGCGCACCATATATCCTCCTGCAAAGCTGATCTTCAATGCTTTCGAGCAGTGTCCCTTTGATAAGGTGAAAGTGGTCATCCTTGGACAGGATCCCTATCACGGGCCTGGACAAGCGCACGGGCTGTGCTTCTCGGTTAATGACGGGGTAGATTTTCCACCTTCACTTCGCAACATCTTTAAAGAGGTGAATGCCGATACCGGGGCTCCCATCCCTAAAAGCGGAAACCTTGAACGCTGGGCCCGTCAAGGAGTGTTGCTGCTCAATGCCACGCTCACGGTACGTGCCGGGGAAGCAGGCTCGCATCAAAAGAAAGGCTGGGAGATCTTTACTGACGCTGCCATTCATAAAGTAGCAGAAAACCTTCAAAACGTGGTGTTTATCCTTTGGGGAAACTATGCCATCAGCAAAAGCTCCTTTATTGATCCATCAAAGCACCTGATACTTACCTCGGTTCATCCTTCTCCCCTTTCGGCAAGCCGAGGCTTCTTTGGAAACAAACAATTCTCCAGGGCCAATCAATATCTTGAAGAGCATGGCAAAGAGCCTATTAAATGGTAATTAAATATTGGATATTAATAGTTTAAAGAATATCCAACATTCAATGTTCAATATCCAATAAAAAATAAGAAACAAGGAATAAGAAAGTGCCTTCACTTCCTTATTTCTTATTCCTTGTTTCTTATTAGATATTTGTAAAGCTCAGAGGAGTCTACCATCTGGCATCTAATGTCTCCTATCCAATAATCTTTAGCGAATCTTTATAGAATCCGGTATCAGCTTGTTATTACGGGTCACATAGAGGTTAACCTTTTTAAAAGCATTGAATTGGTTTAAAAGATCCTCTTTAAGCTGATTGTCCTGGCTCTGGGGATCACTGCCCAAATTCTCTGAAATACGGTAAACCGTTTCCCCGCCAAGGAAATCCTGACCATCAAGATAATCCATGAATTCATTCTTGTTGCGCATCATCGGGTAGGCATGAACACTGCGGAAAGAAGCCTCAGTATCCAGTCCATGGCCAATCCATGCGGACACGGCTGGCTGTTTGATGCCATAATGGTGCTGAAGCAACGAAAGCAATGAAGGGGTCACATCGAAATGTGACACGATGGAAGAGAACTTCTTACCTGCTTTAAGCATGGGTGAATAAATAACCAGCGGCACATGGAAGCGGTCAATCTGAGTGCTAATGGGTATTTCTGGCATACGATGATCTCCGGTTATGACAAAGATGGTATGCTCAAAGCCTTTGCGTTTACTGAATTCGGATATAAACCCGCGCAGGGCATCATCGAAATACAACATGGAGGCAAACTGCCGAATATAATTTTTATTGAAGGCCTTCTGCTTATCAGTCAGTTCCAGTGTTTCCATTCTCCTTAATACACGCTGGTTATACTGTTCCTGGTTGGGCAACAGGAAAGGATCATGCATGGCCAAAGTAAGCATGACATCGATGTGGGGCAATGAATCTGCGGGATTAAAGTCATCCAGGTATTTTCTAAAGATTTCCTTATCGCCATAGCCCCAGGAGAAGCCATTTCCATTGGCAGGCAAACGGTTGTAGGATGGGCCGAAGTCTTTTTGATCTACAACACGATCCACACCCTGGCGCTTCATAAACACTTCCATATTGTCAAAAGGAGCTTCCCCGCCATAGTAAAATGAAGAGCGGTAACCCGCCTTGTTTTTCAACAGGCTGACCATGGTCAGGTGATCAGGCATCTTTTCGCCCATATCTGTAAAACCACGCTCACCAAAAGGTAAAGAGCCAAGCATGGAAGGCAGCACCTGGAAGGTACGCCCCGAAGTGCTCAGGTTGTTTTCCCAGTATAAGCTTTTTTGCATCAGTGAATCCAGAAAAGGAGTAAAACTCCCCATGTAAGCATTCTCCCCGGAATAGGCCCTGCCTAAGCTCTCGACCAGGATAAAAACAAAGGACGGGCGTACGGAATCAGTGTTGAAATAAGGGCCCAGTGCATCGGGTGTATTTTCCTTGTGAAGCAAGGGATAATCGACACTTACATATTCAAAAGCATCGTCTCCCTGGTTAAGAACAACGGGCTCATCCATATTATCCTCAAGGGCAGACCTGTTGTCCAGGTAAGTTTTTACGCTTTTATTAAAAAAGCTCAGTTTATTGGAAGCCACAAACATCTGGAACTCATTGTTATAGTCTTCAGGATAAGGATTTAAAAGGTTTCCTATAAATATGGAAAGGATAATAAAGGTGGTAAAAGCTCTTCGGACAGGATTGCTAAGGGTGATGGTTCTGATAAAAACAAAAGCCAGTATCACCACGATTGAAATAATGACAGAGGGCAGGATGTTGGAAAGGCTCATCTGCCCCGATGCCCCTAAGGTATGCAGCATCTCGCTTTTGGAATAGGCAAACAAATCGGCCCCTAGTGGCACCCTGGCCACAGCGAAATACTGGATCAAGGCGATATCTGATAATACGATGACTACGGCAATGGCTGTATAAATGATCTTTTGCCCTAACCGGCTGTAATAACCAATGGCAATCATAGGAATGATCAGCCACATGCATATGCGCAGCCAAAGCAGAAAGTCGTATCCAATACCATACAGCTGACTGATCCAGCTGCCGTCGGGGTAAGCGGCAAGATTAGAAACGACAGTCCACTCATATATTCTTACCAACAGAAGAAAAGCACCCAGAAGGATACTCATCGAAAGAAACCTGCGGTTGGAAACCCTGAGCTTTCGGCTTACAACACTTGAAGATGCCATATTTTCAAATTAATGATGATGGTTAACTAACTGATACCTATTTTTTAAAACAACCAAGCGAATCCCAACTGCAAGCTAAGATCATTGCCCGAACGCATCCGATCGTCCTGTGGCACCCAGTATTCCTCATTGGCAAACCCAACAGCAGCATTGAAGATCCAGCGGCCATTGAAGATATGATTGTATTCCGTCCTTGCACTCAGTGATTTTAACCGGGCCGATTGGCTTTGGTCAAACAGCAGCAGCCTTCGCTCATCGGGAGAAGTGCCCGCTCCTACTCTAAGACCGATATAGTTTTCAGGATCCGAGAAATAGCGCCTTGCAGATAAATAGGCTGATACGGAAGTGCCGCCCCCTCCCGGAGTGACAAATGGGCGCAGTGAAAACCAGTAATTGCCCACATATTTGCCAATAGAACCGGTATAGATGATCACCCTTTTGGAGCCGTCAAAATGAAGGATACGGCCTCCCAGGGAGCCTTCAATGGCATGGGCAAAGCTTCGGTTCCACTCCAGTCCTGCACGCTGGCGGGGAAAGATGGAAAAGTTGGAGAATCCGTAGTTAACATATAGGTAGTCGTTCTCTGAGAGCTTGGGATAGGCATCAGCTTCCAGCTGAAGGGCATCCTTGCCAAAGCGATTGGCATAATTTACTCTTGCGATCACTGTTCCCAGGCCCGTTTTCCTGGCATACTGAAGGTAAAGAAGCTGCCATGGGTCCTTGTTATAGGCCGTATTGGAAAAGTAATCGTAAGTATAATTGATGGTAAGCTTGTTTTTAATCAGTTCCAGTCGCACCTTATCCAGTAACCGAAGGGCTTCATCATTGGAAGGATTCTTTTCCAAAAGCTTTTCCAGCAGTTGAGCGGCTTCATCATTATTATCTGCCGACTTAAGGATCCTGGCCTTTTGCAGCTGCACAGTCTCACTGCCCGGGTCTTTTGCCAGGATACGATCGCAGTAACCGATGGCCTCAGGGTAATTTTCGCTCCAGTATGCCACATCGGCTAGGGCGGAAAGGGCATCGCTGTTATTGGCATTTTGAGTAAGTACCTTTTGCAATACTACCCGGGCAGAATCATATTTTCCATCCCAGGCATAGGTGCGCCCCATTAAGGTAGCCACATCTGAATCAAAATCCCTGGCAAGGATAGCCCTGCAAACAGCCCTGGCTTTTTCCCTTTGTCCGTTAAAAGCATAATCTTTGGCCTGTTCAAATGTCTGTGCGCTAAGCATGGTACTAAAGCCTCCTCCCAGCAAAAGGAATAATAGCAGGCTAAATCTTCGTCCTGTAAATGTTTTCAAACTGTATCCAATTATATTATTATATCAAACCCATCTGTCAAAACCCGCAGTATCCATATGAATCAAGCAGAAAACCATGTAAAGTATGAAATCTTTTATATTTCATGTTTCCAGGCACTTAAGGATTGACGGAAGTAATCTGTGATCACTTCCATACTCCTTGTTCATTGCCCATGCTCTCTGCATTTATTTTCTATAACAAATAAACAGAATAAATTCCTAACTGATGCTGAAATTTTATTTTTGATATGAGCTATTGGACCATAGATATTAGACTAAAGTCTATTGTCTAATATCTATGGTCATTAAGCCAGTTATTTCATCCAATACCTTGTGTAAGTATAGCTATTTTAATTCAATTCTGGCACCTCCTTTTTTTACCGATTCACGGATAGCATCAATGATAACCATATCTCGCAGGCCTTCTTCTCCCGGGGTAAGGGATGGTCTTTTTTCCATGATGGCCAGGCACATTTGGTCCATTTGACTGGCCTGCTGATGTTTCTCGGGAAAGTCAAAAGTCTGTTCATTGGGTAAAAAGCCATGAATACCACCATAACCGCTAAAAGGCTTCAGACCGTATTCTCCTTTCTGGGCATTGATGGTAAGAAAATTAACATTAGCCGCAAAGCTTGTCAGGCAGCTGGCCACAATATTATTGGGAAATTCTAACTGGAAGGTGGTGGTCTCGTCTACTCCCTTAAAAACACTTGGGTCAGAATTAAACATCTGTGCGGTTACGGCAATGGGTTCCAGACCGGTGGAATACCTTGCTGCCTGCAGTGGATATGGCCCCATGTCCATGATAGCACCCCCGCCATACTGACTTTTTGCCTTCCAGTGCTCGGTTGGCCTTCCCATCCGGAACCCGGCAGAGGCATGCACCACGTTGATGTCTCCGTAAGGTTTTTCCTTTGCCATCTGCTGAATGCGCTGGGTATAGGGTTCATAATGCAGGCGGTAACCAATGGATAAAGAAACTCCTGCTTTTTTGCAGGCATCGATCATCTCGCGACACTCGGCGGCATTCAAGGCCATGGGCTTTTCACAGATCACATGCTTTCCCGCTTTGGCCGCCCGTATGACAAATTCCTTGTGCAGACTGTTGGGCAGAACAATATATACCACGTCAATGGCCGGGTTGGAGGTTATCTTGTCAAAGTTCTCGTAATTGTAAATATTCTCTTTGGCTATCTGATACTTCTTGCCATATTTTTCTGCCTTTTCCGGGCTCCCGGTAACCAGGCCGGTAAGTTTCACATACTGGGTTTGCTCCAAAGCTGGCATTAGTAAATCCACGGAATAATAACCCAGCCCCACCAGGGCAATGCCCAGTTTCTTTTGCTGAGTCATTTGACTTGCTGCCGAAATGAAAGGAAAAGAAGATAGTCCTGTGACTACGGCAGCGGCCGATACCCTGGAGAGAAAAGCCCTGCGGTTGATCTGATTGTTCATAGTTTGAAGTGTTAGGTGAATCAAATATATTAAGAGAAATCAAGTTTTAAACATTGTACTTATGTTTTAAATAAGGAATATCGAATAAGTAATAAGAAACAAGAAAGTAAAGACAGCCCTTATAATCTTTACAGTTTTTACTGATCACTTATTACTGTATTCTTTCCCTTAATTTAAATCCTGTCATTCGGTCAAATCATCCACCACGGGGACAATCACACTGATCAGGTCCCTGGGATTGATCTTAAGCTGCAATCCCCTCTGCCCCGCACTGATAAAGATCGTATCAAAAAGCATACAGCTCTCGTCTATAAAAACCGGATAGGGCTTTTTCATACCCAGCGGCGAGCACCCTCCACGGATATATCCTGTTAGGCCCAACAACTCTTTCTGCTGAACCATGGCCGCACTTTTATTCCCCGATATTTTGGCTGCTTTCTTTAAATCCACTTCCGCATTCCCGGGGATCACGACCACAAACACCCCATTCTTATCACCCCTCAAAACAAGGGTTTTAAAGATCTGCTCAATGTTCTGGCCTATCTTCTTGGCCAGGGTCAGGGCGCTCAGATCATTTTCGTCCACTTCATATTCTGCCAGTTCATACGAGACACCCCTGGCATCCAGTAAACGGGCAGCATTGGTCTTTTTCATGCTCAGACATGTTTATTCCACATAACGGCCGATGACAGCGGTAGTCTCATGCCATTGCCCGGAAGAAAGCGATATGACATTATTAAAGGCATTCACCGTTTCCACGCATACAAAGGTTTCATAGCCGTCGTCGGGCAGATCGGCCATAGCCGCGCTGGCCTCGGCCCCTGGGTTCCACACAGTGGTTACCCGGCTTCCGGCTTTTGCCACCTTGATCTTTTTCTTATAGATAGTATCTTCTATGATTACAGGTTTTTCGGTATCCAGGTAATGGCGGGTAAGGGGTTCATGTATCTGCAGGATTTCTTCTTCCTGCAGCCCGTTTTCACCCGTTAGCTGATTGTAGTAGGTGGTATTTTGAAGACCTTCAATCTTAAGGTTTTCAATTGCCGATAGGCTGAAATAAGAATGAAGGGCACAGGTATAGTCAAATGTGTCGGAAGAAGTATTGGTAACTTTTAAAGTTACATTTAATGACTGCCCGACCTCCACAATTAACTGGGCACAAAAATCATAAGGCCAGTAGGCTTTGGTTGCTTCAGAAGAACAAAGCTGTAATACTACTTTTGTTTCTCCTGAAGGCAGGCTGGCAGTGCTTAAAACCTCCCAGTACATCAGGCGGGCAAAGCCATGCTGGGGCAACTGATTGTCGCTTTTATGAGGCCCAAACCATGGAAAGCATACCGGTATACCACCTCTGATGGGCTTGCCTTCTTCAAAGAAACTCTCGGGGCTCATCCATAATAAATCGGAAGAGTCATTGGGTCGGTAACTGGTAATATGTGCCCCGTAAAGGCAGATATCCACATCCCCGTATTTATTAAAAATGGTCAGAAAAGCCATTCCATCTTCCAGTTCGGCAAAGCCTACTTCCCCCTCAATACTAAACTTATCGTCCAATTCATCAATGTCAATCATGTGTTATCGCTTATAGGTTGAATATTCTGTTTGAAATATAACGCAAGGTAAAAATCATTTTCTTCATTTCTAGGATGTTCATTATTAGAATTGCAAAATATAACAGAAGAAAGATAATAGATAAAATCGCCTAAAAAGAAAAAGTAGAACACAAGCATGGAGAAACAAGTGATTAAAACCAAACCTTTAGATCTATGTATCAATGCGTTTACATGTTGTTCATCCGACCTTTCAGGCACCATCAATCTATTATCCAAATATTGTCGTCTAATCGCACATCATACATATTTCTTTTCTTGGGTTGATAATCAGCACGGGCAAATCTCCAGCCTTTTGGATAATCTTTTTCTCGGGAAGCCCAATCAGTAAATCCAGCAGTGATATGGAGGCGCTGCCGGCCATTACCATCACATCGCCTTTTAACTCATGAGCCCTGGAAACGGTCTCCCGGCAAATGCCCCAGCTGGAGGTCTTTCCTGCAACGGCCTGATGGGAAACCTTAAGATTGGATAAAAACTTGCGAAGGAAACCAAGATTTTTTTGAATTAAAGATGCCTGCTCCTTATCGGTTTCAAGGGCATAAACCATCTGGACCTGCGAACGGTTAAAGCGGCCTAAAAATGACGACCAAAGTGCAGTATCTTTGGTAGCCTTACGGTAATCAACAGGTACCAGTACGTTTTTATAGGCCAAAAAGTCAGGAGAATCGCCCTGCACAAATAAGAAAGCGATGCTGCTTTCCCTTAAAGCCTTCAGTGCAGGTTTTAGCATCGCCTTGTGAAGGATGACAAGCACGGCATCATATTCCCATGCCAGCTTATCGATATTGTCGTTCAATGAATTTTTTATCAGGAGGCTTGAAATGCGCAGCTCAGGAAAACTTTTCCTGATAGATTCCGTAGCCCTGATCAGCTGATCCTGGATTACAGGCTTCTGTTCCTTGCGATGCCAGCAGGCCGTCAGGCAAAGCTCCTTGTTCAGCACCTGGGCTATACGGATACCATGCACGATGACCTCCTTCATTCGCTCTGAAAAGTCACATATCACTACTATCTTTTGTTCCGTATTGCCCGACATTCAACATTGATAAAAGTATTTATACTTCCCACAGATTTAAAAAGTCTCAAAGATATTGATTTTAAATTCCTGAAGTATTTACGCCCCATCCTAACTTTTAATCTCAATCTTTATAATAATCCTTAGAATTCCACAGTCCTGTAACTATTCTATCTCAACGCAAAGACAGCTTGCGTATTGCTTGTGTATTGCTTGTGTATACTTTGTGTATTGCTTGCGTGATCTTAAATACACAAGTAACAGGCAGATTAATCTAAAAATAATTATAAAATATTCGTAAAGTAAGAGTGTTTTGAATAACGGGTGGTACAGGGCACCTCAATATTTATAGAAAAAGCTCAATTGTATGAACTTTGTTATCCAGCAGCCAGGTTAATACGGCTAGTAATATTCTTTTTTATTTTCTTTTGAAATTAAAAAAGATAAAAGAGTATTAATTGCTATCAAAAGTCAGTTATTACTATCCTGCTTTTAGTAAATTTGTTGACAAACTTATAGCCGGAAGATGATTACAAAAGAATTGATAGCCCCGCGCAGCATTGTAGTAGTGGGTGCCTCCAACAATACCTCCAAGCCAGGAGGAAAGCTTCTTAAGAACTTGATCGATAATAACTACAAAGGCCAGTTATGGGTGGTCAATCAAAAGGAATCGGAGGTTCAGGGTATTGCTTCCTTTTCCAGTGCCCAGGAACTGCCCCAGGTGGATCTGGCAGTGTTGGCCATCCCGGCTTCGGCCTGTTATGAAGTCATGGAAACTTTGGGCAGGCAAAAAGGTACCAAAGCCTTTATTGTTATCTCCGCCGGCTTTAGTGAAGAAAGTGATCAGGGACGATTGCTCGAGGAGAAGATCACCCAGCTGGCTGACGAAGTGGGCGCCAGTTTGATTGGGCCCAACTGCATCGGGATACTCACCCCCTGGCATGCCAGCGTCTTTACCACCCCTATCCCGAGGCTTGATCCCATGGGCTGTGATTTTATCTCAGGTTCGGGGGCGACGGCTGTTTTTATCATGGAATCAGGGATTCCCAAGGGGTTGCATTTTGCAAGTGTCTTCTCAGTAGGCAATTCTGCCCAGATCAGCGTAGAAGACCTGCTGGAGTACCTGGACGACACGTTTGACTCAAAACACAGTTCAAGGGTCAAACTATTATATCTTGAAAGTATCGAAAATCCCGACAAGTTGCTAAAACATGCCTCTTCGCTGATCCGCAAAGGATGTAAGATCGCAGCCATAAAAGCCGGAAGCAGCCAGGCAGGCAGCCGTGCCGCAGCTTCCCATACCGGGGCGATGGCCAATTCCGATCTGGCCGTGGAAGCTCTTTTCCGCAAGGCAGGTATTGTGCGCTGTTTTGGCCGCGAGGAGCTCACCACCGTAGCCAGCGTGTTTATGTGCAAAGAGATGAAAGGAAAGCGCATGGCCATCATCACCCATGCCGGCGGACCTGCCGTGATGCTGACCGATGCCCTTGAAAGCGGCGGCTTGCACATTCAGCCGATCCATGATTCACCGGCCAAGACGGCTTTAAAAAGCAAGCTGTTTGCCGGCTCCTCGGTGGAAAACCCTATTGATTTTCTGGCCACGGGAAACGCCACCCAGCTGGCCGCCATTATCGATGCCTGCGAACATGACTTTAAGGATGTGGACGGGATGGCGGTTATTTACGGCAGTCCTGGCCTGTTTACTGTGCGCGATGTGTATCAGATTCTAAATGAGAAGATGCGTACCTGTAAAAAGCCAATTTACCCTATATTACCTTCGGTTATCAATGTAAAAGATGACCTTGCGCATTTTCTTTCCGAAGGGAATGTAAACTTTCCTGATGAGGTGCTGTTGGGAAGGGCACTTGCCAAGGTGGAAAACACGCCCCGCCCTTCGGAAGAAAAGATTTTTCTGGACAATATTGATGTACCTGAAATTCGCAGAATCATTGATCAATCCAAAGACGGCTTTCAGTCTCCTGAAGTGATCCACCGTCTTTTTGCCGCTGCAGGCATACCGGTGGTAAAAGAATTTACCGTCACCTCAGAAAGTGAAGCCCTGCAGACAGCCCGCCGCATAGGCTTTCCTTTGGTAATGAAAGTGGTAGGCCCCATCCATAAGACAGAAGTGGACGGAGTGATGTTAAATATAAAAAGTGAAGAGACGGTCCTAAGGGAATTTCATCGTTTGATGAAAATCAAGGATACCACCGCCGTTTTGATGGCAGAGATGGTATCAGGTATAGAGCTGTTCATCGGGGCCAAGTATGAGAACCGTTTTGGCCATGTAATCCTGTGTGGGCTAGGCGGGATCTTTGTCGAGGTGCTCAAGGATATTACCTCGGGATTGGCTCCCCTAACTATGAGTGAAGCCTGCTCGATGATAAAAAGCCTTCGTTCCTATAAAATCATCAAAGGCTATCGTGGCAAGAACGGGGTAAGTGAACGAAAGTTTGCCGAGATCATGGTGCGCCTGTCCACCCTTTTGCGTTTTGCTGTAGAGATAAAGGAAATGGACATTAACCCTTTAATCGGCAACGGGGATAAGCTGGTGGCAGTGGATGTAAGGATAAGGATTGAGAAGTAATGCCCATGGGACTTTAAGGACCTTAACGACTTTAAGGTCTGCAATGAAGGCTGATGATCAGCAGCCCTTTTAACTTGAAACCTGGAATTTGAAACTTTAAACTCAAGAAAAAACGAAGGCCAATAAACCGAAGCTTTAACCCTTCTGTTTATTGGCCTTTATGTAGTGATAAAGATTAATTACTCAACCTTTACTTTGTAATAGCAAATTAAAAACAATAAATCCTAGTATTCTGATCTTCTGTTTCCACCTTGGCCACCACCTCTGTTAAAGCCACCGCCAGAGTTACCTCCGCGATCGCCGCCACGATAGCCACCGCCGCCGCCTGAGTTACCTCCGCGGAAACCGCCGCCTGAGTTACCTCCACGGAAGCCACCACCAGAGTTGCCTCCACGGAAGCCACCACCTGCAGGGCGACTACCTTCTTTTTTCTCTTCAGCTTTATTTACAACAATTGTCCGGCCTTCAATCTCAGCGTTATTCAGTTCATCAATTGCTTTTTTAGCTTCTTCTTCATTAGTCATCTCAACAAAACCAAAGCCTTTGGATCTTCCAGTAGCCCTGTCTGTAATAATTTTTACGGAAGTGACTTCTCCGTATTCTTCAAAAATTTCCTGTAATTCGCTTTCCTCAATCTTAAAGGGAAGGCTGCCAACAAAAATGTTCATAATAACTGTTTAATTAATGGATAAAATTATTCTTCAAAAATAGTTATATTTTAATTCAAAATACATTTATTTCAATAAAATATTTAAGGAAATTACATTTTTGGGCGTTTTTATTCTCCTAATGCAGAAATATTTACGCCCGATAGAATTTGCATTTCATTTACCCGTTGAATAAGCCAAGCCAACATGTTTTTACCTGAGCCCTGAGTTTATGAAAC
>DATGYU010000007.1:0-11227 GCA_035297625.1 Prolixibacteraceae bacterium
ATGAATATCTTCCAGCAGGCGGGTCATTGGCAGATCGTGTAAGCCATTTGCTGCAAAAGCCTTAAAGGATTCGTAACCTGCCAGCGGAACCCCGATAAAGTTGACAAGATCGTTGCCCGCAAAGGCCATGGCCAGGGAAAAGGTGCCTGCCAGTACTACAATTTTCAGGGGATTGGTCTTAAACAACCAGGTGACAAGCTGAAGTAACAGAGCGGAAAAGACAAAACTCGCGGCAATGATTGATAAGGTATTTTTGCTGATGACGGCGTAATTTTGCTCCGTCATAAAGGAGGCATCCTTTAATCCTTTGATCATTAAGAAATAGGTAATGGCAGCAATGGCCAGCCCTCCCCATAATGAACCGAAATAACGAATGGTTTTTTCAATATCGAAGGTAAATATCAGGCGGCTGATCCATTGAATCACGATTCCAAAAACAAAAGAGAGTACCACCGATAGCAGGATGCTGGAGATGATGGCCAGGGCCTTGGTGGAATTGATAAAATCCCCTATGCGGGCTACTTTTTCCACTCCGTCGGCCATGATCATGGCGCCTTCTTCCACTTTCAGAAAAGCAGTGCCCACGGCTGCTCCCAGCATCCCAAATACCAGGGATACTGTGGTCGAGGTAGGCAGCCCAAAAGTGTTGAAGAAATCCAGCAGCAGCACATCGGTGAACATGACGGCCATAAAAAGGATGATGATCTCTGAAAATAGAAAATACTGGGGGAAGAACAGGCCTTTGCGGGCCACTTCCATCATCCCGTTGGAAAACAAGGCACCCATCATGATCCCAGCACTGGCCACGATCATGATCACCGTTCGTGTTGACACCTTTGAACCCAGCGCAGAATTGAGAAAGTTTACCGCATCGTTGGCTACTCCCACCATCAGGTCGGAAACAGCCAGGCAAAAGAGAACTATCAAAAAGAAGATGTAGATTCCCATAGTCGTTTCAATTGAATGAAATATTCAGTGATCAGTATGCTGCAATCATCTCCCTCTATGAACTCCCAGACAATTTACAATTTACGATTTATTCTGCACACTTTAAACTTTAAATTTGAAACATTAAACTTTTACCCGCTGCATCATTCCCCCGAACTTGAAACCTGAAACTTGAAACTAATCTCTTTTTATGCTGAAGCGGATATCCTTCAGCGGCCGGTTATACTCATTAACCTGCTGTTTGGCGATGGCATCCACCACCTCCATGCCCTCGACAACTTCTCCATAAATGGTATAGTTATTATCCAGAGAAGGATACCCTCCGGTGGTGGTATAGGCCTTGCGTTGTTCCTCGGTGAAGGTAAGCGGGGCAAGCCTGGCAACCTGAGTGGTCACAGAATCGCGGATAGCGTTGATTTTAGCCATTAATTCCCCCTGACGGCCCTCTGCACTGAGTTTATTTAATTCGGGCTCAATGGCCTTCATTCGGGCCTGCATGAGGGCTGCCTTGCGGTTCTCTTCCAATTTCATTAACAAGGTGTCGAGCTCTGTTGGCCTGAATATTTTTCCCTGAAGAATATAAAACTGTGAGGCCGAAGATCTTTTTTCAGGATTTACCTGATCGCCCTGGCGGGCAGCGGCCAGTACTCCCCGATGGTGAAAGAACTTTGGATTGATCTCGGCCGGGAGGGTATAACCCAAATCGCCGCCGCCAAGCCTTTGTTCGGGGGTGGCATTTCGGGAATCAGGATCTCCGCCTTGTATCATGAAGCTTTGGATTACCCGGTGAAATAAAAGATCGGTATAAAAACCCTCATCCACCAGCTTGAGAAAGTTATCCCGGTGCAGGGGCATTTCATTGTACAACTTTATTTTAATGGTTCCGAATTCGGTTTCTATCTCTACCCGCGTTTCTTTCTTGTCATCGGCCTTGGTGCATTGGGTATTCATCAGCAGAACGGCAAACATTAACATCAACATCCTTTGTTTCATCTTCCAGGTTTTATAGATTAAGTATTGTGCAATATTTATGGTCGTATTTATTTAGTTTTGAAAGGGCTGAAGGATTGAGTTTAGTGGTCAGTAATCTTTGGCTACTGATCACTGCCAACTGATTACTGATCACTATCTGCCCCTTGCTCCATGCTTAATTCCATTACTTAGAGGTCTAATAATGGAAAGACAAATATTTTTCCATCCTACAGCAAAGATAATTAATTCGTAATTCTTTATTTTGTGGATTGTTTTATCATTCGCCTGATTTTATTGCTTATGATTGAAAAACTTACCATCAACGACAATGAATTTCTGGAAAGATTAAGTCTTTCCCATGTAGATTTAATTTTTAATGCCATAGACAGCAACCGTCAGTTTCTTCGCAAATGGCTGCCATTTGTCGATTTTACCCGTAAAGTAAATGATACCGAACGTTTCGTGCAATCGATCCTTGAAAAGCCGGTTACCAAACGTGATGAGGTCTATGTAGTATGGTACAAGCATGAGTTTGCCGGGCTGATAGGTTTTAAAGATCCCGACCGTATCAATGATAAGATAGAAATTGGCTACTGGCTCATCGAAAAGATGACCGGCAAAGGCATTGCTACGGCTGCAGTGCGTAAAATGGTCAACCTGGCTTTTCGTAACATGGAAATGAACCGGGTGCAGATACGCTGTGGGGTAGGCAATGATAAAAGCTCAGCCATTCCACGCCGCCTGGGCTTTACTTATGAAGGCATTGAACGGGCAGGGGAGCGCCATAACCACCTTTATATCGATCTTGAAGTGTACAGCCTTCTGAAAAAAGAATGGGCCGAGACCCTGTTTTAGGAAAGTTTCAAGTTCAAAGTTTCAAGTTTGAGGTGGGCAATACAAATGGTAACCATTCTGGAACCCTTGTGTCCATAAGTTCCTAAAATCCCCGGCTAAAGTCTTCGCTAAAATTAAATTAATGTTACCCTGCCTGCCCTTAAAAATGAAATTGCAAGAATCACTTATACAGCATTTTAATTGTCAAGTATATTTTTCAGGAGCAGCAATGCCTTTATTAATTCGAATTAAAAGCAAAATTATTCGAATAAATGGCTCCTGCCTCTTCCCAGGATGCATTATTGGTTATTTTTGTGGCCGGCAATCTGACCCGCTTTAGAACAGAAACAATTAGAAACAACAAACAGATCATGGAAAATAAATCAATGAAACGTACCCTGTACAAGGTGCTTAGAAAAACCGGTGTCCCACGCCAGCGAATTAAACTGGAAGCATCTTTTGAGGAAGATCTGAATTTTGATAAGGTAGACTGGGCACTTTTTGTATACTACCTGGAAGGATTTTTTAAGATCAACCTGGAAGACCGGGAGATTAGTCAGTTATATCATGTAGACGACACCCTGAAAATTGTCAGCAAAAGAATCTGTACTGTATAATTTTCAATGCGAATAATGGGTTGAATAGGGTGTGCTAAAAAACTCAATATGGCTGGTATTTGATGCTGCCATCTGTTCTAATAAATAATCCATAGCTCAAGAACAAGTTTAGGGTAAAGTAATAACCCGGATGGACCACATTTGATATTTAAATACTATTGATATACTATTGTAATACTAAAACATTGAATTTAGTATTACAATAGTATATCAATAGTATTTCATATCCATACCTGGTCCAATTCGATTCACTGTTTGCAGGCAGGAATTTATTATTTTAGGGTATTTGGTATTATCACCAGAAGCCCTTGGCCCACAGGTTAAAACAACAATTTGTCCTTGTTAAGGGATTACCAACCTGCCACCGTAGCACTTAGCTATCTTCAAATTTCAACCCTTGATTCGCATTTTCAATAATCTTCTATTCAATACCTTCTTAAAAAGGGTTCCGACCACCGGTAACCCTTTTTTTTATCCCCTAGACTGAATTCATACCCATAAATTTTCATTATAGATTTTATTTGGTTAAATTTATAGAAGCAATCCGTATAAAAACCTAAAACTGAAGATCATGAAAAAATATTTGTTCATTCTGTTGCTTCTTCCCACAGCGCTTTTTTCACAGCAGGTTCCCGATACACTTAAAACATGGGATGTAAAAGGCCTGGTGTCACTTAACTTTTCCCAGATATCGCTTACCAACTGGGTAGCCGGTGGCAGAAGTTCCTCTGCCGGGGTAGGAATATTCAACCTTTCAGCCAAATATACCAGGGACAACTGGCTTTGGGAAAATACCCTGGATCTTGGCTATGGACTGATCAAGGAACAGAACCGGCAAACGGTCAAATCGGATGACAAGATTGACCTAACTTCCAAGTTGGGACTTAAACATAGTGAAAAGCTTTATTACACCCTGCTTTTTAATTACAAGACCCAATTTGCCGAAGGATATAAATACCCAAATACTACCGATGTGATTTCCAATTTCATGGCCCCGGGTTATTTTACCCTGGCTCTGGGGTTGGACTATAAACCACAAAAAGATTTATCCATTTTCTTCTCCCCGGCCACGGCCCGTCTGACAGTGGTATCGGATGATAAATTGTCGGCACAGGGTGCCTTTGGCGTCGACCCGGGCAAAAAGACCCGCATGGAGGTGGGTGCCATCCTGAAAGCCGAGCTAATTACCCAGCTCATGAAAAATGTAACCTTGAACAACAAGGTGGAATTTTTTTCCAATTATCTTAAAAAACCGCAAAACATAGATATTAACTGGGACCTGATGCTTAATATGAAGGTGAACGACTATTTATCGGCCAACTTGATTACCAACCTGATTTATGATGATGATATAAAAGTGCCTATCGATAAAAATGAAGACGGGGTGATCGAAGGCAGTGGTCCGCGCATTCAGTTTAAAGAGATGTTTGGCATAGGATTGAACGTTAAATTCTAAGGAAATTTTCACCTGCAGGGTGGGCGTAAAAGTATAAAGACTACTTTTGGCAAAAAATTTCCTTATGCCAAAGTTTAAACGTATACTGTTAAAGTTGAGTGGAGAATCACTCATGGGACAACAGCAATATGGGATCGATCAGCAACGACTGATGGATTATGCCGAGCAGATCAAAGAAATTGCTGATTCGGGCGTTCAAATAGGTATTGTAATGGGGGGCGGTAATATTTTCAGGGGCCTGAGTGGTGCCACCAAAGGATTTGACCGCGTTAAGGGTGACCAGATGGGGATGCTGGCAACGGTGATCAACAGCCTGGCCTTAAATTCGGCACTGAAAAGCGTAGGGTGTAAATCACGGGTGCTTACTGCCATTAGGATGGAGCCCATCGGGGAATATTACTCAAAGGACCGTGCTATTGAGCTGCTTGAAAAGGGCGAGGTGGCCATCCTTTCTGCCGGAACCGGGAATCCATACTTTACCACCGATACGGGTTCGTCGCTGAGGGGGATTGAAATTGAAGCCGATGTGATGTTAAAAGGTACACGGGTGGATGGGGTTTATACCGCCGATCCGGAGAAAGATCCCTTGGCTACGCGCTTTGAAAGCATCACTTTTGATGAAGTTCACCGCCTTGGCCTTAAAGTAATGGACCTCACGGCCACGGCCATGTGTAAGGAAAATAACCTTCCGATCATCGTTTTTAATATGGATGTAAAGGGTAACTTAAAGAAAGTGATGGAAGGAGAGAATATTGGAACTTATGTTCATGGAAAGTAAAATTGTTATTTTTAATTAAAAATATTTAAAATTTCAATTTTCTGTAAAAATTTCTATATTTGTTGCCAGCACTTTTATTAAAACAAAAAGAGTTAGTTCATATGCAAGAAGAGGTTCAAATGGTCATTGATATTTGCAGGGAAAGAATGGAACATGCCTTAACCCATCTCGACAAGGAGCTGGTTCACATCAGGGCAGGCAAAGCTTCCCCCAGAATGTTGGACACCGTCGTAGTAAGTTATTATGGAAGTATGGTTCCACTTTCGCAAGTATCAAATATCAGTACCCCCGATGCCCGGACAATAGTGGTCCAGCCATGGGAGAAATCAATGATTCACCCGATTGAAAAAGCAATTATCAATTCGAATCTTGGCTTCAACCCTGACAACAACGGGGAAATTATCCGGATAAATGTTCCGGCTCCTACCGAGCAGCGCCGCAGGGATATGGTGAAAACCGTTAACAAGGAAGGCGAGACGGCTAAGGTAAGTTTAAGAAGTGCCAGGAAGGATGCCAATGACAATCTGAAAAAGATGTTAAAGGAAGGCCTTTCCGAAGATGATGAAAAGAATGCTGTCGAAGAAGTACAGCAGTTGATTAACGAGTACACCAAAAAGGTAGACAAGATGCTCGACGATAAAAACGTTGAGATATTAACGATATAATTGTTTCTAGTTTTCTGTTTTCTGAACATTGTTTAATTGTTTTCATGGCTTTGAGGCGGCTTGTTGAAGCCGTCTCAATTTTTTTTATACCCTCCCCAAAAGCCAGGGTAAAAGTGGATCAATCCAGATTGTTGTGGAGGAAAAGGCAAAGAGCACGGGGATGGGAGACAAGAAGCCAGTGTTCAGTGGCCAATCCTTCAATCCTTCAATCCTTCAGCATTTGTAAATTGGACTTAAAAACTAAAAGCTCATATCTCTACACAGGTTTTCCGCTTGATCTGCTAAATAGTCAGCCACCTTCAGGAGTCCGGAGTGTACCCAAAGTCCAAAGACCACTGGATTACGAAATCTAAAAACTTTTCCCCTTTCATCTTGCTCAATTCATTTATTGTTAATAAATTGAGGAACTTAATCTAAGCCTTTTTTACTATCTTAATTTGTTGTATATGAAAATTATAGCTTTTGTACTATTATCTTTTGCACTTTCTTTGGGCTTATCGGCCCAGAATGAAAAAATCAATACCTTAACTGAAAAAGAAAAGAAAGAAGGGTGGCAGCTGCTCTTCAACGGCAAAAACCTGGACGGATGGAAAGCTTTTCAGGGCAAGGAAGTCACCGGCTGGAAAGTGATTGACGGGGTGCTGAATAACTCAGGGGTGGGGAGTGATCACGGGGGCGATATCGTTACCCGCAAGAAATACCAGAACTTTGAACTGTATGTGGAATGGAAAGTAGCCCCTAAAAGTAACTCCGGTATATTTTACCATGTGAACGAAAAACTGGGTAAGGCCATCTATGAAACTGGCCCCGAATACCAGTTAATCGACGATAAGGGCTGGCCTGAAAAGCTGGCTGACTACCAGTATTCAGGAGCCAACTATGCCATGCATGCCCCTCAGAATGCACAGGTGAAGCCACTCAATGAATGGAACAAGACCCGTATTATTGTCGAAGGCGCCCATGTGCAGCATTACCTGAATGATGTGAAAGTGGTCGATTATAACCTGTGGGATGAGGACTGGAAAGCACGCAAGGAAAAAGGCAAGTGGAAAGACTTCCCTTATTACGGCATGGCCCGTAAAGGCCAGATTGGCCTGCAGGATCATGGCGGCCTGGCCCAGTTCCGCAACATGAAGATCAGGGAAATAAAATAGCCTGCAAAGGCTTTAACAAAAAAAGGGATGCTGCTCGTTAATTGAGCAGCATCCCTTTTTGATTTACAATTAGACGATTTACAATTTACAATTTGTGCTGCGCATCGGCTTTGTTTAAAGTTTCAAGCAAGAGGGCCTCTTTAGTCCTGACCCTTAAGGTTATTAAAGTCTCTAGGTCTTTAAGGTCCCCAGAGGAATAGCTAACCCTCTAATCTACAGGCGTCCCTAACTTGAAACTTTGAACCTGAAACTTGAAACTTATTAGTTGCTTTCCAGGATCTTGAAAATCTCGTCCAGTCGTGGAGTAAGAATAATTTCGGTACGGCGGTTTTTCTGGCGAGCTTCTGCTGTTTTCATCTCATCAATGGGGAAAAACTCACCTCTTCCGGCAGAAGTAATCCTTTTGGGGTCGATGGCCTTATTCTTTAATAGAATGCGGGTAACGGCCGTGGAGCGCATCACGCTCAAATCCCAGTTGTCCTTGACCATCCCGGTGCCGCGCATGGGCACATCGTCGGTATGGCCTTCCACCAGTACGTTAATATCGGCATTCTGGCCCAGCACCTCGGCAAGATTCGACAGGGCCTGCTGGCCTTTGGGATCCACTTCCCACTGACCGGTTTTAAACAAAAGCTGCTCGTCCAGTGAAACGTATACCTTGCCGTTTTTCTCCTGGATGGTCAGTCCCTTGTTGTTGAAGCCTGTAAGGGCGTTCATCACCTTTTGACGCAGATCCTTTACCGCCTGGTCTTTTTGAGTCAGGGCATCCTGTAGCTCTTTCATCTTTTGGCTGCGTTGTTCCAGCTCGGCCTGGGCTGTAGCCAGAATCTCTTCCCTCTTTTGGAGATCATCCTGGGTCTTTTGCAGCTTTTCCATCAGACGGGCAATTTCCTCAGAGCTGCCTGCCTTGATACTTTTGATTTGTGCTTCCAGATCTGCATTTACCTGATCCAGGCGCTTGCGCCCTTCCAGGGCATTTTTCAGGGCAAGCGCCGTTTCATCAAGCCTGGCTGCCATCTGGGCAAGATCTTTGGCCTGTTGATCCACCTTGCTTTTCAATTCAGTAGTTCGAACTTTCAGCAAACGGTTATCTTCCTGCAAGGCTTGTACCGTACTTTCCGAAGTCGTATACTTTGCATTCAAATCCTTATATTTCTTCATCGAAACACAGGAAGTAAACAAGATAATAAAAGAAAAAAACAATATTTTATTCATAGCATGTGTTTTAAATGGCGTAAATATAGAACTTTGTCCTATGCATCCTTATTTAGGCGAACAATATAGCATCCAAATAAGGTACTTTAACACTAATTAACCAATGGCTGCCAAAGCGGAAATTTTGTTTTTGAATTCACCACTTTGCATATTAACTGGTCATTAGTTGTATATTTGAATTCAAAATTGATTGTTGATGGTTGAAAATGCCGAAAGAATGCTGGATCATTTGAATGATCCTTCGGAATTGCGAAAGTTAAAAGTGGATAAGCTGCCCGAAGTGTGCAAAGAGCTGCGGGATTACATTATAGATGCATTATCGAACAACCCGGGGCATTTTGGTGCCAGCCTTGGTGTGGTGGAACTAACTGTTGCCCTGCATTATGTATTCAACACCCCGTATGATCTGCTCATCTGGGATGTGGGCCACCAGGCCTACGGGCACAAGATCCTCACCGGGCGAAAAGATATCTTTCATTCCAACCGAAAATACAAAGGCATCAGCGGCTTTCCTAAACCTTCGGAAAGTGAGTATGATGCTTTTGGCGTGGGCCATTCCAGCACCTCTATCTCGGCAGCACTTGGGATGGCTGTGGCCTCCCGGCTAAAAAATGAAAATGACCGTAAGATCATTGCCATCATAGGCGATGGTGCCATGTCGGGCGGGATGGCCTTTGAAGGATTAAACAATGCCGCGGTCAACAATTCGGATATCCTGGTGATCCTTAATGATAACAACATGGCCATCGACCCCAACGTGGGGGGAATGAGCAATTACCTTCTGAAGATTTCAAAATCTCAGACCTACAACAAGCTTAAACGCGAGATATGGGACGGGCTGGGTAAGCTGAATGGTTTTGGTCCTAAGGCACGCCGTCTGGTTCAAAAGACAGAAAATGCCGTTAAATCCATGCTATTGAAACAGAGCAACCTGTTTGAAGGCCTTGGCTTCCGTTATTTTGGCCCTGTTGATGGCCATAATGTAGTGTACCTGGCCGAAGTGCTGGAAAGCCTTGCAAAGATCCCGGGCCCAAAGCTTTTGCATGTGATCACCAAAAAAGGAAAAGGTTTCCCCCTGGCAGAACTTTACCAGACAGAATACCATGCGCCTGGAAAATTTGATAAGGTAACAGGTGAACTGCTGGATTGTGAATGCGCCGTAAACAAACCTCCCAAGTTTCAGAATGTCTTCGGACAGACCATGATTGAACTGGCAGAATTAAACCCTAAAATTGTAGGTATTACCCCAGCCATGCCATCGGGCTGTTCCCTGAATATGATGATGGAGAAAATGCCCCACAGGGTCTTTGATGTGGGCATTGCCGAACAGCATGCCGTCACTTTCTCGGCAGGGCTGGCCATCCAGGGAATGCTCCCTTTTTGCAACATCTATTCTACCTTTATGCAAAGGGCCTATGACCAGATCATCCATGATGTGGCCCTTCAAAACCTGCAGGTAATATTCTGCCTCGACCGCGGCGGATTGGTAGGGGCAGACGGTCCTACCCACCATGGGGTGTTCGATTTGGCCTACATGCGTTCCATTCCCAACATGATTGTCTCGGCACCCATGGATGAAACGGAACTAAGAAACATGATGTTCACGGCCCAGAACGAAAACCACGGGCCATTTTCAATCCGATACCCGCGCGGATGCGGCTGTATTGTCGACTGGCGCCAGCCCATGCAGGCGATTGCCATAGGCAAAAGCCGTAAGCTCTCTGAAGGTCAGGATGTGGCCCTTTTGACCATCGGTACTACCGGTATTGCCACCCGTAGGGTGGTTAGTATGCTTCAAAAGGAGGGGGTCAAGGCCGCCCATTACGACATGCGGTTTGTAAAGCCGTTGGACGAACAGGCCCTGCATGAAATTTTCAGCACTTATAAACAAGTGGTGACCATCGAGGAAGGAGTATTACAGGGAGGCTTTGGCAGTGCCGTTGCCGAATTCATGACGGATAACAGTTACGAGGTTCATTTGAAAAGAATAGGTATTCCCGATAAATTCATCGATCAGGGGTCGGTAGAAGAGCTGCATCGTGAATGCGGCCTTGATCAAAGTGGCATTTATAAAGCCGTCAAGGCTTTTATGCAAAAGGAATAGCCTTAAACAATACTATTTTTGCGGGCGTAGCGTTTAAGCACAAAGTCACTTAAAGAAATGCAAGGAACAGAGAACAGGAAGTTGCCAGTTGGCAGTGATCAGTAGCCAAAGATTACTGAACACTGATTACTGAACACTGAACACTAAATTCGATCAATACTTAAATAATATTCACCTTGGATTTTTATTTTAGAAAACGCCGTTGGAAAATACTCCTTCTGCTGCTGGCGGTTGCCATCGGCATTGCTTCCTTTTTTTATACCAACTGGCTGGTAAAGAAAATGGCTTTTGAAGAGCGCAAGAATGTGGAGCTATGGGCAGAGGCCACCCAAAAGCTGGCCAGCTATGATATCAATTCAACTGAAGACATTACCTTTTTAAATGATATTATCGTACGCAATACCTCTATCCCGATTATTATCACCGATAGCCTCGATAATATTACCGATGCCAAGAACATTGATTTTACCCCGGGAAACAAGGA
>DATGYU010000008.1:0-5806 GCA_035297625.1 Prolixibacteraceae bacterium
CAGAATGCGACCAAGGACAAGCTCTTTTCTATCATCTCCCATGACCTGAGAGGCCCGTTCAATGTGATATTAGGCTTCCAGAACATATTGACCAACGAGTACGCCCAATGCTCTGAAAAAGAACGTATAGACATGGTCAAAAAGACCTATTCCACCTCTCAGAAGGTCTTCAATCTGGTTGAAAATCTGCTGAACTGGGCAAGAATTCAGACCAGCAGCATTCAATATCATCCTATCCAACTGGATGTAAAAAAGACGATCATTGAAAGGTTGGACTTATACCGGGATATTGCCGAAGCAAAAGGAATCATTTTCGATACATCTCTGAAGGATGGGCTAATGGCTTATGCCGACGTCAACATCCTGGAGGCCGTACTTCGAAACCTTGTTCATAATGCCATTAAATTTACTGCCAGTGGCGGCAGCATTGAAATAAAAGCCATTCAACAGCAGGAAGATATTCTGATTACTGTAGCCGACTCCGGGGTAGGGATGAACCTGCAGCAGGTGCAGTCGCTTTTTATTGCTGAAAAGGTAGAAACCCACAATGGTACAAGCGGCGAAAAAGGATCGGGATTGGGCCTACTTCTGTGCAAAGATTTTGTTGAGATGAATAAAGGAAAAATCACTGTCGAAAGTAAATGGGGAAAAGGAAGTACTTTTGCTTTCACCATACCGGCGTATAGTAAACAGTAAACAGTGTTCAGTAGCCAATGCCAACAGACCACTGGTTACTGACCACTTAATTTCTAAAGGTCTCAATAATCTCTTTGGGACGGGAGGCTGCCGAGATACCTTCAAAATCTCCTCTTAAAACTTTTAAGGCATAAACTTCCTCGCTAATCTCCTGGCGGGTTCTGTATCCCATTGCCCTGAAGAGCGGTAACGGGGGACACCACCCCTGTATGCCATGCTGAAATAAAAATGAAGCGACGATACCGGGTAGCATATACCAGCCGCGGTGAACCAGTTTACCCAATACCAAACCTGTTAATGCAAATGCGGCAGCATTTACTTCCAGTAATTTTTCTATATCCCACTCATTTCTTAGCTCTTCCAAACGGCGGGTAATGTCTCTGTGCGAGAGAGATCCATAGAATTCAACATTTAGCAGCGTTTGTTGGTCTATCTCCTCATTTTCACTTTCTGAGGTATTTTCCCTGACACGATCCTGTATATCTAGTTCTTTTGTTTCCATTGGATAATATTTTAATTTGGGATGATTTAAATGTCTGTAGTAATGGAACAATTAGAGATTCGTAAAGTTTGACAGGTATAAGGTTTTCAACTTCCGAAGAGCTATAAAAAGCAAATCCATAAAATGGCAGATTAATACAATAAAAAAGTTCTTTAAAGGCTTAAGCTGAACACTATATCATATCTATTGATATATTTGTACCACATAGATATAATTAGGATAGACAGAATGTAATTGGGAGATAATTTATATAATAAAACAGCTAAAATGGATAATCATAACGCTGAGGGTGAAAAGTCGTCACAGTCGCTGACAAACAGTGAAGAGAAATATCATTATATCTTTATGCACAATCCACAGCCGATGTGGATTTATGATCTTGAAACATTGGCTTTTCTGGAAGTCAATGAAGCGGCCGTCAATCATTATGGATATTCTAGAGATGAATTCTTTCAAATGACAATAAAGGACATCCGTCCTGCTGAAGATATTCCTATTCTTTATGAAAATATAAATAATCAACCTTCCGCTGAGCCACCTTCAAGTGGGTGGCGACATATTAAGAAAAACGGAGAGATCATTTATGTCGAAATCACTGCCAGTTCTGTTTATTATGAAGGCCGTAAAGCCCGGCATATCTTAATCAATGACATTACACAAAGAAGGCTGGCAGAGGAGAAGATACAACATATGACAAGGTTATATGCTTTTCTGAGTCATATCAACCAGGCCATTGTACAGACCAAAGATCAGGAAGAACTGTTCAATCTTATTTGTAAGATAGCCATTGAACACGGACAATTCAGAATGGCCTGGATTGGAATAACAGATGAGAATAGTAAAACAGTACAACCTGTAGCAATGGCAGGCCATGTTGATGGTTACCTTACAGAGAGAGATTTCTCTGCGGATAACCAGCCTACAGGGCTAGGGCCTGTTGGAACCGCCGCAAGGGAAGGTAATATTCGGATTTGTTCAGATGTAGCCAGTGACCCTGGCATGATTGTTTGGAGAGAAAGAGCCCTCCAGCGGGGGTATCATTCACTGGCTGCAATTCCGCTAAGATGCAGAGAAAAAATCGTCGGTACTCTAGCCCTCTATTCTAAAGATTCAGGCTTTTTTACAGATGATGAGCAAAAGTTACTGCAAGAGATTGGTGATGATATCTCTTTTGCCATTGATGCGATTGTTACAGAAAAGGAGAGCAGGCAGGCACAATTGGAAGCCCAGCGTTTACGTCAAGCCCTTGATCTTATTACTGCTCATGTCTATATCAAAGATCTTCAATTGCGTTACGTATATGCCAATAAGCAAACACTTGGTTTATTTGGTTGTAGTTTGACGGAGTTGATTGGTAATGACGACAGCCGCTTTTTTCCCCTGGAAGCATTAAAGAAGATTGTCGAAATTGACAACAGGGTGATCCGGGGAGAGGAAACTTCCGAAGAAATTGATATAAATGATCCATCCAAAGGCAGACGGGTCTACTGGGAAGTCAAAGTACCTATCTATGACAATGCCGAAGATAAGAACATTTGCGGTTTACTGGGGATTTCAACTGACATCACGGAACGCAAGCTGGTGGAAGAACGCTTGCGTGAAAGTGAAATTAAATACCGTACCTTCTTCGAAAGCAGCATTGATGGGATTTTATTGACAGATGCTTTAGGGAATACACTGGACGCTAATCCAGCCGTCTGTAATATGTTTGGCTATTCAGAAGAAGAAATGATTGAAATCGGCAAAAAAGGATTGCTGGATCCTGAGGATAACCAACTGGCCCACCTTTTGAACCAAAGAAATCAGCATGGGAGAGCACAGGGAGAAGTTAGCTTTATGCGTAAAGACGGAACAAAATTTCCTGCTGAAATCTCAAGTTCGCTCTTTATGGGCAGTGATAATAATTTACGGGGAAGTGTCATCATTCGCGATATTTCAGAACGCAGAAATATCAATGAAACTGTTTTAAAGCTTTCGCGAGCAGTGGATCAAACAGGGGAAGCTATTGTGATAACGGATAAAGATGGATTGATTGAATATGTCAATCATGCCTACGAAGTCCTGACCGGCTATACCCTTGAAGAGGTAATGGGCAAAAACCCGGGAATCCTTAAATCGGGCAAACATACTACTGAATTTTATAAGCAATTATGGATGACAATTCTTTCCGGCAATGTATTGCACACCGAGGTTGTCAACAAAAAGAAAAACGGTGAACTGTTTATAGAGCAAAAGACCATCTCTCCTATTTTTGATGAGAACAGAAATATCACTCATTTTATCGGAACAGGGGTAGATATCACCGAACGTAAGATCGCGGAAAAAGAACTGATAAAAGCAAAAGAGAAGGCCGTGGAAAGTGACCGGTTAAAATCGGCTTTCCTGGCTAACATGAGTCATGAAGTAAGAACGCCTTTGAATAGTATCCTTGGCTTTTCTTCGCTACTTGGCGACTCTGTCTTTGATGAATATCAGCGTGAGGTATTTATTCACCATATAATTCAAAATGGCAATAATCTGCTGAACATTATCAACGATATCATGGATATCTCCAAAATAGAATCCGGAGAGATCAAGATTCATAAGCATCCGGTCGATGCCTTTGAATTTGTTACTACCATCAAACATCAATTCGCTTTACAGGCTGAAGAAAGGAAGCTGGAACTTAAGCTTACCATCCCTTCCACGAAAGAAACTATAGTGTATGCTGACCGCGATCGGCTTAACCAGATTATTATCAATCTGATAAGTAATGCCCTTAAGTTTACAAAAGAAGGATCAATTGAATTAGGCTATCTGCCTAAAGGAGATCAGGTTCTGTTCTTTGTTATTGATACAGGTATAGGAATTCCGGCCGAGTACCATCAAAAGATATTTGAGCGTTTTCGCCAGGTCGAGATGGAAAATACCCGTAAATATGGTGGCAATGGTCTTGGACTGGCGATCACTAAAAACCTGGTGGAATTAATGGATGGCCATATATGGCTCCAGTCAGAACCGGGGAAAGGATCAGCTTTTTATTTTACGCTGCCGGCATACAAAGAAGATCCTGGAAATAAGTAATTCAACAAGCGGACCTAGAAATATTTCCCTGCATTCCGGCTCTTTAATAATAAAAATAGCTGATACAAATCCATCATTTTTAGTCTTTAGGATTCATATCAGCTACCATTGTTTACTTATTATTGAAACTTAATCCAGTCTACCTCAACAGAATCATTTTTAGATACCACGAACAGGTTATGTACTCCTTTACTTAGATTGGAAGTCTTTGCAGTTATTTTGCTAAAGCCATTGCCTTTTGAAATTTTAACTACAGATACCAATGGCCCGGTTGCCTTATCCAAATGTACCTCAAAAGTGCCGCCATTGGCAGCCCGTACATTGGCCTCCATGGTTTTGAATTTACCTTTTTCAAAATCAACACTGTTGTATTGTACCCATGCACCAGGAGTTTTGAACACTGTTTTCCATCCTTTAAAGGTATTCGTTGAATCATTAAAGGCAATGGTTACCCCTTTATCTGCGATCCGGCTAAAACGATCTATTTGTATCTCTGAAGAAGCCTTTGTCAGCCCTACCCCACGAAGTGTTGGAATTACTTTTTTAATCGACCCATCAGTATTAAAGAACATACTGTCGATCCGTACAGAACGGTTCTTGTCAAACTTAGGTGAATAGTCATTGTGGTGATAGAACAAATACCACTGATTGTTGTAGTTAATAAATGAATGGTGATTCGTCCAGCAGCCAACAGGGGATTCGTCCATGATGACGCCTCCAAACTTAAAAGGGCCAAGCGGATTGGTGCCGGTATAATATTCAAGCCTTTCAGTATTTTTTTCAACATGAGGGATGGTCATGTAATAAATACCATCTCTTTCAAAAAGGAAAGGACCTTCCTTTAGGCCTTTACCCGGGAGCTCACCAATAATAACAGGTTCAGAAGCAAGTTCCAGCATGTTGTCCTTCAGCTTTGCACCAAAAATATTTCCCATGGCCCAATAGAGATAAGCCTGTCCCTCTTTGTCGATGAAAACATTGGGATCGATGCCATTTACTTTCTTTATGGGTGTTTTCTCAGGTACATATGGACCTTCAGGCTTATCGGCTACAGCTACACCGATGGCAAAACCTCTGCCATACGTGCTGTCAGGAGCGGTAGGAAAATAGAAATAATACTTTCCGTTTCTTTCAATACAATCAGGGGCCCACATGCTGTAAGCTTTAGGATTGGCCCAGGGAACAGTTGTCTGACTAAGAATCATTCCATGATCTTTCCAGTCGGTAAGGTTTTCAGAAGAGAACACATGGTAGTCCTCCATGCAAAACCAGTTGGGACGTCCCTGTCCTGGTTTGCCCAAAATATCATGGGAAGGATAGAGATATACCTTGCCATTGAAAACCCTTGCTGTAGGATCGGCGCTGTACTGATCACGTATCACCGGATTTTGAGCAAAAGTTGCAGCAGCCAGTACGGCTAGCAATAAAATTAGTGTGTACTTTTTCATAGTATGTGTTTTATTTACGATTTCTTATTTTAGTGCTAAAGTAACAAAGTGACTTTCTTATTTCTTGTTCCTTATTTTTTATTTCTTATTTAAACTG
>DATGYU010000009.1:0-1928 GCA_035297625.1 Prolixibacteraceae bacterium
CGGCAAGAAGGTTATTCTGGTCAACTGTTCCGGTTCAGCCATGGGCCTTGCCCCTGAAACAGAGGTGTGCGATGCCATCCTGCAGGCATGGTATCCCGGACAGGCAGGCGGTACTGCTGTTGCGGATGTCCTTTTTGGCGATTATAACCCGGCCGGAAGACTTCCTGTTACTTTCTACAAAAACGTATCGCAGCTGCCCGATTTTGAAGATTATACCATGACAGGGCGCACTTACCGCTACATGAAACAAAGCCCGCTGTTTGCCTTTGGTTACGGCCTTAGCTATACCACTTTTAGCTATGGAAAAGCAAGTCTGGGCGATAAATCAATTAAAGCGGGTGATAAAACATCACTTTCATTTACCCTTGCCAATACCGGGAAAAGAGAGGGTGATGAAGTGGTACAGGTATATGTTAGAAACTTGCAGGACCCCGAAGGCCCCACTAAAACACTCAGAGCTTTCCGCCGCGTTCATCTGAAGGCAGGGGAAAAGCAACAAGTTGCCATCGATCTTCCTGCCACTACGTTTGAATGGTTTGATACCCACACAAACACCCTGCGTATTCTTCCCGGAAAGTATGAAGTTCTATATGGAGGATCTTCTGTGGAGGATCAACTGAATAAGGTGCAGGTAGTGCTGAAATAATTAATAAGCAAAAAGGCTTGAGGCTGTCCAAAAAGCCCACAATATGACATTTCTTCTCTGTGAGTAACTCTGTGAAACTCTGTGGTTAAAATTGAACAATTGAACCACAGAGTTTCACAGAGTGAAAACACAGAGGAACACAAAGTTTTTAGACAGCCCATTGCATATAGCCTGCAACTTGAAATAATTCACACATACCATCAAGGGTGCTTATTTGTCTTATCGGGGTTACGTAAAATACGAAGTGTATATCTTTTAATCAAAAGCACCTTATTTGATCGTTCACTATTAATAAATCACGATATTTGTTTTATTAATAATTTGCAAAATTTACCAAAAAAGCAAGCAAGGTAATCATGCAGGAAAATCGGGCGGGATTAGCAAAAACGATACTCAAGTCAAGGCTCCTTTGGGGAATTGTTTCCCCCTGCTTATTATTGGGCATCCTGATCTTCGTATATTTCTCAACCATAAAGGATTTTCCCGTTTTCCCCAATGCCAAAGTTTTTGACTATAAGTTTTACTCCGACAACACCGCCGGTGGGGATACAAAAATCCTTCAGCAGGTGGTAACCGACAGCGTCATCAAACTGGACTATCAAATCGGCAATAAAATAAACAATCCCTATGCGGGAATAAATGTTGGACCAAAAGAAAGCAAGCCCATTAACATCGGGCGTTATAACCAGGTAAAAATCACCCTAAAGGGAAATGAGATCAATGGTATTGGCATTGCCCTGGTGACGCGAAATACATTAAAAGGAGGTGATAAAAAAGATATGGATATTCTGTTTTATCATATTTTTAAAATTTCACCCGGGATAAATACCTACCGCATTAATACCGATAAATTTGAGGTTCCCGATTGGTGGGGAGAGAGTAACCGGCTGGAAGATGCCTCGGCCATCAAGCCGGATTTAAAAAATCTGCTGGTAATCAATGTCAACAGCGCCTTTACTCCCATTAACGGCACCATTCAATCATTAGCGGTGACTTCCATGGCCTTTTCCAGGAACAACAAGCCACTGTTTGCCTGGATCATAGCGTTGGAGCTGGCATTGGTACTCCTTGTTTTTACCGCCTTGTACCTTGTTGAAAAAACAAGGGAGAAACGTCAAACGATTACCATTAACTATAAACCCATTGAAAACAAAACGATTGAAAGACCGAAATCTAATTTCATAGATTTTATCAATCGCAATTTTCAAAATAGTGAGCTTACCCTGGAACTGGTATCCGGGGAAACGGGCGTTAGTCAGCGCCGCATAACCAATGACATACA
>DATGYU010000010.1:0-6313 GCA_035297625.1 Prolixibacteraceae bacterium
CAATAAAAACGACTGGCAATGCCGGTCGTTTTTATTTATTTACAATTAGTCGATTTACAGGATCAAGCGGAAATGTTGAGGAATTAAATCAATATAGACAAAATCAGGAATAAGAAACAAGGAATAAGGAAGTATCTCAGGTCCAGGCCATACTTTTACATTGGTTATTTCTTATTCGTTATTCGTTATTTATTTTATCCGCAGCATTTCTGATTAATCCGATTTACCCCGAGGACTGGGGGACAATTTCTGCCCTGAGGATTGGATTTGCTATTCCCTCCCTAACATCATCACCACCCTGATCGACAGCTTTGCGCGGACGGCTTTAGCTGCATTGCTTTGCAGTTACTAAGGTAAAAATGGCAAAAAATAAGGTTTCTCTTCTCAACAGTCCGTTGGCTAAAGCCAACGGCAAAGGATATTGCGTTGCAAATGCATTATAGCCATTCAGCATTTTAACCATTTTCAACAATTGCAACCCTTTCAACCCTTCTTCCCCTTTGCTATTTTCCTTTTTCCTTCTTTTCCAGCTTTTCTATTGTGCCATAATAGCTGATCATCTGGCGGTTTCTGAAGTTGATCAGCAAATCGGCATAACCGCTTGTACTAACCGTAAGGTACAGCGAGTAAGAATCCCATTGATCACTCAGTTCTGTGCTAATAATATATCTTTTCTTCCTCTTGTCCCATTTTTTATTGATATGATCGGCCGTAAGATCAAACTTCACCCCTCCTTCACCGGTATTATAGGGAACCGAATAGGCCCTGCCATAATAGGGCAGATAGGCGGTCACCCGCAGGCTGTCAAATACAACATCGTAGTTGGCTCCCAGGTTATTGAAATTCCCCAGGTTCGATCGGGCCGAGCGTGCCTCAAAGCGAAACTTGCCTGATTCGATGATCTCAATCATCTGCCGCTCCTTCTGCAGTTTTCTTTCTTTACGCTGACTGGGCTGAAAACCACTTACCACCAGAAAGAGAACTCCCAGCAACATTAATGCAATAGTTTTCATGACAGATACAATAAAGTTAATACTCTCTTTTTCAGCAGCTATAACAAGCAATAAGAGGGGTTGTTTTTATTTGAGAATAGTATTTTAAGCAAGAGAGCATCCCAAATGGCAATGGGGCAAAAGGGACCTCTTAGTACACAACCAAACTACTACCCTTCTTATACTTTCTTATTTCTTATTTCTTATTTCTTATTTCCTATTTCTTTATTGAATATTGAATATTAAATATCTATTATCCAATATTTTATTTCACTTTACCCCCCTCATCTCACCACGTTCTGCGGCTTTCCATCGATAAAGCACTTCAGGTTTTCCACCGTAATATTCATCAGTCGTTGCCGGGCTTCGGTGGTTGCCCATGCGATATGGGGGGTGATATAACAGTTACGGGCTGTCAGCAGTGGATTATCATGTTTTGGCGGTTCTGTCGACAAAACATCAACCCCCGCCGCGCCAATGGTTCCTTCATTCAACGCTTTGGCCAGGTCGGCTTCATTGATCAGGCCTCCCCTGCCCGTGTTGATAAGTATAGATGATGGTTTCATCTGTTTCAGCAGATTTGTGTTGACAAATTCGCTGTTCTCCGGGGTGAGCGGGCAATTGATGCTTATCACATCACTTTGTGCAAAAAGTTCGTCCATAGCGGTCTGGCGCATAGTGGAAGGGGCATCCTTCACCTGGGAGCGGTTATTAAAGATCACCTTCATGCCGAAAGCTTCTCCTATCAGTGCCACCCTTCGGCCAATGCGCCCAAAGCCTACGATGCCCAGGGTCTTGCCTGCCAGCTCCGTCTGGGGGCTCTTCCAGTAGGCAAAATCCATGCTGTTGGCCCATACGCCTTCCCTGACAGACGATGCATGAAGTTCCACCCGGTTGACAATATTCAGCAGGTGCGCGAAGACCAACTGTGCCACCGAGTCGGTACTGTAAGCCGGAATATTGGTTACCACGATTCCTTTGCTGTCCGCAGCCTTAACATCTACCACATTGTAACCAGTGGCTGTCACCCCGATATAGCGTAACTTAGGCAGCCGTTCCATCATGGGAGCATCAATCACAGCCTTGTTGGTGATGATGGCTTCAGCATCCTTAATCCTATCAAATAATTCAGAAGGGGCAGTTCGAGGATAAATCCTGCATTTTCCCAATGCTTCCAATCCATTCCATGACATATCGCCCGGATTCAGGGCATATCCATCCAGTATGACTATTTCCATTTATTAGTTGTTTAATTCTCAATATAATCTTTAATGACAATGGTCTTGCGATCCAGCGTATAGGCTGAGAAATAACCCAGTGCCCCGTTGTTAAAATTGCTGATAGGATTGGCAGGTGATACGGTCTGCATAAGGTCCAGTCCTGTGATACTTTCCAGGGTGGAGAAATAATCATAGGCAGCCTTGTCAATGGATTGCAGTTCCACTGTTACCGTGTCTGTTTCTTTGAATACCAAGGAGCGTTGCCCCAATCCGATGCCCTTTCCATTGAAGAGTAAGTCGGAATACAGTGAAATGCCGCTCTTATTGGTACTGGCCTTACCATTGACAAAATACTTAATCCGGTAATAGTTTTCCACATCCGCGGGATCCCTGATAAAGGTATTGATCCGGTAGCCGCTTTCAAGGAATCCCAGCCCGTCGAAATACGATAAGCTCACATCACTTATTGAAACAGATTCATTCATATAGGATTGGGCAGTATAAGTAACCCCTTCATATTCAACAGTTAGAATATACAGAAATTTAGGAAAAGCAGGAGTCTTATCATAGATATATAAGCCGGGAGAAACCTCAGTAAAGTATTTAAGCCTTCCCTTTTCACTCTTAATACTCACCTTGGCCCCCGAAACCGGCTTATTGGGCTCACTCCCAAAATACGGAGCCGTCTTTGAAATCTTTACGGAAAAGGGCATAGAAGTATTGGTTACTTGTGCCTCAATGACGATCGCCTCTTTCGAATCAGCCAAATCAATGGGGATCACCTTTTCACAGGAGGAAAAGGTAAAAAGAATGAATATCATTCCTGACAGTATGGTTAGGTGTTTTGCCAATGTTCAGAATTTAAATTTATAACTTATGGAAGGGATGATATTAAACAACGAAATTTGCACTGCTTCTGTTTTTTCAGGGTTCTCTTTATTTTGCCTGAAAGAGATAAAATAAGCGTTCTCCCTTCCATAGGCATTATAAAGCGAGAAGTTCCAGCTTGATTCAACCTTTGCGGTCTGTTTCCGCACCCAGGTCAACGCCAGGTCCAACCGGTGGTAATCGGGCATCCTGTAGGCGTTTCTTTTGGTATAGTAGGCCACGATCTTGCCGTCAATTTCATATTTACCCGCAGGGTATGTTACCGCATTGCCTGTATTAAATATCCAGTTGGCGGATAACTTTACTTTCCTGCTCAGATCATACATGGCCACCACGGTAGCTTCATGCCGTCTGTCCTGGCGGGCCGGAAATGTTTCGACGACACCGTCCAGGTTAAACTGGCGCATCGTTTTTGACCAGGTATAGCCCACCCAGCCATTAAGCCTGCCAGTGTTTTTTCTTACCAGCCATTCGGCACCATACGCCCATCCCCTGCCAAAGACCAGTTCCGATTCAACAGTAGAATTAAAGATCAGGTCTGCCCCGTTTTTGTAGTCTATCTGGTTTTTCAGGTTTTTATAATAAGCCTCTACCGAGGTTTCCAGCATGTTTTTATGGATGTTTCTGAAATAACCCAGCGACCACTGGTCGGCGATCTGTGGTTTTACATTGTCACTGCTTGGAATCAGCACATCGGTAGGCGTTGAGGAGGTGGTATTGGACAATTGGTGAATGAACTGATGAATCCTGTTATACGATGCTTTAAGCGCATCCGTTGAGCTTAACAGGTAGTTCACGGCCAGCCGGGGCTCCAGTCCCCCCTGGGTCTTGACCCACTTAAAATGGCTGTAACTGATGGTATTGGATACATTGCCGTTTTCATCAAAGCGGTAGAAATCACCCGGGCCTACATTGGTAAACAAGGCCATGCGCAATCCGTAGTATATCTTTAAATGTTCGGAAAGCTGCTGATCATTCGACAGGTACAAAGCACTCTCGATGGCATGACGGGGCCTCACGGCATAGGCCTGATACCCACTGCTAATTGATGCTCCCACCTCCCCTGGAACGATGGTATGGTAAATAAAATTGACCCCAAACCGCATGGTATTTCTGGCATTCTTATACAGGTTGAAGTCCTGCTTCAGGTTGACATCCTTAATCTTTGAGCTGAGCAGCACACTCTTGTCCCCTGAAATATCTATCTGGTATGAATAGTTGCTGAAGATAAGCGAGCTGTTCGAAAAAAGCTTCTCATTGAAGGTATGATTCAGGCGCACCGTAGCCGTAGCGCTTCCCCAGTCGAATCCAAACTGGTTATGCATATTGAACAAATCCCTTCCGGTATAGCCCGAAATATACAGCCGGTTATTTTCATTCAGCTTAAAGTTGCTTTTAAGGTTAAGGTCATAGAAATACAGTTTGGCATCACGGATATCTTTTGCCGGTGCCAGTTTAAGGAATAAGTCGGCGTAGGTTCTTCGCCCGCTTACAATAAATGAACTGACATCTTTTTTGATTGGGCCCTCGAAGCTCAGGTTGGAAGCGATCAGTCCAATGTTGCCATGGGTGATGTACTCTTGCTTGTTGCCTTCCTTCATCCTGATATCCAGCACCGAAGATGCCCGACCGCCATATTCGGCAGGGATTGAGCCTTTAAACAGTTCAGCATCGCGAATGGCTTCAGAGTTGAATACCGAAAAGAAGCCCAGCAAGTGGGAAGCATTGTATACGGGCGCTTCATCCAGTAAAAGCAGGTTCTGGTCAAGGCCTCCGCCCCGAACATAGTAACCCGTATTTCCCTCTCCTGCCGACTTGATGCCGGGCATCATCTGTAAGGTCTTGATAATATCCCGCTCTCCAAATAGAACGGGAATGTTATCCGTATTTCTTGGATTGATTTTCACATTGCCCATATTGAGCGAAGTAAGGTTCTTGTCGGCCCCTTCCCCTTTCACCTCCACATTCTCCAGCTGATAGCTTACTGCCTTCATCTTGATATTCAGGGTCTGATGCGCATTAAGATTGACATTGATCAGCTGATTTTCATATCCCATTGAACGAACCAACACCGAATAACTGCTTTCAGGAAGGGTTATCGAATAAAACCCATAGGCGTTGCTCTGGGTATTCAGGCTTGTATTTTGAATGCTAAGCAGGGCGCCCGACAGCATCTCGCCCCCATCCTGATCTGTAATATTGCCGCTCAGCGTATAATTTCTCTGAGCATATGCCGCATGGAACATAGTCAAAAAGAGAAATACACACAACTGCCGGAGATACATCATAGTAAATGGATTATTCTGCTAAAATAGGTTTAATCGGCATGGAATAAAAAGATATTGGTTTTGAATTGTTCAATAATTGTATTTTTTTAACCAAATGGCCTCTGTTTTCACCCATCACCCCTAAAATTTGTTCATGGACTGACACAAAATACAGCCCGCGGAAGTCAATAAAAATTAAAAATCACAAGAAATATGAAACGAGCCATGTAGGAATCTTACCCACACAGCGGGATCCCGGGTACCCGCATCAGCGTTAACTTCGTTTGTATGCTAATAATTAGCGTTTTGCACCATTAGTCCACTACAGAAAAACGTAGTTTAGTTAAGGGATATAGCCAACTACAGGGCAAAATCCCGAAGGGATTGAATATTCATCACCCCCGATGAAATCGGGGGACCAGAAACAGATCCTATCTTGCAGTGTCCCAACTCCGAAGGAGTTGAATGTTCATAGCCTCCAATGAAATTAGAAGAGGAATATTTATTTGCATCATTTCACAAATTATTCAATATAAATCAGTAACTTATCCATATAATAACCGGTAATACTCATCTTTAATACCCATCTTATGACTGCCTACCGACAAATCCTTTATCATCTTACCTTTCATACAAAAAATAGTGAAAAGGTATTGCATAACTCCGGCAATGATGAACTGTTCAGATTTATTTGGGGAATCTTGAAAAACAATCACTGTAAGCTTTACAGGATCAACGGGATTGAGGACCATATTCATATTGTATGCGACCTGCACCCTTCGGCAGCCTTGGCTGATCTGATAAAAGACATCAAGGTTGCCAGTTCTAAATTTATCAAAGAAAAACACCTCTATCCCCTGTTCTCCCATTGGGCAGAAGGCTATGGTGCTTTTACCCTGTCCATCAAAGAAAAGGACAGGATTGTGAAATATGTGATGAACCAACA
>DATGYU010000011.1:0-8521 GCA_035297625.1 Prolixibacteraceae bacterium
ATAAGGTGGACGCTGTGAGCGGTGCCAGTTATTCACTTTACCGTTTCCGATTGGCCATCCTTTATGCCATGTTAAACGCGGAACAATTGAAATAACCCAATTCCCTCGTAGCTATTTTTAAACGGTCTTGCGGTATCTCCAGATGGCCAGTGTTACAAAGGTAAAACCAATAATGCACAGGGCCACAAATTCATGGATAAGATCTGCGAAGGAGGATCCTTTAAGAACGACCATTCGCATGATGCGCATAAAATGTTTAACCGAATTCCCTTCATCAATGATTTGAGCCCAGCGCGGCATACTTTCCACCGGGGTAAAAATACCTCCCATCAGGATAAAGATCATCATGAAGAAGAAGGTCACAAACATGACCTGCTGCTGGGTGTCGGCCACTGTTGAAATGAATAGCCCAAGGCCCAGGATTCCTATCAAATAAACTATTGCCAGTCCAAATACCAGCCACAGGCTTCCTACGATGGGCAGGTTGAATACCAAACGGGCAATCAGTAATCCAAAAGCAAGATCAAAAAGGGCAATGACTATAAAAGGAATCAGCTTACCTGTGATGAATTGTATCTTTTTGATAGGTGTCACATTCAATTGCTCAATGGTGCCCACTTCTTTTTCCTTGACAAGGCTCATCCCAGAGAGGAATAAACCAATAATAGTAACCAGTATGGCAAGAATACCAGGGGCCATATACCATTTGTACTCCAATTCGCTGTTGTACCAGAAGCGAGAATAGGTATTTATCTGGTAGGGGGCTTTAAAATCCGGCAAGCCTTTCCAGTCGGCAATGATATTTTTGTTGAAATCACGTATTACCGAGGCTGCGTAAGAATAGCTTAGCTGGGCAGCTGATCCGTCAATGGCATTTATTAAAAGTTGCAGCGAAGCTTTGTCCTCACGGATAAGATCTCGTTCAAACTCATGAGGGATCACCAAAACCATGTTGGCTTTGTTGCGCAGCAGTTCTTTTTCCCCTTCAGCAGAATTAAACGAAGTGCTGACAATGGTGAAAAAGGGAGAAGCATCTATCTTGGCTGCCAGCTTGCGTGAAGTGGATGATTGATCATTATCCACCAAAAAGATATTGATGTTCTTAATATCATAAGTAGCCGCAAAAACCAGTACCAGCATTTGCAGGATGGGAATCATCACAATCATGCGGAGCATGATCTTGTTGCGCTTCACCTGGATGAACTCTTTTTGTATGACGTAAAAAATGGTTCTCATAAATTAGGTATTACGATATACTTTTAAACAAGGGAGACCACGATGTATCGTGGCCTTACTCAAGTCTTATTTTGAAGTTTTTTATACTAAGGCCAATGAATATAAAGGTCATTGTAATTAATACCAGTGTTTCTTTCCACACGTATTCAATGCCTGTTCCTTTGAGCATGATATTTTTGATGATCACAATAAACCACCTTGGAGGCATCAGATTACTGAAAAGGCGCAACGGAAGGGGCATGTTTTCAATAGGAAAAATAAATCCTGAAAGCAGAATGGTTGGCAACATCAGGGCAAATACCGACATGAACATAGCTACCATCTGGTTGGGGGCCACTGTTGAAATCAGGATACCTAAACTCAATGCCATCAGGATAAAGAGGAAACTTTCGAGCATCAGGAAAATAAAACTTCCCTTGATGGGAACGGCAAACACAAAATAGCCGATCAGCATGATGGTTAACGCGTTGATAAACGATAGCAGCAGATAAGGAGTTACCTTTCCAAGGACGATCTGTATGGGCCGTAAAGGGGAGGCTAAAAGTACTTCCATGGTGCCCATCTCTTTTTCCTTGCTGATGGAGATGGAAGTCATCATGGCTGAAATCAGCATCAGAATCATGGCCATAATACCGGGCACGAACATATATACGCTTTTTAAACCTTCGTTATAAAGCATTCGGACCTCTGTATTGATCTGGTAGGGTAATTGGATATTCTGCAGCTTTTCCTTTTTGATATAATCATTAATGATTCCTGAGGCATAGTTGGTAAGAATCCTTGCCGTGTTGGGGTCAGAGGCATCGGCCAGAAGCTGCACATCCGCCTTGCCTTCCCGTTCCAGCGTAGACTCAAAGTTGGCTCCATAGATTACCACCATTTTCACCTGCCCGCTACGGAAAACACTTTCCACATCATCACCTGGCAAAAGTTCCTCTCCCAGTACAAAATAGCCTGACGATAGCAACTTGGAAGTAATCTTCCGGGTAGTGTTATCATGCGATTGATCCAAAATGGCAATCTTTGAATCCTTAATGTCAGAATTGATCACCTTTCCAAACAGCAAAAGCTGTATGACCGGCAATCCAAAGATAATGATCATCGTACGCGGGTCACGAAATATGTGTAAGAATTCTTTGTGAAGAAAACCTAAGAATTGTTTCATAATACAAGTTTCAAGTTCAAAGTTTCAAATTCCAAGTTGTGCCTGAAAGAGGGAAGACTGCCTACTGATCACTGACCACTGATCAGCTATTCCACATTCCTTGCTATTTTTAAAAACACCTCGTCCATATTCTTTGCCCCATATTGTCTTTTCAGGTTTTCAGGGGTATCCAAAGCTTCAATCTTACCATTGTTCATGATCGAAACCCTATTGCAATATTCGGCTTCATCCATGTAATGGGTGGTTACAAAAACAGTGATGCCACGATCGGCTGCTTCATAGATTAAGTCCCAGAATTTACGCCTGGTAATAGGGTCTACGCCCCCTGTGGGTTCATCCAGAAAGACAATCTTGGGCTCATGAAAGATGGCTACCGAAAAGGCCAGCTTCTGTTTCCATCCCAAAGGCAGTGAACCGATCAGGGTGTCTTTGGAGGCTTCAAGGCCAAGGTTTTTAAGCAGGGTCTCCTGCCTTGTTTTTCTCACCGAAGGCGTTATGCCATAAATGCCCGAAAAGAACCGTATGTTTTCTGCAATGGTCATATCCTCATACAGCGAAAACTTCTGGCTCATATAGCCAATGTTGCGTTTTACCTTTTCCGTCTCTTTGTAAATATCAAATCCGCCTACTTTCACCTGTCCAGAGGTGGGGGAGGAGAGGCCGCACAGTATTTTCATGGCAGTGGTTTTGCCTGCCCCGTTGGCGCCAAGAAAGCCAAAGATCTCGCCCTGATATACCTCAAAGCTTAAGTGATCGTTGGCTACAAAACTGCCAAACTTCTTGACCAGATCCTTTACTATTATTACGGGTACTTGTTGATTCATTTTAAAATGTTTTTTTAACCACAGAGGTTCACAGAGTTAAGCACAGAGTTTTATGAGTTTATTAATTTGCCAATCTTTTAATACCATTCTTTAAGGATACAACATTGAAATTCAATAGTAAGCCTATTTTGCAACCTGACAATTTTAAATAGGTTAGTACCTGAGCGGTATGCACATCAGTAAACGACTCAATTGATTTTATTTCAATTATAACCCTTTTATCAACCAGCAAATCGATTCGATAACCAGCCTCTAGTTTAATTTCTTTATACACCAGCGGCAGAGGTTTTTGTTTTTCAACTAATAATCCAACTTGTTTTAATTCATAGTACAGGCATTCTTCATAGGCGCTTTCCAACAATCCGGGTACAAGAGGTGAATGCACAGAATATGCACATCTTAATATAAGTTCCGTAAGTTGATTTATTTCCATTATGCTGTATTTTAAATATTTAACTTTTAAAAACTCTGTGCCTTACTCTGTGAAACTCTGTGGTTAAATGGATTTGTCTATTTCTATTGTATCCTGAAGAAATTCCATAAACACATCCTCTATCGTTGGTTGAATATCAAATACCTCTAACGAAGAATGATTCTTTTTCAGCAAATAGGCTTCAAATTCCGTGGCTTCCACTTCATCCTCCTTGCCCGTTACATGCAAATACTGCCCAAAAGAGTAAGCAGAAGAGGTCTTTTCATAGGCCCGCAAATCCTGGATCAGCCGGTGCATGTCGTTTGAGCGGATGGCATACAGTTTACGGTCATAGTTTTCTACCAGCTTCTGAGGAGTATCAATGTCCAAAACCTTGCCTTTTTGCATCAGCGCCACCCTATTGCACAGGTTGGCCTCATCCATATAAGGGGTGGAAACCAAAATGGTAATGCCTTTTGCCTGCAGCTTTTTAAGCATTTCCCAGAACTCTTTACGGGACACGGCATCCACCCCTGTAGTGGGTTCATCCAGTACCAGTATTTCTGGTTTATGAATCAGGGCGCACGATAAGGCCAGTTTTTGCTTCATACCCCCGGAAAGCTTACCGGCCAGGCGCTTTTTAAAAGGCTCAATCTGAATGTAGATATCCCTGATCAGCTCATAGTTTTCCTCCACGGTAGTCTGAAAGACGGTGGCAAAGAAGTTTAGGTTTTCCTCCACAGTCAAATCCTGGTAAAGGGAAAAGCGCCCGGGCATGTAGCCCACCATGCGGCGTATCTGTTTGTAATCTTTTATCACGTCAAGGCCCGCCATGGTGGCCTTGCCATCATCCTGGATAAGCAAAGTCATCAAAATACGCATCAGGGTGGTTTTTCCTGCCCCGTCAGGCCCGATCAGTCCAAAAAGCTCCCCCTTTTGCACTTCAAACGAAATATCGCTTACCGCCTTCACCTCCTTGTAGGATTTGCTGATATGCTCAACTAAAATCATAGTTTCAAGTTTCAAATTTAAAGTTCCAAGACCCTCCCACTGCCCACTTTAAGGTCCTTAAAGTCCTTAAGGTCCTTAAAGTCGGGTCTGAGTGGGGCAACTGCCAACTGCCAACTGATCACTGCCTACTGGCTAAAATACCACTTCTCCCGGCATGCCAATTTTTAAACTGCCGTCATTGACCACTACTATTTTTAGGGCATACATCAGTTTTACTCTTTCCTCGCGGGTCTGGATAATCTTGGGGGTAAATTCCGCTTCCGAAGAAATCCAGCTGATCTTACCTGTAAAAGGTTGCATCTGTTCATTTCCTGAATCAATCATCACTTTTACCTCCGCTCCCAACTTTACTTTTGCAAGCTGTTCGCCCGAGACGTATGCTTTCAGCTCCAGGCTGGACAAATCGGCCATCTTTAGGATCGGCTTTCCCGGGGTGACCAGTTCTCCGGTTTCCAGGTAGGTTTCCAGAACCGTCCCGTTGATGGGACTGACGATCCGGCATTTGCTCAATTGCTCATCCAGGAGATTGATCTGTTTTTTGATTACTTCCATTTCGCTGGCAATCAGTTGAAACTGGGTGTTGGTACTGGTAATCTGTCGGTCAAGAACGTTCAGCTGCCCGTTAATGTCATCCATCTGCTGCTGGGTAGCCGCCTGATCGGCAAACATCTTTGAAAGGCGCTGCTGGGTGGTCTGCACATTTTTACGTTGCTCTTTCAAAACATTGATCTGGGCTGTCACATTCTGCCTTTTTGTTTCGCTGGCCGAAAGCTGCGCCAGAGTCTGCTCTTTTTTCAGAATTAACTCTGTGGAGTCAATCATGGCAATGGGCTGACCTGTTTTTAACTGATCGCCTTGCTTTACCTGCATGGCCAGAAGTTTGCCGGCAGATTCCGCGGAAATAATGGTTTCAACAGCTTCAAAATTGCCGTATGCATCCGATTGCTGCTTGTTTTTGTTGCAGGCAACTATTAAAAATAATGCCATTGCTATGAGTGGTATCTTTTTCATGAAATAGGTATTATTATTGATTTCCTTTAATGTTTGAAAGTTTTACCTGTGCTTCCTTTAACTGAATACGGTGAGTCTCCAGTGTCAGCTTTGCCGATGTTTCAGCATTCAAATCCTGGATATAATCAGCCATGGTGATCGATCCGTTTTCCAGCTTGGAGGCCGATGTCTTGGTTATCCGTTCCCTTACCCGGATTAACTCCTCATCTGTCTGAAGCAATTGGCCCAATTGAGCAATCTGCTTGTTTTGCTGATCGGAAGCAATGTCAATATTTCGCAGGAAAGATGCCTGTTTGGTCTGAACTATTTCCTGCTGAAGTTTCAGCACTTCGCGCTGCCTTTGCGTGTTTTTCCAATCCAGAACATTCCAGTTAAATCCAACTCCTACCAGGTAATAGGTGTCAAACTGATTGTTGAGCATATTCAATCCCGGCTTGCCATAACCGGCCTGTCCAAAGCCAAAGAGCTTCGGATTGCGCTGCTTTTTTAGCATTTCGGCATTGGCGTTTAACAAATCAGCCTGTCTTTCAAAAAGATTCATCTCCGGACGCTGAACGGGTTGATCCAATGCCACGGCACTATCGCCCAATTTCAAAGCCTGTAATTGTTCGGCTGGCTTGCCTGTCATTATGGACAGGGCCGACAGCACGGTTTCACGGTTACTTTTTAATTCCAAAATGGTCTGGTCGGTTTTGATCAGATCGGCCAACAATTGATCCAGTTCTGAGGGGAGCATCATCCCGTTTTTAACGGCCGATTCCATCATCTTGCGCCGCTCGCCCAACACCTGGGTTTTCTGCTCCAGGATCTTAAGGTTTTCCTGGATAAGAAAAGAGGTGAAGAAAAAACGGTTTACGTTTTCCTTTAACTGATACAATTCCACCTCGACCTGTTGCTGATTGCCTGCGTTTTCCGACGTGTTGATCAGCTCGCGGGCTTTGCTCAGCCCGCCATCCCAAATGGTTTGTCGTAAATCAAGATAGATTTTGTACTGGTCTTTATCCACTGTCGGAATATGAATATTTGGAAGAGCAATGGCTATTTTGGTAACATCCGACTGATAGGTTGCCTGCCCGTTTAGCGTGAGCTGGGGCAACCGGGAAGTGGTATTGTTTTCATTTTTCAAATCAAGAATTTGTTGGTAAAGGCCTGATTGTCGTAATACAGGATGGTTTTCACGCGCCCATTGCTGGCATTGCTCCAGGGTTACAGGCTCCTGCCCCCGAAGCATGGTGGCGGATAAAATCAGCCACAGTAGTATTAAGTGAGTTCTCTTCATGGAAATTTTATTTGTTGATTACAATGGCATCAATCACAAACTTTTTGATCACCTCGGCTCTTTCCGCATAAAAGGCTTCAAGAGCTTGCTGGTCCTCATTAAAAATGACATACTTTACAATGGGCCTTGCCGCAAAAGGAAATACGCACAGCGAAACGATGTTGGTTACCAGGTGCTGTGGCCGGATGGATTTAATTTCGCCCCTGTCGATGGCCTGCTGAATCTGGTCGAATACTCCCTGCAAATTGAATCCAAACTTTACAACCATTTTAAACAGGCCTGATGGATCACGATTCAGTTCCTTTAAGATAAAGGCCGGAATAAAGGGATGGCGAATTAACAGGTCGACATAAGCATCTACTACCTCTTCAATCTTATTGACAATGCTTTTTTCTGACATCAGGATGCCGGTAAGTTTTGGAAAGGCAAACTTGATGATTTCAGATAAAATAGCATCAAACAGCCTTTCCTTGGTTCTGAAATAGTAATGCAGCAAGGCTTTATTAATGCCTGCCTTATCGGCTATCTCCTGCATCCTGGCTCCTTCCATGCCTTTGGTGACAAAGACCTCTTTGGCTGCTTCCAGGATTTTTTCTTCGGTGGTATCTTTTTTTGTTTCCATTTTCTTTGCGGTTTAACTATCTGGTTAAAACATATGGGCAAATGTATGGCAAAAAATGATCTTTCCAAATATTTTAACTAAAAAATTTAACCATGTGGTTAATTTTGGAAATAGATCCTTCTTTTTTTCCATGTTAACAAGAAATAAATCTTAGGATTGATGGGTTGGATCATTCAATTTATTTAAAATCAGCCCTATTAATAAAGGGGATTCATCCGATTCAACCTAAAAATCTATTATAGGTGAATAAGCTGAAAAAAGTAGAATTAAAATTAAAAAAAAGAGTAATTTTGATTTAACCACCAAGAATGAAAAATTTACAACAAGATAGAATAATATTCTTAATTATCTATTTACATATTAGGATTTTAACCCATAAAAATTTAATGCCATGGCAAAAGGATTAGATACCCGAAAGAACGACAAAAAAGAACCTACAAAGACTTTAAAAGAAAAACGGTTAGAAAAGAAAGCTAAAAAAGACAAGAAATAAGGATTTCTCTATTTTTTTCGATCTAATCTGAAAAATTCGTTCAACAGGGAGCCGGATGCAAGTCCGGCTCCCTGTTTTTTTGATGCATAACCCACGTAGCTTACCTATTGTATCAATTCTTTCAGATCAAGCGGAAAACCAGATGAGAGATGTGAGCTTTTCCTTTAAACGTTTAATTTGCAAAAACTGAAGGATGGATGGACAGAAGGATTGGCCACGGAACACTGACCACTGGCTTCCGGTCTCCCTGCACCGTGCTCCTTGCCCCTTGCCATTCTCTCCACAACAATCCGGATTGATCCATTCTTTCTATTGTCGACGATATTGCTGATAGCCAGAAATGTGGGGCAGGCAGACCGGAAGCCAGTATACAGTGTTCCGTGATCAATTCTTCGCGTCATAGGAGGTAATCAGCCCTTGGGTTACTTTAATCATTAAACATTAGTCTTTAAATTCTAAGCCTTCCAC
>DATGYU010000012.1:0-2898 GCA_035297625.1 Prolixibacteraceae bacterium
GAAGGTAGAGAAAAAAGACATCGTTTTGATCAGCAATGTCCAGGACCCGGATATTGCCGTTTATCTTCCCAGCAAACGCTTTGCCACAGGGCAGGCAGTAGTAATCTGTCCGGGAGGGGGTTACTGGGTACTGGCCTATGACCTGGAAGGCACCGATATTGCCCGATACCTGAATTCCATTGGAGTGGCCGGCATTGTTTTGAAATACAGGCTTCCTACCTATGGAAATTGCATCGTACCCCACAAAGTGCCTTTGATGGATGCACAACGGGCAATGCGCCTGGTGCGCTCGAATGCCAGGACATGGAACATAGACAGCACAAAGATTGGAATCATGGGCTTTTCAGCAGGAGGACACTTAGCCTCTACCCTTGGAACTCATTTCGACTATGGCAATAAGAATGCTGCTGACCCTGTGGAAAGACAAAGCTGTCGTCCTGATTTTATGATCCTGATGTATCCGGTTATTTCATTTACCGATAAAAGCACCCATACCGGTTCTCGTGATGCCTTGTTAGGCAAAGATGCAGATCCAAAACTGGTGAACTATTATTCCAATGAATTGCAGGTTCAGGAGGATACCCCGCCCACTTTTCTAGTCCATGCCGATAATGATTCAGGGGTTCCTGTTGAGAATTCATTGCTCATGTACCAGGCTTTACGCAAAAATAAGATCTCCGCAGAATTGCATATCTTATCAGAAGGGGAACACGGTTTTGGACTGGGGGGCCAAAATAATCACATTGCCGCATGGACTACTGATTTAAAGCTTTGGCTAAATTGGTTGAATCAGAGAAAGAATTAATCAGCACTTTTTATACTGATAGTCTCACTCTAAGTGAGACTATCAGTATAAAATCATTATAAAAAATATTTATCTATAATCTCCTGCAGCATTTCCGCTGTCAATGGTTTATTCCTGTAATCCCTGACGACTTTATAGTTCATTGCTCTCTCCATGTCATACGGATTGAGGGAAGTGGTAAGCATGATAATTACAATGCCTGAAGTTTTTGTTTCATCCAACAATAAGTATTCGTCCAAAAAGTCAAACCCATCCATACGGGGCATATTAATATCCAGAAAAATGATATCTGGCATGGGGTATTCGCTGGCGGTCTCAGCATTCAGGGCCTTCAGCATATAGTCCAGGGCATAGCGGCCATCGGTGGCCACTTTTATCTGGTTGCAGAATTCAGCTTCCTGGATGGTTAAAGTATGGAAGAAGTTATCCGATTCATCATCATCGACCAGTAAGATACAGTTTATACTTTTCATAGGCATTGGTTATTGATTTAACTGACAGCTGCTTTTGGAAATGTAAAGTAAAAAGTGGTTCCTATCCCTGGTTCTGAATCTACCCAAATGCGCCCCCCGTGCAGGGCAACAATCTTTTTACAGATGGCAAGACCTATGCCGGTGCCATCATATTCATTGGCATTGTGCAATCGTTGAAAGATAACGAACAGCTTGTCCAGGTATTGTTTTTCCATGCCAATGCCATTGTCTATAATTGCCAGGTAATATTCCTTTTCTTTACTATCGGAGATGATCTGTATATCCGGGGCAACGTTTTCCTTTCGGAACTTTATGGCATTGGTGATTAAATGCTTAAATACCCTTTTCAATTCTATTGGGTTGCCATTAATAACAGGCAGGGTATTTGAAATGATGGAGGCATTGGTTTGCTGGACAGAAGGGCTCAATTCTTTCACCGTTTCTTTTAACACCACATTCAAATCAACAGGGACAAAAGGTATGTCACTTCGGATGGTGGAATAGTCAAGCAAGTCTCTAATAAGGTTTTGCAGCCTTTTGGTGGCAGTGGAGATAAATCGGGTATATGTTTCAGCATCAGGATTGACACTGCCATACTTTTTTACAAACAGCCCTACAAAGTTGGAGATGGTCCTTAAGGGTTCCTGCAAGTCATGGGCCGCGACATAGGCAAACTGTTCCAGTTCCATGTTATTTTGCTGCAAGGCATAATTTGCCTCAGCCAATTCACGGGTGCGTTTGGCAACCATGTCCTCTATCTTTTGACGGGCCAATACAAGGTCGGTCACTTCGGTGGAAACGGAAAGGATTCCAATAATTTTATCATCGGCAACCCGGTATGGGCGCATCTCAATATTCACATACACAGGTTCCATTTGTCCATTTCGAAAAACAGAGATAGGCATCTCATTAGCGGCGAAGATTTCCCCGGTAACAAATACCTTGTTTAACATCTCTTCAAATCCCTGGCTCCTGAGTTCGGGCAAAGCCTCGATAACCGGCTTGTTCATTACACTATTTCTTTCCTTACCCCATAATTCCAACTGCCGGTCATTGGCAATCTCGACAATGTGTTTGGGCTCTTTAAGAATACACATGGCGACAGGTGCCTGCATGATCATGTTGCTCAAATTGGCACTGCTCTCTTCTGCCTTCTTGGTAGCCATTGTTAAATCAGTAACATCGGCTGCGGTAACCGTTGTGGCATACACTTTACCCGAATCATCAAATAAAGGAATGAAGCTGTAATTAAAATAATAGTGGCGTTTCTCCCCATCCACAAGAAAATGCAGGTGCTGTTGCCTTACATGAACCGGCAGTCCGGTTTCATAGGCCTTTTCCAAATTTTCAAATACTTCCTGAAACCCAAGTTTGGGCAACATCTCATAATACGTTTTGCCAATAATATTTCCTTTGCCCCAAACATCCATAATATTTTGGTTGGCAAGTTCGATGCGCATCTCTTTTCCTCTTAACACTGCTATTGCAAATGGAGCATTATCGATAATGCTTCGTAACTTTTGCTCGTTCTCTTTTAACTTTTGATTGGCCAATACCTGTTCTGTTACATTTTGCATGACCCCTTTGATGCTAACGGCCACATCGCCTTCAAACTGAACC
>DATGYU010000013.1:0-4771 GCA_035297625.1 Prolixibacteraceae bacterium
ACCTGGTTTCCCACTTTCATCGCAATTAATGTAATGCAGGGCCATATCATCAGTCAGATTATCTTTTGGGTGGGTCTGATAAGTAATACTATTTTTGTTGTAAACCTGATCAAGTTTACTAAATTGGCGAAGAAACTGAAAAGGGAACCAAAATTGCAAGAGGCCCTTGAGGATGAACTGCACATTTTTAATATTGGCAAATCCTATAAGTTTAGCTATTGGACAATTATTGGGTCTACTACAATCCTCATTGTTATTACAAGTTTTGCTTCCCTTTCAGCATTGGTAACCGCCGAACTGATCCTGTACGTTGGAGTGCTTTCCTTTTTCTGTTCCAGCTTATATTATAACCGCGACTAATGATGGATAACCAGGAATTGACCAATCAAATAAAGGTTCAGCGGGCAATTAAGAACATTACCCAGGAAGAACTGGCCGCCCAAATTGGGGTAACACGTAAAACAATCAATACCATTGAAACCGGAAAGTTTGTACCCTCCACTATCCTGGCCATTAAACTGGCACGTTTTTTCGAGATGAAAGTAGAAGAGCTGTTTACACTGAATGATTGATAGGGCAACTGATTCATGTGACTTTTTCAGAGGTTCGCGATTATCAACAGTTTTCAGAGGTTAAGAGTAAGTTCAGAATCTCGCCCATGTCAATTATCCCAATTCAGCTCTTATAAATAATATAATTGTAGAAAAAGAATAATTGTTCGTTATTAACGAACAATTATTCATATATTTGTTTGCTCGCAACGAACAATTTAATCAAAAACCTATGAATAAGGAAAGGTTAAAAGAAATAATGTTTGATCAGAAAGATGTATTTAATAATCGTAAGCGCCTGATACATCGTAATATTGAACTAAGTAAATACATCGCAACATCTCAGGTAGTGATCATTTCAGGAATACGCCGTTGTGGAAAATCTTCCTTGTTATTCCTTATTAAAGAAGAAATGAAATTGGAAGAATCAGGTTATTGCTATTTCAACTTTGATGATGAACGCATAATCACAGACATTACAATACTCGAAAACATATTTAACCTTCATTTAGAGGTTTATGGAAAAGAACCTGTTTTATTTCTTGATGAAATTCAAAATATCGCTAATTGGGAAAAGTTTGTTAACCGCATGTATGAAAAGGGGATTAAGGTTTTTGTCACCGGGTCGAATGCAAAACTTCTCAGCTCCGAAATATCTACCAGCCTTACCGGTCGCAATAAATTAATCGAACTTTACCCTTTCTCATTTTCCGAATACCTGCGTTTCATTGGAAAGAATTACAATCTTGAGCGCATCGCCTCCACCACAAAGTCGCTGCTGCTCAAAGATTTTAATAATTACATGGCCACCGGCGGTTTCCCTCTGGTATTGAAGGAAAATGACACTGAACTGATCAATGCTTATTTCCAGGATATTTTATACCGGGATATTATTTCCCGATACAGGATCACTCAGGTAAATGAAATTAAACAAATTGGCCTTTATTTTGCCTCCAACATCGGTAAGTTGTTTTCTTATTCCACCTTGCAACAAATATCGGGGGTGAAAAGTCTCAGTTCAATAAAAGATTACCTGTATTATTACGAACAATCATATCTGTTTTTTTACCTGAAGAAATACGATTATTCAGTAAAAAAACAAATTATGAACCCTAAAAAGGTTTATACCATCGATCCGGCATTTGCCCATCGTTTAGGGGTGCATTTTTCAGAAAACAAGGGTCGCATTTTGGAGAATATCGTCTATATTGAACTGCTCAGGCGAGGTAAGGAGGTATATTATCATTCAGGAAAAAATGAATGCGATTTTCTTGTTAAAGAAGGACTCGATATTGTCCAGGCCATACAGGTTGTATATCAGTTGGAGGAATCAAATCAGGAACGTGAATATCTGGGACTTCAGGAAGCCATGCAAAACTACCACATTGAGCAAGGATTATTAATCACTTTTTATAGCGAAGGGAACTTTAATACTAGCTATGATAAAATTAAAGTAATTCCTATTTGGGAATGGCTTCTTAAAGGGTAAAGAACGTTAGGTATAATGCGAGCCATTGGGTTTCTGCTAGCCGGTTCGAAAAATTAATTCCAATCATTACTATATCTATATTCATCAGGCCATTAAAATTATTACCCAGGAAGAACACCGCCTCCCATATTGGTGTGACGCGCAAAACAATCAATACCATTGAATCCGGGAAGATTGTGCCCTCCACCATCCTGGCCATTAAGCTGGCACGCTTTTTTGAGATAAAAGTAGAAGAACTGTTTACCTTGAATGATAATTAATTCACTTAAAATAAAAGGAAAAGATGAGAAAGATAAAAATATCACCAGCCTTTACCTTAATGGTGCTGGCCCCTTTGCTTGCCGAGGTACTGCCGGGCGCTACCCGTTTTAGTTCAATGTTCGTTTTCCCGATAGAAGTGATTGTTTGGGGAGGGGGAACGCTGTTAATTCGTTATGCTGTCAGGCGATGGAAGCTTGGCTGGATCAATATGTTGTTGCTGGCCCTCTGTCTTTCACTGGCCGAAGAATTCCTGATCCAGCAGACTTCCGTGGCTCCTATGGTATTGCAGATTAAAGGGATTGAATATGCCCGGTCTTTTGGAATTAATTACGTCTACCTGCTTTGGGCCTTGATTTATGAAAGCGTTTTTGTAGTCATCCTGCCCATTCATCTGACGGAGTTGATATATAAAGATCGAAAGGATGAGCTTTGGATAAATAGAAGGGGAATCATAGCGACCATCCTTGTTTTCATCGTTGGGAGCTTTCTGGCCTGGTTCTCCTGGACCCAGATTGCCAGAACCCAGGTATTCCATGTCCCGGCTTATAATCCTCCCATTCATTTGGTAATCCCTGCCGTTGCCCTGATTGCCCTGTTCATCTTTATGGCCATCGGACCTTTCAGAAATAAACTTATTCCATCTACTGTTTCTTCCATCAAAATTCTTTCTCCATGGATGACTTTATTGGCGGGGATGTTGTGGGCGGTAGTTTTATATGGTATTGTTTTACTGGCTTTTGGTATTTTACCCACCTTCCCGCCTGTTCTGGCAATAGCGATTGGGATGGTTTTATCAGCCCTGGCCCTTTATCTTATACCCCGTTGGACTGCTCATCCTTACTGGAATTCTTTCTATTCTTTTTCTTTAATTTTCGGCATCATGCTGGGCTCCATGATGGCCGGCTTCATTGGCTTTATCGGTTCAGCTCCTGTGGACCTTTACTTTAAAATCATAGTAAATATCTTTGCAGTAATTTTAATGATAAGGTTGGGGAAAAGTATAAGGCAACAGCTCCGATAAAGAATAAGACTTGTTTTTCGAAGCTCAATCCGCGTAATCCGAATAAATCCGCGTAATTAGAATTGATAGCTGACCCCCGTAAACACCCCAATACTATACGGCTTGTAATTAACCTCCGGGTTGTTATTCAGTGAATTAAGATAGTATTTCACCCTTGGCTCCACGTTTAGGTAGATCCGTTTGGATAACCCGTATTTTACACCAAGGCCAAGGGTGCTGCTATAGCTCATGTCCTGCATTTCCTGGGTCTTTCCTATCAGGCTCTTGCCGGAGTTACTGTCCAGATAGGTATTGTTGCCAACCAGCACGTTGGAACTGATTCCTCCCAGCAGCTGAACATCAAAACGGGCATCCACAAGGGTATAACGAAGGTACAGCGGAATTTCCAAATACTGGAAGTTCTGGATAAACTTAGCATCCGATACCACTACCGCTGTCGACAGGGATTTGTCTTCAATGTTGGTGCCAACGACCATCCCCGAGGGGATATTATTTAATTCAATCACCCCGGCTGTGCTGTTCATCATCATCTTGTCGGAGACAATATTTACCGGGGCGTTAAAATACCCCATTCCTATATCGGCATAGGCATAATCTCCCCGTGAAGAGGTTAAATTTCCAGAAGTTTGTGCTATTCCTGCATAATAAATCCCGCTTTGCACGCTCCATCGTTTTGCTGGTTTATATTCAACCGAAATGCCCCCGCCAAGATCTACCTTCGAGTTGGAGGCATTGAGCATGCTGCTGGCATACTGCGTGGAGTGGCTTGAGCGGTTGACATTAACGGCCGGGGATACCTGCGCCCCCACCATCCAGCGGTTTTTCCTTTGCTTGTCATTTTGCGCCTGCAGGGCCTTAACATTCTGTTGGATGATCTGTTCATCCACCGAAGGGCCTGTTATTTCATCACCTGCCGGTTCTTCCTTTTTCGTTTCTAAAACATTGGCAAATTGCTCCTTTTGTTCAACCTGGACTCCGATAGTTCTAATGGGATCCATTTGTTGGGTAACAGTAACCGTTGCCGATGGAGCCGATTGATCTGCATGGTTTTTTTCTGAAGGTACATTCCGTGAGGCCAACTGACTGTTATTGTTGGTGCGTTTGGCAGCAGGTATTGTTTTGTTTTCATCTGTGACTGGCTGAGCCTTTTCATTGGAAAGTGTTTGCTGCCTTTCGCTTTTAATTTCTTCTTTTTGCACAGAAGCGTTTTGATGCACAACCACCGACTGCTGATTGCCCCGTGAGTTGATCTCGCTGATTTGCCAGCCAGCCACAAAAGCCAGCAAAAGAGCAGCAGCCACCGATCCGATGCGCCAGTACAAAAGCCTGCGCTTTCGGCGCAACGCAGTTACCCCGGCCATCACGTTGTCAAACAAATAAGCAGGGGGCGCTTTTTCAAGGTCCTTCAGCTTATCGCGAAATAAATCATCTATGTTTTTGTCATTCATC
>DATGYU010000014.1:0-24963 GCA_035297625.1 Prolixibacteraceae bacterium
TCCCTATTCAGTAGCCAGCAGCTTACTGAATACTGTTTACTGATCACTGGTCTCTACTTGCATCTGCCACTGACCTTTTGCGCAATGCCTCGATGGTCTTCAAAGGGGTTTCTGAGATGACCATATTGAACAGCCAGGCAGGAACATCCCCTCCCGGGTTAATGGATCCTTCCAGTGTCACATGTACATTTTCCTTGCCTTCAGGCTTTACGGTCCAGATTTGCCGATAGTCTTTAATACGGATAAAATCTGGTTTCTCCGGAACTTTTCGGGGCAAAGGAACAGCCGCATAGGTGCTTTCCCCGGTTACCCTGTCGGTGGCGATCCTGGTATCCGAAACAATGTCACGGTTCTTAAAAGGCCAGGGCAGCTTAAAGACCATGTAATACTGAATGGACTGATCGGTCTCATAGCCCAACACCTTTACATCGGTGATCTCTTTGGGCCACCAATCGTAGATATGTTGGGTTCCAAGCAACGCATTGACCTTATCGATAGGGGCCTTGAAAGTGACTTCCCCTTTGTACGATTTCCAAGAACTGTTGGATTCCGTTCGGGTATATACTTTAATGCCATCTTTTTCTTTCACCATCGTCCATGGCTGAGCCCCTAATCCGTCCATCAGAAAGAGGTTGATAAAGCCAATAAAACACCAAATCTTAAAGCGATAAATCATCGGATATAAATGTTTATATCAATTATAACACACATTGGAACCTGCCTGAAGGCTAAAAATAACATTTCTACCCTTACAAAACACAATTCAGCGTAAAAACCCTGTTGGTGAAGATTTGTGATTAGGAATGTCCGGAAGATGAGAATTTCAGAGAATGGGATGCTTGATGAAGAAGTACTCCGCAACAAAAGCATCTTCCGAACTCCTCTAATTTGCAAATCCTCACCGCTGAAGGGTGTTATTTGTTTGCAGCAACATTTTGAAAGGGTTGGTTGGATCAGTTGATATTTCAAATAGCATTTCGGGATTGGCAACTTTTCATTCCGCCAACCGTTATACCCAATTAAAAACTCCACCGGTTTTGAATTTGAAATTTAAGTAATTGAGATGGATATGGTACAAATACTAAGACAATGCGTTATTATTTTTGGATGTCTGGCAGTCGGAGAATTACTCGTCCATTTCACTCACATAAGGCTACCTTCAAGTATTATTGGCATGTTGTTGCTTACCCTTCTGCTAAAGCTGGGCTGGATAAAACTGTCGTGGGTAAAAGGGATTGCTGATATTTTGGTGAATATGTTACCTTTCTTTTTTGTACCCGCCGGTGTTGCGGTCATGTTATATTTTGATTTGATCCTTTCGTCTTTTTGGGCAATTGTAGTGGCCGCGTTGGGTAGTACAATAATTGTATTGATTGTTACCGGATGGACTCATCAACAGTTAAGAGCCAGGAGTAAAAAGATGGTCAGGGCAAAAGATAATAATTGATGTTTATGGAGGAAATATTTCAAAACGAGTTGGTAGTTGTTGCCTTTACCATTGCCATCTACTTTTTGGCACAGAAATTACAGGAAAAAACACGGATCATCCTTCTCAATCCGATCCTGGTTACGGTTATCATCATCATCTTATTTTTGATGGTATTTCATATCGATTATGAAACTTATCACCAGGGAAGCAGATATATCGATTTTTTTCTTCGCCCGGCAGTAGTGGCTTTAGGTGTTCCTCTTTACAAGCAATTGGAAAAAATAAAAAAGCAGGCCTTGAACATTATCATTTCTCAATTGATTGGTTGTATTGCGGGAATTGTGTCAGTGGTGCTAATAGCCCGGATGATGGGAGCCCCCCGGGAAATTATTTACTCTTTGGCTCCTAAATCGGTTACAACTCCCATTGCCATAGAAGTTTCAAAAACAATAGGGGGCATTCCTGCGCTCACCGCATCGGTTGTTATCGTAGTAGGGATATTTGGAGCAATTTTCGGATACAGCATTATGAAGCTTACTAAAGTGAAGAATCCCATTGCACAAAGCCTTTCCATGGGAAATGCCGCCCATGCGGTAGGCACTTCCAGGTCCATGCAAATAAGCCCAAACTTTGGTGCTATGTCAAGCATTGGACTGATTGTAAACGGAATATTCACCGCTATCCTATCCCCGTATATCCTGAAATTATTGGCAATGTGGATTAAATTTTAAGAGATGAAAAGGATCTTAAGGGTGGTCAGATGAAAGGAGGGAGTGATTTTTGACTTAAGGCCGCCTTAACCATCTAACCTCCTGCCCGCCTAAAGAAGATCGTTTGCGCGGGCAGGAGGTTGGGGTCCCCGGGGTGATGCCTGTTACTAAGGTTATGAAGGTTTGATTTTAAAAGTAAGGTTTTGTTACAACCAGTACTTACCGAACACTCCTAATCGCAAATTCTCACCAGCGGTGGCAACGGTGGTAAGCCAGGGAAAACCTTTGAATAAGTTTCGAAAAACTTATAGATAATCTTGAATAACATTTGGGAGTTGACCATGAGCCAGGAATGAATGGAGAGGGGATTGGAGGGGTTAATAGGAATTATGACATATAACATAGTTTTATATGTAATTAAATTCTATCTTTATTTTCTATTATACTTTTATACCTCCAACAGCATGGAAAAGTCATTGGTAATCATCCTCCTGTTATTGAACTGTCAGTTTGTTACAATGGCTCAGAACTGGAACTTGTTTCCCAAAGGCCAGTATGCCCTGTTTGAATTGACCTTCAGCAGTCATCCCTCTGTGATTGAAAGGGTGTCAAAGGATTCCTCCAGGCTGGTGAATGATTCCCTCATCGGGTATTTCAACGCGAAGATCATCAATGAGTCCGAATGTACTATTAAGTATGACCTGAAGAAGATTTATGACAGGGTTCCCAACTATTTACATTTAGACTCCACGGGAGAAAAGAATAACTGGCAGTACTTTAATTATAGCTTTTCCCACGACGCTTATCGATTTAAATTCAACCCATTGGCCAAGGTAAAGGAAAGTTGGATAATAAACGATCGCATCACCTTTACCTGTGATTCTGCTTCCCAGGTCATGCTATTTGGACAGTTGGACAGTGTTAAATACTTCAGCAACAGCATAAATCCTGTTCCTTTTGTGTTAAGTAAAACCTTTGGACTGATTGAATTTGTCCCTTTTGGGCAATTGCTTGATGCCAGTGAATCGGATGTTGGCAGGGTAAAACTGATTGGCTATGAAAAGGAGGGGATCCAAAAAGGCTTTACGGTTCCTGATTTCAGTGATTTCTTTCATTTAAATGCCGGAGATGTTGTGATCTGGCATTATGATCGGACAGCCTGGCCTCCCCCAGCATCAACTGGTTATTACAAAGATTCGATTACCCATTCAATCATCACTGCCGATTCTGTGATTTATGAAATAACCCGTATCCAAGGTAACAGTATTACCAAAGACAAACATCGTTTTTACAGAGATCAGTTTTCAAGATTTCTAAATAACCAAAGTGCTCCTGGAATAATAACCAAGGTAAACCCTATGGGACTGAAAACCCCTTATTTATTTTTTTATTGTGGATGTCCAAGGATGGGAAGGCAGGATACGATTTTTTCCATGTTTTTGCAGTGGGGAAGTTTATTAATGGATCCGAATTATTGCAACTTAGGCAGGGTTTATGATGGCGGAGCATACTTCTCTTTTGATACCAGGGTTGGATTATCCGTTGAAAACAGTGTCAAAGCAGTAGGTTCTATCATCAACGGGGAGAAATGGGGCATCACCACCATTCCTACAGGCATTTCCCAGGTGAAGAATGCTTCCTTTAAGGTTTATCCAAACCCCTGCAGCGATAAGATCATGGTTCAGTCAAAGGGGACAGGCAGGCTTGATTACAAGCTGTTTAACAGCAACGGACAGCTGGTAAAAGCAGGGCAGCTCAACAATCAGTGCATTGAGATTGCAGCGCTTCCCGACGGGCTGTATCATTTGCAGCTAAGCAATGAGCGGATGCAGGAAACCCAAAAGATAGTAAAGGCAGGCAGCAGGAAATAATCAGACAAACCCTGCTGGCGAAGATGGGACATGGGGTTTTCAACCCCTTTTCATTTTTTAAAAGCGGTTGAAAACCGCATAACCCGGTGAAAAGCGGTTAAAAACCGCATGACCCGATGTGGATTTACAGCCTTTTTCGTATATTTAATAAAACCTTCTGTCATGCGTGAGAAGAAAGAATTTCACCGCTATAATATGCCCCATTACCAGAAACCCGGGCAGGCCTACTTTATTACCTGGAGTTTGAAAGATGCGATCCCAGCTAAAGCATTTGAGGTTTACAGGCTTCAGCTTGCCCAGCTTAAAAAGCAAATCAACGAAGAAAAGACCAGGCATTCCAATGAAAGCCTGATCCGCAATCTTGAACAACAATATCAATCGCATAGAAAGAAATATATAAAAGCGTATAACGACCTGCTGGATGCGGAGCGCCATCCGTCCATCAATTTATCCAGGTCTGAGTATACTCAACTTATTACCAATGCGCTTCAGTTTTGGGAAGGCAAAAAAATTCACAGCCTGGCATTTGCCATCATGAGCAATCATGTACACTGGGTGTTCGAAACATTTGAAAAAGACCCGGAAGGCCAACCTGTTTATGTGGAGGATATCATGCAATCGGTCAAACGCTATACGGCCAATCAGATCAATAAACTGGAAAACAGGCAGGGCCCCTTGTGGCAAATGGAAAGTTTTGATACGACCATCAGGGATGATAAACACATGTACAATGCCATTCGGTATACGTTACATAACCCAGTGGCAGCAGGGCTGGTTTCACACTGGAAGCTTTGGCCCGGATGCTATGATGGCACAGGTAATTTTGAATGACCGACTCCCGACTCCCGGGTTATGGGGTTTTTAACCCCTCTTCCCCTGGGTTAAAGTGTTTTCAACCCCTCTTCATTTTTTAAAAGCGGTTGAAAACCGCGTTACCCGGTTAAGAGCGGTTAAAAACCGCGTGACCCGATCTCGCTTCTTTCTTGTAAAAATGTACATGGGTTTGGTGAAATAATTGATAAATAGAATAGGCGTCATCTATTTAAAAACATAACTTTGGAACGATTGCGGATATACAGACGTCGGCTGCAATTTAATGAAACCCTATACAACAATGAACAGACTTGACCGGTTAACCAGCATACTCATACAACTTCAATCCAAACGACTGACCACTGCCCGTGAAATAGCCCAACGGTTTGAAGTTACGAACAGGACCATTTACAGGGATATTCAAACCTTACGACTGGCAGGTGTTCCCATTGGCGAAGAAGAAGGAAAGGGTTATTTCCTGGTGGAAGGTTACCGGTTGCCACCAGTCATGTTCACCATGGAAGAAGCAAGAGCTTTGGAAACAACCCATAAAATTTTAAACTACCATGCCGAAGGTTCTTTGCAGCAAAATTACGAATCGGCACTTTTAAAAATAAAAGCAGTTTTATCACTCAAAGACAAAGACAAACTGGAATTTTTAAATTCAAGAATTGGATTTCAGCCACCCTGGGCACCGGCAAGTTTGTATTTAGACCGTATCCAGCATTCCATTACAGAAAGCGTAAAACTGAAAATAAAATACCAGGCACGAGAGCAAGAGCAAATCACAGAACGAGTCATCCATCCTTATGCCGTTTATTTCAGTGGCGCTGTCTGGACCACTATTGCCTTTTGTGAGTTGCGACAGGAAATAAGAGAGTTTCGCCTGGACAGGATAAAAGAACTCAACATCCAATCCACTCGTTTCACATCCGACAAGTCTTTCAGCATGGAACACTATTTAGAAGAACGTTCAAAGAGATTATTTTAACGTTAGTTCGATGTAAGATTTGCTGATCTCAAGGAATAGGTAATAAAACTATGGGATATAAGTGACAAAGTAACAAAGTGTCTGAGTGCTTATGGGAAATAAGTTTCGTATTGTATTTTAGCTACTTGGGAAACAGGGCTTCTCCCAAAAACGGATCAATTGATACTGTCCTTTTTACTTAGGTACTCAGGTACTTTGTTGCTTTGTTACTTGTCAATGCTCATTCACTTAGATTGAACTCAAGTTTTTTAAACCCCTGACAAAGGGCTGTCCTATGTGCCTTTTATTTTTGCTTCCAATTCAAACAAAATGAATAAAAAAGCAATTTTATTAACCGTCATTGCTTAACTTTCAGCAAATGTAAGCAAGGCACAAAAACCAAAAACAATGACACCCAAACAAATCATCCTCAGAGACCACCAGGTTGAAATCAATTATTATCAACAAGGACAAGGTGACACCACCGTTCTGTTTTTACACGGTTGGTGTATTGACGCATCTTACTGGAAAAATCAAATGGAATATTTTTCCAAAAATTACAGTGTTTACGCCATTGACCTGCCGGGCTTTGGCCAATCCAAAGCCAAAAGAACCCACTGGACCATTGAAGAATATGCCCATGATGTAATAGCATTTATGGTCACCCTAAACCTTAAAAATGTGGTAATCGTTGGACATTCCATGGCAGGGGAAATCATGTTGCAAATGGCATTGACCAAAGATTCCCAAATAGCCGGCATTGTAGGGGTTGACAATTTCAAATTGATTGACGTTGTATTTACACCCGAACAAATGAAACAAATGACCGACTTTCTCCCACTGCTTGAAAAGGATTTTAAAAATTCAGCACCAGTATATGCCGATCTGATGCTTTTTCACCCAACCACTTCCAAGGAAGTGAGAGACAGGGTAAAAACTGATTTTGCCAATAGTGATCCCGTGATTGGCTATGGGACGATCATCAACCACATGCACTATTCAGCTACCGATGCCCAAAGACTGGAACAGCTTAATTATAAGTTATACCTGATCAACAGTGACGGTTTTCCAACCAAGGAAACCGGACTTCACAATCATTGTAAAAATGGTTTTCAGGTGGAAATGATCGCTGCAACCGGACATTATCCAATGATAGAAAAACCGGCAGAATTTAATTGGTTGTTGGAAAAGGTATTGACAAGTATGAAATAAGGGACTGTAAATCGGGCAGACGGCTCTGGCAGTATAAGCTGACGGAGTAGGCCACTCACACCCGGCAGAGGGTGTTTAAAAGAAATTATTTAACGCTAAGACGCAAAGACGCAAAACTAATTGTATTACTATTCAACACTTTGCGACTTGGTGCCTTAGCGTTTAGAATCATTTTCTTCACTTTTAGACAGAACCGTTTAGCCGCGGATCATGCGATTTATCGGGACAATTCTTAATCCGCTTATGCAACCCAGCTATTGGGAAGCATTTATCCCTGCCCGAATACCAGGTGCCAGCAAGGCAGGCGGGCGCCAGGACGGAAAAATCCCTGGCTAAGAGGTGTGGCAAACCAGCGATGGGGACATGGGGTTTGTAACCCCTCTTCATTTGGGATATGGGGTTTGTAACCCCTCTTCATTTTTTAAAAGCGGTTAAAAACCGCGTAACCCGATCTTCCTTCTTTCCCGATTCTTTCCCTGTAAAAATGTACATCGGTTTGGTGAAAATAATTGATAAATAGGAGACAAGTCATCTATTTAAAAACATACCTTTGGATCGATGGTTGTAAAAACCGATACCCCCGGTTGATACAATGAAAATAGACGCAATAGGGTTGCGGATTCAGAGACGTTGTGCATAAGTTGAGCAAATATCCAACATACAACAAAATATGAGAAAAGACATTATCCCATTTTATAGCTCTAGTGATAAGTTGATTGTAAAATCAGAGGATTGTTATTTATTTGATTCGGAAGGTAAAAGATATATAGATTTTGAGTCAGGGGTTTGGTGCTCCAATATTGGGCATAGCAACCCGCAGATCATTCAACGAATAAATGAGCAAATTAAGGAATCGATTCATCATGGATACTATTTTCGAAATGAATTCGCGGAAGAACTTTCAGTAAAACTTCAACAATTGATTGGATTTCAAAACGGAGCAAGTGTTTTTCTCAGTTCAGGTTCTGAGGCGGTCAATCTCTCCATCACGTTAGCGAGACATTTCACAGGAAGGAAAAAAGTGCTTAAAATTGATAATTCATATTTAAGTGCATTTGGATTTGGACAAATATCTGGTGGTAACGAATCCCTTGTAAATGTGAGATACAACCATTTAGAATCTATAGCTAAGATAGACTTCACTGATATTTCAGCTTTTGTAATTGAAACGGGTGGGGCATCAGTTGAAATGGTTAAATTTCCTGATAAAGATTTTATTAATAAACTAATAGAGATTTGCCGAAAAAATGAATGTTTGATAATCGCAGAAGAGGTTACGACCGGCTTTGGGAGATTAGGAAAATGGTTTGGATATCAACATTATGATTTTACTCCTGATATTGTTGTGACTGGAAAAGCATTAGGTAATGGATTTCCGATTAGTTCGGTTACAATAAACTCAGTCCTTGCCGATCAGTTTGAGCAAAATCCATTTAGATATGCCCAATCGCACCAAAATGACCCTTTGGGATGTTCTATTGCTCTTGAGGTGATTAAAATAATTGAGACCAACAAGCTTATCGAGAAATCAAGAACAACAGGAGAATATTTTAAAAATCAACTTGACTTGGTTAAAACAAAATATCCTGCGAAGATTAAAGAAACACGAGCACGTGGATTAATGTTGGCCATAGAGTTTAAAGATTCAATTGACGGAGAATTGATCAGCAAACAACTTTTTGAAAGTGGATTTGTAATAGGGTTTAAATTAAACACTTTGCGATTTTTACCACCATTGACCATCCAGAATTCAGATATTGATAAATTGATTAGTAACTTAGATGAATTAATAAAGCAATGAATAACAACCAGCGCACAACGGTATTACAATAAGAGTGTGATCCCAATGAATCAGAAGCAAACCAGCACCAACGGTTGGAAGCAATTAGAAAACTAACTATTAAAACCTCAATAGAATGGAACAATTCTTAGTACTGTCTTTTCATCTCATCAGCTCTGCTCTTGTTGCTCTACTTGGAAGAAATCGTAAAATTGGCTATGGTTGGAGCTTTGCTCTTTGTGTGGTTTTATCGCCAATTATTGGTGTGATTATCATTCTGTTTTCGAAAAAGAACGATGCTGTTGACTTTGCAGAGATACCAAAAGATATTCAACAAAATTAAAAACTCCTGAAAACAGCAGGTATTATTATTTTGGTAATCGGAACTTTATCAACTCGGGGATTATTTATCTGCTATGGAGGAAAAATCCATGGATAAGAGGTTGAAACGGATGAGTCGGGAGGAAATTTTCAGCAGCGTGGGTCTTTTCAATCCTTTCAATCCTTTCATTTCTTTCAATGATTTCGGATCGTTTGCAGGCCAGGGGGAGCGGAACTCTGTGAGTTCCTTTAAATAGAAATGCGTTTATAAAGCGTAGTTCCCGAAAATAGAAATGCGCTCACAGAGCGCAGCTCCCCGTGGCTGCAGCTTTTGGAAAGGCTGCACTGGAAACGTTGGTTTCCGAACCGAAGTTGAAAAATAGAAATGCGCTTTTAAAGCGCAGCTCCCTATTGTGCAAAAGGTGGCCAAAATGGCCGATTTTAGGCAGCCTGAGAGGATGTTCCTACCTTTAATGTGACAAAGGACAAAGGCGTCAGATTGTCTCGAGTAAAGTCTGAAATCAAAGTCCTTATCCATTCATTTTTCACTAAAAAAATCACATTATCATGGGAACACTTAAACAAGGTAATTTAGGCGGATTCTCCGGCAAAGTGGGAACCGTCATTGGATTTACCCGCAACGGTATCTCCTACATCCGTGGACTGATGACCCAGTTTAATTTCCCGATAGTGAATTCAGCTTCGTTATTCAATACAACTTTCTTCCATGGAATATAGGATATGTAATCCCCAACGTTTTGACATTTAGCCAATTTTAGTGTTGGAAATAATAAAATCGAAATAAGTACAAGATACTTCATACAAGTAAAAAGATGATGTCATATGTTGTTAAATCATTCCCAAAGATAAACTATTCTACTCATGGTTAATCTTTCAAAATTATAATCCCACGCAACCTTTTTTCCTTTATGTTCATCTTTTTATAAATTCTGTTTTACAAAATAGATTCCTATGAAGCCACTTTTCTACCTGTTCCTGGTGCTGTTTCTTGTTGGATGTGAAGATCTGTTTGAAGATACGACCCATTATTCACAACGGGTCACACAGTCAAAAGAGTACCCGGTATATCTCGATATGAGTGAAATAGGGAATATACTGGTTAAAGCAAGTTCACCAATTGGAACCCCGTTTAAGATCCTGTCCAATGACGGGTATTATTTCGTGGGAGATAGGCTGAAAGGGGTGCATGTTTACGAAAAGAAAGCCTCTGGAGTAAGGTACCTTTGTTTTATCGATTGCAGGTATCTCACTGATTTCGAAATTGCTGATAACCGGCTTTTTTGTAACAACCTGGTGGACATGGTGGTTGCTGATGTAAGTAACCCGCTTCAGATAAATATTTTATACAGGTCGAAATATTATTTTAACCGGTATACAAGCTATAAAAAAGATTGGAATTTACCTTACATGGAAGGAAAAGGGATCATTGCCGGGAAAGAGACGCATGAACTTACCGGGGTGATAACAGATAAACGGCCCAATCTTGATTTCAGTGAGCTGGATCAGCAGTATGGCCATTTGACGACTAAGGTGATACCCGACACCTGGTTTAGCAATCTTCCGGAAAATGACAGACCCTGGCCTGGAATAATCAAAGTGGGTACTGATGAATTGTATTCATATGGAAGTTACAATAGTTGGTACATCTGGAATTTCGGGACATTAACTCCAGGGGTAAGAGAAGAAGATTTTTGGTCAACGCCCAGGGGAAAATACTCTCCTCCCATCTACTACAGCGGTGCCTATCCTGTGAAGATGTTTTTTGAGGATGACATCATTTTTGTTTTGGGAACGGTAACCAACAATAATAGCGGTTATTGCGACTGCATTCTGTATGATGAAAATTATCCCTTTTATTATCCTCTTTATTTTCCGACCTTTAAGCCTTTGGATATTTGTTACATGCCACTGATGAATGCTTTTTTTGTTCTTTCGGGCACCTCTGTGTGGGGTGTCTTTATTAGTGGAGATAGGGTATCGGGTTATAGCAGGAGCTATAAAGATTATCAGGTGGCAACCGATGCTATAGAAATTCTCAGGGTAGGGGATAAGCTGATTACCCTGGGAAATGAACTGAGCGTATATGCTGTATCAGAAAACGAGATCAGTCTTTTGAAAAAATATCCCTCAATATCCGGGAAGTGCTGCAAAAAGGAAGGAAGTCTTTTAACTGTTGCCAACACCCAGGGGCTGTACCTGTATGATATTTCTGATTTGGAGAATATTCAACTCATTCCATAAATTGTAATTTTCAATCAAACAGGCCAGGCTGTATAGCTTTAAACTGGTCCTATGCCAGCAATTCATAGGAATCACAGAATCAACAACTTCAACTTAAAAAAAATGCTAATTTTTTTTAAATGTCAGAACATAAAGCGGATTGGAATGTTACAAAGAAAAAATCTTCGTAATCAACTGATTTATTGAGAAGATTTATTTATTAATTTAAAAAATATAAATAAAATGAAAAATTTAATTGCTTTGATCGCCATGGTATTTTTAGCCTCAATGGTATTTTCGCAAACGCCAGATACAAAGCAGGTTAAAAAGAAGACAACAACTACTAAAACTGAGGTTGTAACTCCTGCCGAAAAAGCTGGATCCAAAGCGACTTCAGAGGTGAAAAAGGAAGTGGTTAAACCTACTGAAAAAGCTGCGTCCAAAACTACTACAGAAGTTAAAAAGGAAGTAGTTAAACCTGCTGAAAAAGCTGGAGGCAAAGCTACTTCAGAAGTAAAAAAGGAAGTTAATACTACTGAAAAACAACTTAAAGAAAACAAGAATGCTGTAAAGGGTGCAGCTACAACGACAGGAGAACACCTAAAGAAGGATGGCACTCCCGATATGCGTTACAAGGAAAACAAAGAAACGACTACTAAGGAAACCAAAGAAACGACAAAAAAGGAAACCAAATAATCATTTCTGAGTTGCCTGAAATGAGAGAAACTTAACTTTTTGGTATAATGTTAATTATTAAAGAGTCATTATTTTACACACCGTTAATCCCATAAAAAAAGCGTTGCGAAGAGATATCGTAGCGCTTTTTTTGATCAAGGAGAAATAATGGGGAATTAAATCAATCAAGAAAAATCAGGAATAAGAAACAAGGAATAAGAAATAAGGAAGTATCTCAGGGCCAGACTATACTTTTAAATTTGTTATTTCTTATTCGATGTTCCTTATTTCTTTTATCCATAGCATTTATGATTGATCCAGAAAAAATCAGGAATAATAAACAAGGAATAAGGAATAAGAAAGTACCTCAGGGCCGGCCATACTTTTAAATTTGTTATTTCTTATTCGATATTTCTTATTTATTTGATCCACAGCCTTTCTGATTGATCCCTTTTTTTGTTTTTTAATAGCTTGCGGGGGGGTAAATAAAATCTTTAGTTGCTTATTTTATCCTTTTTGACAGGTGAATAATCCATTTTGGTTTCTCCGTTTACCTGGATCTTGTCAAAGTAACATTTAATTCCTGTGGCGATATTCATATCCTCAGCGTTTTGCAGATGAAAATGCAAATGGGGCTCGGAAGAATTACCAGAATTTCCACAAAGCCCAAGAACTTGACCTTGCTTGATTATTTGCCCTTCCACCACTTTAATGGAATGTTGTTTGAAGTGGGCAAAGAGCAAATATTCATTGTTGCCGGTTTTAATGATTACCGTATTTCCTGGAATATAAACCGGATTCAATACTCCCGGGATATTATCTTTCACACCATCGACAACCAGAACAACTTGCCCGTCACAGGGTGCAATAATTTCTTTGCCAAAAGCATAATAATCCTCATTGGTCTTTCCATCTGTTTTAAAAGAAATGCCTTTGTTATTGGTAATGATCACATCAAATGCATTCTTTTGTGCTTCATTGTCAATATGATAGTTTAGCCCCTTTGTGTCGCCACCCCAGAAAACAGTCCATGTTCCATTAAAGGGCAGGATGAAATGACTACTATTTCTAGCAGGTTTTGGAAGATTGCTTTCCCTGTAAGGCTTTACAAATAATCCATTTATTTTAGCACTGTTGTCCACCGAAATGTTTACTGCAAATAATGCTCTTTCAAAATTGGTCTTGTAAGAGGCATAAGTTCCGTTTTCATATTTGATGAATTCCCGTTTCGTAATTTTCCCTGCCTGACCTTTAAGCCCTGTAAGAAACTCTTTTGTTTTGTCAAGCGGCAAGGCAATTTGCATTTGAGTGCCAAACATGGAGAATATCGCCTCATAATTGTCAGCGTTATAATATTTCTCAAAGCTGTCGGCTACCGATTTATATACCGGGGTTTCAGTTTGACTGAAAGTAAAGTTTACGATTATGGCCAGAAAAAATGTTACCAAAAGTCTTTTCATTGTTTGATAGTTAAAAGGACTGTTGCCCACAATTTGCGTTGAAAACCATACTTGCTATATTCCTAGTTGGTTTTACTCCACATAGGAGGCTATTAATTTGAATTCCAATTGGCCATTGTTTAACTTATAATTATAAATTGCTCTGCCAGAGGTATGTCCATCCTCATAGTAGGCGATCAAACATTCCTTGTCCAAAAGCTTAACTTCCATGAATTTCATTTGACCTCCCAAAATTCCTTTTTCAGGAATTAATTCCGGCTTTTTCAGTAAGGATTGGATGATGAATTCCCTTGGGTTTTTAATGCCTATAGCTGATAATTCTTTTCCTTCGATCTGATTGTCACGCCAGAAATTAGCTTCTTTAGTAATGGAATCAAGCCTCATTTCAAGTTGATTATTAAGCTTAGCTAAGCTATCCTTTTGGCTGGTCAGAGCTTCAATTTTTGACATTAATTGCGCCTTTTCGGCTTTACGATTACATCCAAAGAGCAACAGGATCAATAGGAATAGAAGGGAAATTTTCATAGTATGTCTTTTTAAGCTAGTGAACATTGTTCCTTTCACCAAATGTATGGTACTTTTTTAATAATTAATATTACTGACCATATTTATTTTGCGTCTATCATGTCAGCCAGGCTGCTGTAGGTATAGGATGTTTTTTTAAGCTATAGTGCTAATTGTTTATTCAGGATTTATTTTGCCACCTGTCGACTACAACACTAAATGAATTGTATAGGTTTGGGGCTCACTAGACCTCTTGGGTGTTTGAAGGCTTTTGTAACAGTTTTAATAAATGATGAGCGCCACTGACTTTTAATTGCTTTTCTTTTTCTTATAATAATTGAGAGGTTACCAATCATTTATCCGGTCAATAATCACTTTAAAATTCTGTAGTTTTCAATGCTGCAGCACCAGATCCTGTTCCGGCTGGCACATTTAATTAAAATAAAATGTACCTTTATTTCATCAATTAAATCATTAGCATGAATTCCACCAGCTCGAAAAAAGTATCTCTTAATCGTTTTGCCTGGCTATCGATTGCAGCCGCCCTGCTGACCATTTCATTGAAGATGACAGCCTACCTTTTAACCAATTCGGTAGGATTGCTTTCTGATGCCATGGAATCGTTTATTAACCTGGCAGGGGCAGTGATGGCACTTGCCATGTTAATCATCGCTGCCCGTCCTGCCGATGAGGGCCATAATTACGGGCACAGTAAAGCGGAATACTTCTCCAGTGGCGTTGAAGGATTATTAATTCTTATTGCAGCAGTTTTCATAGGCATCGCATCTGTTGAACGTTTTTTTAACCCAAAGCTTATTGAGCAGGTTGGCATTGGTCTGATGGTATCTGTGGTAGCTTCTTTGATCAACTTATTTGTTGCAATGGTTTTGTTTAAGGCCGGTAAAAAACATCATTCCATCACCCTGGAAGCTGATGCAAAACACCTGATGACCGATGTGTGGACTTCAGCAGGCGTACTGGTTGGTGTAGGCGCGGTTGCATTAACGGGCTGGGCTCAGCTGGATGCTATTGTGGCATTTTTGGTGGCCTGTAATATTGTTTGGACCGGTTTGACAATTGTTCGCAGCTCTGTTGCCGGACTTATGGATAAAGCATTATCAAATGATGAACAAAACAAAATTCAAAAAGCCCTGGAGCCTTATCAACAGAATGGAATACAATTCCATGCCCTTCTCACCAGGCAGGCAGGATCCAGAAAATTTGTTTCATTTCATTTATTGGTACCGGGAACATGGAGCGTACAGCAAGGTCATCAATTATCGGAACAAATAGAAGCCGACATCCGTACCATACTGCCCAACGTAAGCATATCGACCCATTTGGAACCCATTGAAGATCCCGTTTCTTATGTTGATATAAGTTTGGAAAGGGATGAAATAATGGCAGATCACAGCATTTAAGTCAAGGGCGGGTCAGGTGAATTTTAGTTAGGAGAGTTCGGAAGATTAAAAAGAGGCTGTCCAAAAGCAAATAAATCCATTTCAAACGCTAAGCCACAAAGACACAAAGTGTTGAATATGAATGAATATTCTTTTGCGTCTTTGTGGCTTAGCGTTTGATAATTGCTTTTTGGACAGCCTCTTTTTAATCTTCCGAACACTCGTAGTTTGGAAACCAAAGGATCCGGTACCGCTTTTTAAGGCAGCGTGGGTGTGTTGGTTTTCAAACCCCATGCTCGTGAGATTATGCTCTTCGTCACCATTATTTAATCATGCGCATCACGGGTTAAGCAGGATGGGCTAAAAAACTCAACATGGCTGGTCATTGACGTATCCATCTGTTCCAATAAATAATCCATGGCTTACCATCAACGTTCAGGGTAAAGTAACAACCCGGATGGATAACATTTGGTATTTAAGTACTATTTAAGTACTATTCATATACTAAAATCAATGTTTTAGTATTACAATAGTATATGAATAGTACTTTATATCAATATTTGGTCCAATTGGATTTACTATTTTGCAGGAAAAGAGTTTAAAATATGACTGGTATTTGGTAGGATCCTATAATCTGTTTCTGTAGTACTGGTAAAATTGATCTTTCTAAAATAGGGTCGTTTTTTTGTAATTCCTGTAAGCAGGAAATCTTTCGATCAATTCTTTTTCTTCTAAATAGCGCCATAATAAGACATTGGCAATAAACAGGAATGCCAGTATAAAGGCATAAAGGGCTCCAAAATAGATGGGAAGACCTGCTAACCAAAGGATAAAACCAAAATACATCGGATGCCTGATTTTTGAGTAAACTCCCGTGGTGATCAAATCACCTTCATAGCTTTCTAAAGTTTTAATGGTGAATAAAGCAATTAAAAACACAACCAGTCCTATACCCACCAATGAAATGCCTAAATACCGGATCATATTGGCAAGTTCAATGCGGTGGGTATCATAGATGCATACGATCACCCACGACACCCATAAGATTGCCATATTGGTAAAAATGATCACAAAAGAGGCCCGGTTTGCCTTAATCATCTTTTTGTGTTTCAACAGCTCGTATATCAATCTTATCATGTGGCAGATGATGCAAACAATAACAGCGATTAGAAATATTTTTTCTCTCATGATGCCATTAGTTAAGGTTGGTATCGTAAATTACTTTGCCCTTACTTTAGTAAATGGAATGATCATGGGTACTTCCTTTTGATATTGGAGGTAGGTTTCTCCAAATTCGAGAACAAGCTTTTTCTCCTCAAGGATCGTTCCGATAATAACATAAATGGTAAGTACGACGTTGACAACGATGTCGGCTATTTTAAATGTTTGACTCCATAAATAAATGATTAATGCCAGGTACATGGGATGTCGCATCATTCCCAGCAAGCCACTTTTTTTAATTTCATTCGATGGTTTTACCGCTTTGTTTTTTCCAAAGTTGATAATTTGGCGAATTCCAAAAAATGTTAGCGAATCATAGTCAAAGAAAAAGGCCCAAAAGAACAGCAATAGTGCACCATACATAAGAAAATTCCGCAATAGGTCGAGGTAGGGTCCGTAGACGATAATCACCTGATTGTCGGCTTGCTGGGTATATTTTATCAAAGGAATAAGCAAGAACAGTGAAACTAAATTAAAAAACAAGCGATAGAAGGCGTAGTACTTTTTTAATAACCTCTTCATCAGATTTGTGAATCCGATACTTACCAGGTAACTATGAAGTGCACAGTATCCTGTCCACAATAATGTTATCCATAGATATTTCATTTTAAGATCAGCGTGATCATATTCATTCAAAATTAAGGAATTAAAAAGGTTTTAACAATAAAAATTGACGGGTTTGTATATCCTCTTATTCTTTAAAAATTATTAATCATGGTTATTGGGCGTTTTTACTTGCAATATGTTTAAAGGGCTAAGGTTGGGTTTATAGCATGCTAATCAGGGGTGTTCATAAGATTAAACATTGCCACCCAAATTTTATGAACAGAAATTCTCCTGGGGGAATGGGTTTCTTGAACCATTACCCTGTCTATTGACAGGAATTCACTAACCAGAAATGTTTAGGTCATTTGAAGCAAGCTGATTCAAAATGGACCTTGTTGAAGTTCATCCATAAAAAAAGGGCTGCCCCAGTAATTTGGAACAGCCCTTGGATTATTAGGTTGCTGGTTGTTGTGTTATTGCAATTTTTCGAGGGTGATGGTTTCGTTCAGCGCATCGATTGTCAAAAGGCAATGACCAGCCTGATCGGCGGTAATCAGCCATTTGTTATCAGGGTTGAAACCACCGGGAGTTGCCTGGACACGGTTATCTTCCCAGATGCTGGCATTCCCGTTAACAGGGCGCAGGAAAGGACATCCCCAGCCGGCACTCTGGTCGTTATAAGGCAGTTTGAAATCCTGGTTGGCCTGGGTATTACATTCCAGCTTAAACAGATGGGGGGTATGGGCATCCCAGGTAAATTCAGCGGAAGAAGGCATTGACCATGCAATACCAATTCCGGAACCTACTCCCCAGACATGGTTGAAGCCTTTGTATCCATGGATAATTTCACCGGTTGCTTTGTTAAGGATGATGGAATATAATCCGGGTTTATTTACCGTAAATTCGCCATCGCCATTGGCTACCAGTTCAGTTTCACTGGAACCTTTGTTCCATGAGCCCTTATCTTCACTGGTAGAATTGACAAACTTGAAGGTACCTTCCTGCAGCACTCCTTCCCATTGGTACATATTGCCAATATTGCGTCCTTCGATGATTTCGGTCAGCTTGATGCCCTTGGCGGTTTCTGTTCCGTTAGGGTTAGCCGAGCCTACCAGGTAAAGGTTAACGGGAGCCACTTTAAAGGTAGTTACCAGGAACTTAACGGTAGAAATTTCAGGTTTTACAAAATAGTCGCCTTCGGACGATGCAATGATTTCAGCTTCCAGCTGGGTGGTACTTCCGTAAGCTTGCCCCAGTTTGCTATAGATCAACATGTTCAAATCATAGTGAGAAATGCTGTATTCATTCACACCCTCTTTGATGTGAATGGTATCGGTAGCTGTTGCAAACCCGGGAAGGCCCAGTTTAAAAGCATAGGTAATGTGACCATTGTTTTTGCGTGTCTGAGCGGGGCTCCAGGTAAACTTGAGGGCAGTTTCCTCCATCTTATCCTGAGAAAGAACCATCTGCTGTTCATTAACCGTAAGGTGCATCCCGTCTTCAACAGTATCCAACGTGATTTTTACATCTGCATCTTCTTTACAGCTGTTCAGGGAGAACAGGAAAATAGAAAGCAGTATGAATAGTATGTGTTTTAATTTGTTCATCTGTCTTTTAAATTTTAAATGTATTTGAATTCAAGACAACTAATCTTCCTCGGTCCAGTAGGGTGACTGTACCAGGTTGGGGTTTTTGTCAATTTCTGTCTGGAAGACCGGGAACCAGTAATGTTTCTTCAGGTAGACCCTTTTCTGGTAAGGGGTGCGCACGAAGAAGGCGTTCGGGTTGGACGGATCGTCTGATTTAACAGTACCTGAGAAGTTCATTCCGTAGAAGTTGCCGTTCAGGGTGGTTTCTGCTTCTTTCCAGCGACGCAGATCATCGTAGCGTCCACCTTCCCCACACAGTTCTACGCGGCGTTCCATGCGGATCAGTTTTCTCATCTGTTCCTGGTTGCCCAGATCCACTCTGATAAAGCCATCTTTTTGAACGGTGGCATACAGAGGGATGCCGGCACGCTCTCTGATCATGTTCAGGTAAGTCAGGATTTCAGGATCACCCGGTCTTACTTCGTTAAGGATTTCACAATAGCTCAGGTAAGCTTCTGCCAGGCGATAAACAATTCCCGGGCGGTATTGCCATGCCCCGTTCTTGGAATCGGAGTTGGGGTGTTTGCGTTTAAGGGCCAGGTATCCGTTCTGGGGGGCATCGTGGGTGTAGTTGTTGTCCTTGCCGTACTTGTAGAAGTCCACGTTGCGTTTGTCCCAGATATAGTAACGCCCGTTCCACAAAATGGCGTTATAAAAGCGTGGCTCACGGTTCACGTACATGTTGTAGGTTCCGGCCTTTGCAGCTACCTTTTCAGTGCCGTCGTACCAGTTCCAGTTGTCGGTATTGCGCACATCGTTTTCCGTGGAGAACCCTGTTTCTTTATATCCTGATTCAGCATTGATGATCGGGGTTTTGCCATCGGCCTGGTAGCCTTCGATAGCAGGAAGCCCGTTTTTCATGAAGAAAGCATCGACCAGTGACTGGGTCATTCCAATACCACCGTTACCACCGGCTCCGTATGGAGACATGTGTTTATCCTGTTCTGTCTGATTTTGAGGACGGGCAAAAAGGATTTCCTTGTTACCGTCGGCATAGGTACGGGCATGTACCCAGGCGGTAGAGGCAAAAGCATCGATGGTACCATCGGCATTGTACATTTTATACAACTGGTGGCCTGCCTCGTGGGCTTTGTCAATTAACAGCTTGTGGGCATCCAGGGCTCTTTGCCATTTGGTGGCGTCGTAAGAAGCATTGAAGATCGGAACGCCGTTGCGGTCGGTAAAATTGGCATAATCCGGGTTGCCGTTAACAAGCGGAGAAGCGGCAAAGAGCAGCATGCGTGCACGTGCAGCCAGGCACATTATAGAGGTGACCCTTCCGTATTTAATAGCCTGTGGATACGTGGCGGGCAGTATTTCAGAACACGCCAGCATTTCCTTATCGCACCAGTCGACAATCTCGTCATAAGGTTTGGGCCCGGTAAGCAACTCCTCGGTGGATCCATTGGAAGGGGCGATATAATCAGGCTTGAACGGGCAAACGCCATAGGTATGCAGGAACAGGACGTAGTAGTAAGCCTGCAGGAACCGGCATTCGGCCTTGATGTATTCCACTTCCTGCTCGTCGATGATCGTATTGGGAATGGGTTTCACGTTGGCCCTTAAAATATTGGCAGTACGGATGCGTTTGGGCAGTCCGCCCCAGTAGTCACCCGACCAGGAAGAGGAGGTGTTCCAGTTACCGGTGATTTTGGGGATGGCATCCCAGCCCCATTGTTGCCAGCGTTCGGAAGGGGTGAAGTCGTCGCCGAAAACATCCCAGCCGGTTGTATTCAGGTAGCCCCATGAAGGGTCAGGAATTCCGGAATAGGCATAAGCCAACATACCCTCCATACGGGTCTTGTCGTTAAAGACCATGTCCATGGTAAGTTCAGTATCTGCTTCTTTATCCAGGTAATCTTTGCAGGAAGAAAACACCAGGAGCAGAAAAAACGGGATAATATACTTTAGTTTCATGTGTTAACGTATTTGATATTAGCTAATATTAGAAAGTGATATCCAGACCCAGCATCAGGGATTTGATCGAAGGATATTTTAATCCGTTGGCTGTGTCAAGTTCAGGATCCCACAATTTAAAATCGGAGATAGTGAGCAGGTTTTCACCGCTTACATAGACACGGAAGTCTTTCATCCTCTTTTTGGTAGCTGATTTTGGGAAGGTATATCCAAATTCCACTTGTTTGAGGCGAAGGAAACTCATGTCTTTTTTCCACCAGGATGAGTTGGCATTGTTGTTATAGTTGGTGGCATATGACAGACGGGGCCAGAAGGCATTTTGTGAAGGGTTTTCCGGGGTCCAGCGGTCGTTGTAATTCGAGAAGATGTTACCCTGGATACCTTGTCCCGATCCGGGGATAAAGTAGCTGCTTTCATTGCCGATAAAGCGGTAGGTATCGCCGACTCCCTGGAAGAAACAGCTTAAGTCGAAGCCAAAGGCAGCGATGTTACCCCCAAAACCATATACCCAGCGGGGGTCGTTGGTTCCGCCAATGAAGCCTTTGTCCTTGGAGTTGATGATTCCATCATTATTCCAGTCGAACAGCTTGATATCGCCAGGACGGACTTTGGCCAGTTCATTCTGTGGCAGTTCGGGTAAAAGGTTTCCTTCTGCATCAAAATCAGCATCGGTGTATAGACCCAAGGCTTTGTAGCCATAGAGCTCGTTGATGGAGTGGCCGGTGATATCCTGATGGGTTCCCTGCATACCGATTGGCACGTCATGTTCGAGGATCTTGTTCCTGGCATAGGTCACATTGGCAAACAGTGAAAGGCTCACCTTGTCGAATTTGCGGTTGTATGAAAGGGCTACTTCACCGCCCTGGTTTTCCACTTCCCCGAAGTTGGCAAAGGGGGTAGACAACAGTCCTGACTGAGTAGGAATGGTCTCACGCTGCATGAAGATGTTGTTGCGGTATTCGTGGAACACGTCAGCCTGGATTCTGAAGGCTTCGAAAAGGCCCAGTTCCATTCCGATGTTCTGTTTGGTGACTGTTTCCCAGGTCAGATTGCTTACCCCGATTTCGCCTTCGGTTACCCCTCTGTGTTCTTCGTTTCCGGTATTTCCGAAATAATACCTGCCATTGTCGGCATTCATGGTTGTCAGGTAAGCAAAGCGGCGGTCGGAACCGATCTGGTCGTTACCGGCTTTACCCCATGAAGCACGGAATTTCAAAAAGTCGACCTTGTCTTTGATCGATGCCCAGAAACTTTCCTCAGAGACGATCCATCCCACAGCTACTGATGGGAAGAAGCCATAACGTTTGCCTTTGGCAAAGTTTTCCGATCCGTTGTACCCGAAGTTAAACTCACTCACGTATTTATTTTTAAACGAGTAAGAAGTACGCCCTGCAATACCCTGGTTGCGGAAAGGCTGGATGCCGCCATCGTCGTAACTGCGCTGGTTGTAAAGCAAAAGGGCTGTTACGTTGTGATCCTTGCCGAAAGTGCGGTCATAGTTCAACACCCATTCCAGGTAGGTCTGGTTGTTGCCGTAGTCGCTTGTTTCGCCATAGCTTAAGAATTCAGAGCCTGAATTGTTCAGTGTCAGTTTCAGATCTCCTTCCGGAGTACGGGTAGTGGCAGGCAGGTAATATGATGGATTCTTGGTGCGTTTTAAGAAACCTGCACTGTAATTATCGAAGGAGAAGGATAGTTTGGTACTTAATCCTTTGGTAACGATGTCCAGCTTTTGTTCCACTGAAAAGAGGGACTCAATTTTACTGGAAGTATTGATATCATACCCATACTGGGTCAGGAAAGCCCATGGGTTAACACGCTCATTGCGTACGGGTATCTTGCCATCAGCATAAATAGCCGGGTGAACCATTGGCGGGGTCTGAAAGGCGTAATCCCAGGTATAGTCGGTTCGCTGGTCCTGTTTGCGCAGTTTTTGCAAGTAACCGCCCACGCTGAAACGCATGGAGGTGGTTTTGGTAACGTTCAAATCGACATTAGAACGCAGGTTGAAACGGGTCAGCCCGGTGCTGGTGTCATAAGTCAGGGACTTGTCCCTTTTCATGATTCCGTCTTCTGTATAAACCGCTCCGGTCAGGTTGTAACGAAGCATTTCAGTACCCCCGTTCACGTTCATGTTTACACGGGTATTGTTGGCCTGGTTCTTGGAAATGGCATCAATCCAGTTCACATCAGGATACAGTTCGGGATCATAATGCTGGCGGGTCAGGTCGATCACTTTTTGCTCATAATAAGGCACTTTTTTCTCTTCAGCGGCCAAATCATTCAACAGCTGCATGTGGTCAGCTGCATTGATAAAATCAGGCAGTTGAGTAGGCTGAGTAATGGCGTGCTCTATCTTAAAGTTGACCAGTGGTTTTTGTACTTTACCTCTTTTGGTATTGACAAGGATCACCCCGTTGGCACCACGCACCCCGTACATGGCGCTGGCTGCAGCATCTTTCAGGATAGAAAAGGATTCAATTTCCGAGATGTCCAGGTCATCCAGGGTACGCTGCACCCCGTCGACAAGTACCAGTGGATTGGTATTTCCTGAGAAGGAAGAGATACCGCGGATCCAGAAGTTGGACTGGTCGTAGCCAGGCTCACCCGAACGTTTTACCGCGATGATACCGGCCAGCTTACCGGCCAGGGTGTTGGATATATTCTTACTGGAACTGACGGCCAGTTCGCTGGGGCTGATATTTTGGATGGCACCTACTACCGATGCTTTTTTCTGGGTACCGTAACCCACCACCATTACTTCTTCCAGGGAGGAAGTTTCTTCTTCCATGGCCACAATTTCGGTGCGTTTGCCAGCCAGCAGTTCTTGTGGCTTCATCCCGATAAAGGAGAATACCAGGATGGAATTGGCAGGGGCATCAAAACTGTAGATACCATTGCTGTCAGTAATGGTACCGTTGGTGGTTCCTTTGACTACCACGGAAACACCTGGAACGGGGATTCCTTTGGTATCGGTAACCTTACCTGAAACACGGGTTTTGTCGGCTTGCTGGCCAACAGATCCTGCATTTTGATTTTGGACAGCAGGCTCCGGAGCAGGAAAGATGACAATCTGCCTGTCAAAAATCTGATAGGTTAAGCCGCTTTCCTTCAGGGCCTCTGATAAAATTACATCCACTGTGGAATTCTCAAAACGACTTTCCACCTTCTGGTTTAAATCCACCTGTTTGTCATTGTAAACGATGATAAATTCACTCTGACGCTGGATTTCTTCAAAAACATCCTTCAAGGAGCTTTTCTCACGTGAAATGGAGAATCTTTTACTTTGAGAATACGAGGAACCTGCCAAGAGCGTGGTGATTCCCAAAAAAAACAAAAATACCGTTAGTCTCATAACTCTAAATACATGCGCACAATCCCTCCTTAAATGAAAGGAAAGTGCACATCTGTGACTTTTTTTCATAACTTTGGTCATAGATTAATATTACTGTTCGTGTGATGTTAATTAGTCTTAAGCTTACCGATGCGCCAACATTGGTAAGCTTTTTTTATCGGATCCTTTTTATTCACTCATGCTATTCGGTTTTATAATTAGATTATTATTTAGTTCTTGTACTGAGAGCGGCACCATGCGAGAGATCACTGTGAGTACCTCCTGCGGAGATTCTTTCAGATCAAGCCGTCCTGAAAAAGTTTCAGCGGCAACGGCCTGATCATCCAGAATCATTTTGACATTATAATAACGCGACAGCTTTTTCAGAATTTCCTGTAGTTTTTCACCATGGATTACCATAAATCCATCCCGCCACGACAGATAATCATTGGGGTCTACCGCAAGGGTATTCATGGACTTGCTGGCAGGATCATAAACCACCTTAGTGCCCGGTAGCATGTGGATGGTCTTTGTTGAGAACAGGCTGCCTTTGCTGGTTAATTCAATTTTACCCTCGGCAAGCACCGCACTGGAAGAGGCATCATCGGAATAGGCGGTCACATTAAAGACCGTACCGGTGACATTGACAATAAAATCATTGGTATTAACCAAAAACCGCTCACCCGGTCTTTTGGCAACATCAAAAATGGCTTCTCCTTCCAGGAATACTTCTCTTTTATTACCCTCGAAATTTTGGGGAAATGCCAACCGGCTACCGGCATTTAGCCATACCTTGGTACCATCACTTAGCAGCAGTCTTGTTCTTTTTCCAAAAGGAACGATAATCTCGTTCAGTTGTGATCCTGCGTCCGTTTTCCCGCTCATGGGCTGGTTGGTCAGAATGCTGTCA
>DATGYU010000015.1:0-3390 GCA_035297625.1 Prolixibacteraceae bacterium
TGGAAGGTTAAATGGTTGAAATGGTTAAAATAAAAAGGGTTGAAAATGTTGAAAGAGCAGTATCGGGGTACTGTGACTTCCAGTCGCAGTGGCAGCAATGAAGACAACAGCAAAAAACCTGGATAGACTTCAAAGGTGATCCATAGGCTTTGCTTCGAATGAGCAACCTGCAAGGTCGATTTGGAAATCAACAGACCCCATTTAGGGTTGAAAGGGTTAGTTGGTTTGAAAGAGCAGTATCGGGTCCTGTGACTTCCAGTCGCAGTTGCAGCAATGAAGACAATATCAATAAACCTGGATAGACCTCTGAGGTGATCCATAGACTTTGCTTTGAATGAGCAACCAGCAAGGTCGATTTGGAAATCAACTGACCCCATTTAGGGTTGGTTAAATAGTTGGGAAAGTTTTAATTCAAAGCAATATCCGCGTTCCTATTCTTTCTATCCCCGCTTCATCAACAAATCCGTCTGTTGTTCATCGCCCAATACAAAGATGTGCTTGTCAAACTCTGTAAACCCATTTTTCTGATAAAAACGAATGGCCCTTTTGTTATTCTCCCAAACTCCCAGCCATACGTAAGATGCCCCTTTCTCTTCTGAAATTTGGATGGCCTTTTCGTACAGCAGTTGACCCACCTTCTGACCATGAAACTCCCGGATCACATAAATTCGTTCAATCTCCATGGCCCTTTCATCCTGCGGTTCCGTTTGTGCTGCTCCAAAATTAAGCTTCAGGTAACCAATGACCCTGTGATCAATTGTCGCAAAATAAAACTCCGAGTTCGTGTCGTTAATTTCTGCCGAAAGCTTCTGTGTCGAAAAACGCTCGTCCAGGTATTTTCGCATGTTCTCTTCCGTGTTTACTGCCGCGAAAGTCTCTGAAAAAGTCTGTCTGGCAAGCTGTTGTAATTGATCAATATCGTTAAGGATCACTTTCTTTATTTCAATAGCCTTCATCTTTCCCAATGCTGTCGTTGATTAATAGTGCGAAGATACACTTCTAATAGTAAAAAAATAGAAACGCGGATCTAGCGGATCCAGCGGATTAACACGGATAAAAAGAAAGATTATATATTGTTTTTCTAATTTTTAAAATCCGCTTTGATCCGCTCAATCCGCTCAATCCGCGTTCCTATTCTTTAGAATCTGCGTTCTTTACTTATTCATGTAGGGCATTTTTTTACTGGCCTCGCGCATCAGCTCGTCTACCAGCCGGGTTGGACTGCTGCCGATCCCTCCCGAGAACTTATGGTTGTAGTTCCAGATCATCTTGCTGTTGCTGCAATCATGAATGTCCAGCGACACCCTCACATCGTTGGTGGTACCCATAAACCCAGTCAGGACTGCCGCGGCGACAGCGACTCCTTCCGACATGGGCTTGGCCAGGTGATAGCTGGAGGTCATGATCCCATCCACGCCCAGCACCTTGCAGATCTCATCCGGGGTGATGGCGCTCCCGGGGTATCCCGCCTTCTGGAGCAGCACGTTGGTCGTCTCCGGGTCCTGAATCTCCTGGGAGATCTTGCCCTGCATCGATCGTTTCAGCATCCACGAATACATCTCCTGCTGAAAGTTGAGCGATTCGGCCCGCTGCTGTTCCCGCATCATATCGGCATCGATCTTTTTGTTGGGTGTAATGGTAACGGTGGGGGGAACAATCGCAATCTTCTTTTGCTGGTGTGCCAGCTGATAAGCGTCCTGGCTGTAGAAGATTTTTGCACAAGAGGCCATGGTCAACACAACCCATGCCATCAGCAACAGTGATTTAATGAATCTCATAGTGGTATATTTAATTTGTTTTGAAAAGCAGACAACAATGTTAAACTACCGGTTTAGTATCCGCCTGTCCGACAGGTTCCTCCTCAGCCATTCAGCAATCGCTCTCCTGTCAGCAGGACCTCCTGTACCCTTCCTTACCACCTATTAAATTTATGAATAATTTCTATGATTAATCCTCTACTTTGTCAATAATTTTATTCTGCCCGTCATGCCGCCAGGTATCCTCAAGGGATTTTACATCCCCCTGAAAGAGGGGATTAAAAGTTTTGGCTACGTGGTAATTTTTTGCTTACTTTTATTCACTGAATCATCAACCCAATTCATCATGAAAAAATTAACCTTAATTACCATGGCCTTGTCCTTAATGGCAATGGTTTCGTGTACTTCAAAACAGGAAAAGATGGAGCATCAATCACGGGAATTTATTGCCAAAGTAGAACCTCAGGTAAAAGCGCTGACGCAGGAAGCTAACATTGCCAGCTGGGATGCTTCCATTACCGGGAAAGCGGAAGATTATAAAAAATCGGAAGACGCTCAGCTTAAACTGGTAACCCTTTTTTCCGATACGGCACTCTTTGCTGAATTAAAATCGATTAAAGAAACCAAACTGGTAAAGGATTCTGTCCTGAACCGGGAGATGGAAGTGCTTTATCCCAACTTTCTGAGAAACCAGGTAAAGAAAGAACAGCTTGAAAAGATGGTTGTGATGAGCTCAGAACTGGAGAAAAAGTATTCGAATTTCAGGGCCGATCTGAACGGGAAGAAGGTGTCGGATAATGAGATCGAACACATTCTTTCGTCATCCACCAACTCCAAAGAACTGGAAGCTGCATGGAAAGCACATAAGGCGATCGGGAAAGAAGTTTCGCAGGATATCATTGCCCTGGTGAAATTAAGGAACCAGATGGCCAAAGACCTGGGTTACGAAAACTATCATACCATGAACATGATCTTATCGGAACAGGACCCGGAAGAGGTACTGAGGCTTTTTGATGAACTCGATAACCTTACCAAAGGTACTTTCGCTGGTTTGAAAAATGATATGGATGAATATTTTGCAAAGCGTTACCAACTGTCAAAGGATCAGTTAATGCCCTGGCATTACCAGAACCGCTTTTTCCAGGAGGCTCCCAAAATTTACAATGTGGACCTGGACCAGTTCTACAAGGATAAAGATGTCGTTGCACTGACCGAAGCATTTTACAAAGGCATCAACCTGGATATTGCGGATATCCTTAAGCGTTCTGACCTGTATGAAAAAAGCGGCAAGAACCAGCATGCCTACTGCACGGATATGGATCACAACGGCGATGTACGGGTGCTTTGCAATGTAACGCCTACGATGAACTGGATGAACACGATGCTTCACGAGTGTGGCCATGCTGTTTATTCCAAATACTATGATCCTCAAAAGCCGTATCTTTTGCGTGACGCCGCTCACACTTTTACCACCGAAGCTATTGCCATGCTCATGGGCCGCAATGCCACCAACCCGCAGTGGATGGCAGACATGAACATTGTTACCCCTGAGCAAAAAAACGAAATAGCGGAAGTGTGTCACAAATCATTGCGCCTTGAACAGCTTACCTTCAGCCGTTGGGCACAGGTGATG
>DATGYU010000016.1:0-6505 GCA_035297625.1 Prolixibacteraceae bacterium
TATGAAAGTACTGAAAAAGGGAGGCTTAACCCAATCCATCAGCCTTCCTTCGGGAAAATCCTACCAGTTCAAGTATTTGATCAATGATTCGGTATGGGCCAATGACCCGGAATCCGATGAATTTGTACCCAATGGCTTGGGCCCTGGACAGTACAATTCATTAATTGTCGTTTAGAAAGCACATTTTTCATAGTAAGATGAAACAATTATAAGACGATAAACCGTAGTAAATAATCCGGAAGAATTCTTCCCATCAAATAGGATATAAACAATGAGACAACTAAAAATTGCACAACAGGTTACCAACAGGGATGCTTTATCCTTAGATAAATACCTGCACGAAATAGGACGCTACGATCTGGTTAAACCGGATGAAGAAGTGGAATTGGCCCGGAAGATAAAAAAAGGGGATAAAAACGCACTTGAGCGTCTTATCAAAGCCAACCTTCGATTCGTGGTTTCCGTAGCAAAGCAGTACCAGCACCAAGGTGTGCCATTGCCCGATTTGATTAATGAAGGCAACATGGGGCTTATCAAAGCGGCCCAGCTCTTTGACGAGACCCGTGGATTTAAGTTTATCTCTTATGCCGTGTGGTGGATCCGCCAGTCCATTCTTCAGGCACTGGCTGAAAATGCCCGTATTGTAAGGCTGCCCCTCAACAAGATAGGGCTGATTACCAAGATCAACAAGACGTATAACCGCCTGGAACAGGAAAACCAGTGCGACCCTACCTTCGATGATGTGGCCCTGGAATTGCATACCTCTTCTGATGTGATTCAAAATGTTCTGGAACTCTCCACCCACAGCGTGTCGGTGGATGCCCCCATCAACGATGAAGAAGGAACCCATCTGTTTGATGTATTCCCAAATGATGATTCTCCTTCGCCCGATTTGGGCCTGCTCAAATCGTCGCTCTCTACCGAAATCGAACGCTGGCTCTCCACACTGGCAGAACGTGAATCGGATGTCATCCGTTACTTCTATGGTCTGTGCGGCCACCGCCAGCTGACCCTGCAGGAGATAAGCGCCGAGCTGGACTTAACAACAGAAAGGGTACGCCAAATCAAGGAAAAGACCATTCGTAAGATTAAAAGCAATACCAAGAACAAACTGCTCAAAGCCTATTTGTAAAATGCTTTAAAGTAAGAAAAGTTAGATAAGGAATATCGAATAAGGAATAAGAAACAGGGCAACATGTCAGCTATTTGCCCTCTTTCTTATTCCTTATTCGATATTTTTTTATTTGAGATGGATAAAAGTAGTTTCAAGCTACAAATTCAAAGGGAGTGAAGAACTGACTATTGGTCACTGAATACACTTTCTCTCTTTTCTCATCCTCACATCCTCACTTATCCTTCTCTACAGCGTCACTCCTGTCTTGAAAATGGCCATTTCCCGGAAGCCGCTCTCTTCATGTTTCAGTTTCTTTCCCGAGGCTACCAGCCTGACATATTCAATAAATTCCTCCAGCAACCCGCCCATTGTCTTGTTGTCAAGCAGCTGCCCGGCATTAAAATCGATCCAGTTTTTCTTCCTTGTAAACAGGTCGGTATTGGTGGATATCTTCATGGTAGGCACAAAACTGCCAAAAGGGGTCCCCCTGCCCGTGGTAAAGAGTATCAGCTGGCAGCCACTGAAGCCAAGAGCTGAGGAGGCTACCAGGTCGTTGCCCGGCGCCGACAGCAGGTTCAGCCCTTTTACCCTTACGGGCTCCGCATATTGCAGCACATCCATCACCGTAGCCGTCCCTCCTTTTTGGGTGCAGCCCAGCGACTTGTCTTCCAGGGTAGAGATACCCCCCTGCTTGTTGCCCGGCGAAGGGTTCTCGTATACCGGCAGATCATGCTCCAGGTAATATTGCTTGAAATCGTTGATCAGGTTGACGGTCTTGTCAAATACAGCCCGGTCTTTGGCCCTTGCCATGAGCAGGGTCTCGGCGCCAAACATCTCCGGCACCTCGGTAAGCACGCTTGTGCCTCCCTGTGCTATCAAAAAATCGGAGAAAGCGCCCAGCAGCGGATTGGCCGTGATGCCTGAGAACCCATCCGAGCCACCACATTTAAGGCCTACCTTTAGCTCCGAGAAGGGCAGGGGCTCACGTTGGTCCTCCTTCATCACCTCGTAAATCTCGCGCAGCAGCTCCACGCCGGCTTCGATCTCATCCTCTACTTCCTGGGCGATCAAAAATTTAACTCTTCTTGGGTCATAGTCGCCAATCACCTTTTTAAGTTGCGACACCTGGTTATTCTCGCAGCCCAGTCCCAGCACCAGCACCCCTCCCGCGTTGGGATGACGGATGATGCCGGCCAGCGCCTTTTGCGTGTTTACATGATCATCGCCCAGCTGCGAACAGCCATAGTTGTGCTTGAATACCTCAATGGCATCCAGGTTTTCAGGCTTCACCAGCTGCTCAAACTGACGGATGATCTGCTGGGCCTGACCGTTGACACAACCTACCGTGGGCACCACCCACAGCTCATTGCGGATGCCGGCATCCCCGTTGCCCCTTCTGTAACCCTCAAAGGTAAGTGAACGCTGAGAGTATCTCAGTTCGTTGAGCTGCTGGCTGAACGAGTAGGTGACTGTACCCGCAAGGTTGGTCTTCAGGTTATGGGCATGAACATGCTGCCCTTGTTCGATGGGCTGGGTGGCATGACCAATGGGCGCGCCGTACTTTATGACGTTTTCGCCCGCTGCAATAGCTTGCAGGCTTACCTTATGACCTACCGGAATGTCTTCCCGAAGAATCAGCTGCTGGCCATCAATGCCAGCGATATCTCCCGCAAGACCTGTTTCCAGGCAAATGGCCACTGTATCCAAAGGATGGATCTTTATAAATTTTGACATGGTATCACTTTATTAAGGCTAACAAAGATAAGCATTACAGGGCTCTAAACCCCATGCATTGGTTGAGGAGAAATTGTAATTGCCATTTCTTTAACATCAAAGTAAGGCGATAAGTTGATCAAAGTCGCTGATCCGTCCATCGGCTTGCTTTTGTGCTTCCTCATTGGCCCCGGGTCCTGCATAGGCAATGCATCTCATCCCGGCTGCTTTGGCCGCTTTTATACCGTTAAAAGAGTCCTCCACTACCACGCAGGCCGAAGGGGCAATGCCCAGCTTGCGAGCTGCCAGCAAGAATACGTCGGGATCAGGCTTGCTCTTGCCCGCTTCCTTGCTGCTCACCACCTGGAGGAAGTACCCTCGGAGGCCCGTTTTTTCAAGGATCAATTCAATAATTTCAGGGAAGGAAGATGAGGCCACCGCCAGGGGAATACCCATTTGCTGCAGTTCTTCCAGCACCTGTCTTACCCCCGGCATCAGGGGTACCTGCTCAAGGGCCGAGAAAAAACGAATACTTTCGGCCTTGTTCTGCTCGATCAGCGCTTCCACGTCCTGAGGCAGGGTATAGTGCAGGGCAATGTCACGCCACATCACATCGGAAGCCACCCCAATATAGCGGTGGTGCTCCTCCTCCGTCAAGGGCAGCTTGTTGAGATCAATCTGGCGCTTTTCTATGGCCAAATGATAAGGCTCACTGTCAACAAGCACACCGTCCATGTCAAAGATAACAGCCTCTGTCATGCACTTATCGGCTTTGAACAGGCGCGTAGGCCGCACTGTTTTCAATAAATACTACCGGCGTGGATTTGATAAAAGTCTTCAGCCAATGGGCGCAGTAATCCATGCCTGCTTCTTCCGAAGGGATATGGCCGGTAAAGATGGCCGCTTTCTTCATGCCCATCATCGAGGCATCCAACACATACTGGTAAGTCTCCCATTCCTGGCCTTCCCCCGCTACAAGCAGCTCCGTATTGTGGCTGTTCAGCATTTGGATGTGAGAAGCTGATCCGGGCGCCCCAACCGACAGGGCTACATGGGTAAAATGCATCGATGGGTCACCCACGATCCTCAACTGGCTGCCTTTTAATGTCTGCTGTAACTTTTGCGCGAAGTCACCCACCGTCTGTTCGTCAAACCTGAAATATTCCATCGTCGAATCCACCAGGTTCGCCTTCCAGCCCAGCTTATTCACCATGCCCACGTAAATGCCGTCAGGCTTTGTCATGTGCCAGTGGTCATGAAAACGAAAGATGATCAAATGATGCTTTTGGATATACTCCATCTTTTTCTGAAAAACAGGGTCCTTTTCCAGGGCGGTTGTCTGGTCCAGGTGACTATAAAAGGTAGGCTCATGGCATATGATCAAATTGCACCCGTCGGCCACTGCTTTTTGCAGGACTTCCATATTGGCAAACATGCAGGTGGCAATGCCCGTTACCACATCATCGGGATTACCTGATTTAAAGGTGTCCACTGTCTCCTGGTTCCATTTACAGGTAAGATGCTGTTGCATGGAGGAAATAACCTCACGCGCGGTCATCGCCTTTGAAGTTTTCTGCTGTGCTTGTAAGCAGGGCATTGCTGCCATTAACAGCAAGAGAATGTAAAGTGTAGTCAGTTTCATGAACTCTGGTTTTAAGTTTTTCAAAAGTAAGGAAAATGAAAAGAACAAGGAGCATGGGTCAGTGAAAATAAAAGCCGGTAACCTTTATTCAAAGTGCCATTCTTTCAGTCAACGCCAATAAACCATCCTTTCATACTTTATTTTTTTAACATTGAAATAGTAGCTTTAGAACAATGACTATCATCTTTTTCCGGGTTTCCCGCTTGATCCGGTATATAATAAAAGCATTGGTAAGGCGAATCAAGGGTTGAAATTTGAATATAGCCACGTTTTATTCTGGCAGGTAAGTGACCGCTCAACAATGGTCTGGCTGGTAATTTGACCCTAAGACCAGCCGGTTGAATAGGATCATACCAAATACCTGTAAAATAATAAACTTCTTGCTGCAAATTGTAAATTCACTTGGACCAGAGATGTATTTGGAGTACTATTTAAGTACTATTGTAATACTAAAACCTCTATTTTAGTATTACAATAGTACTTAAATAGTACTTAAATACCAAATGCGGTCCATCTGGGTTATTACTTTACCCTGAACTTTGATGGTAAGCTTTGGATTATTTATTGGAACAGATGGATGCCTCAAACACCTGCCAGGTTGAGTATTTTTTAGCACGTCATGCTTAACCCTTGATTTGCATTGGTATTTAAACTTTTTCTTACCATCCATTTCACCAGTAGAATGGGTAAAATGAAGTTGTTTTTTTATACTCAGACTAAAAAACGCATTCCAATGGTTGACATTTCAATAAATTGCCAGATAGCAGGAAATGTTATCTTATAGAATTGTCGTTTTTGTGTTTCCCTAATTAACTTAGATGATTCTTTTTAGAAAGTTATTGAAGAAAAATATAAAGCTTTAAATTTCCTTCTTTAAGATATGAAATTGAATATAATATTGGTTGAAGGATTGAATTCTTTGACCTAACGTGCGAATATCAACTTCTGTGCATCATCAGGGATTCCAATGCCGGTATCCTGAACAAGGAAATTCACTAAGTAACCTTTGTGGCCTGGCATTGCCAAGGAGCTTTGGAAAAGTCCATGATTTCGGTGATAACTTCCAGCAGGTTACAGAACCCTGTCCTTGCCCATCCATTCTCTTTCAAATGTTTTACTGATTTATAATTACTATTATTATTAAGATTTTTACCTTTGTTACCATTCATAAACACTAAACCAAACTTTACATTCATGAATAGACTACCTTTCATAGTAATTTTGCTTTTTATCTCATTGTTTATCAGTTCGTGCGGTGAAAAGGAAGCCACCTATACCGAGCTCTTCAATGGCAAGGATTTGACAGGCTGGACGGCCAATGAGCATCCCGAATCGTTTAAGGTGGAGGATGGATTGCTGGTGGCCAATGGGCCTATCAGTCATTTGTTTTACACAGGTGATTTCAAAAAAGGAGTGTTTCACAACTTCGAGCTGAAGGCCATGGTAAAGACCGAGCCTAACTCCAATTCAGGCATTATTTTTCATACCCAGGAGCAGGATCATGGTCCGCTGTTAAGGGGTTATGAGGTACAGATCAATAACTCGTATGAGCGCGAGGGCGATTTCAAGGAGCTGAAGAAAACGGGCAGCCTGTACGGTATCCGCAATGTGTATTATCCCACAGTGAACGACAACGAATGGTTTGAGCTGATGTTCAGGGTAGTGGAGAACCGCTGCGAGGTGTACGTCAACGGTACCAAGGTGGTGGATTATATCCAGCCGGATGATCCTTACCGTCCTAAAAACGACAAGCTGAAGGTATTCAGTAATGGCCGGATTGCCCTGCAGTGTCATGATGAACTGAGCAAGGTGTATTTCAAGAGCATACAGGTGAAGCCGCTGCCAATGGGTAAGAAGTCGGAGATGCTTGTTTCGAAGGAGTGGGATGATAAAGTCACCAAGATGATGCTGGAGAACTTTCCTTTGATTGATTTTCATGTACACCTGAAAGGAGGGCTGACCATTGCCCAGGCCTGTGAGAACTCACTGAAGCTAGGTATCAACTATGGCATCGCACCCAACTGTGGCTTGAAATT
>DATGYU010000017.1:0-11267 GCA_035297625.1 Prolixibacteraceae bacterium
TTTTCAGCCCATTGAGTGAAAATGTATATGGTTACACCATTAAGAAATTGCAAGTAAAATCCCTGCTGAACATCCCAATTAAGACTGAATTACGTGAAGACAGCAAAACAGATACCACTATCCTAACTGAGAAATGGCTCGAAGCACAAGATTCATTAATTGGGGGATATGCCGACATAATTATAAATCTTAATGGTTATACCAAGCTCTCAGACTTCAAAAGTGGGAAGATACTTCTTGAAGAAGGGGAAATTAAAGAGGAATATGTGGATCAACTAAAGCTGTATGCTTATTTGCATAATGAAGTATATGGAAAGTACCCGGATGAGCTTTCAATAATAGACCTAGAAAAGAAGGAATATCCAGTAGCTTACACTCCAAAGGAGTGCGAAGTTCTTGCAAGTAAATCAAGAGATGCGTTGTCTGAGATTAATAGGCTTATTGAAATGGACGAACTTAAGGCACTTGCAAAACCTAATGTAGTTAACTGCAAAAGCTGTCTTTACCGGCCAGCTTGCAATTATTATTGGGAGCTTCCGATATCTGAAACAGATTCTATATTTAGGGATATCAGAGGAACTGTTGCAAAGGTAAGACAGTTCCGCAATGGAAATTTAAATGTAACTTTGAATTTAGATGATAAGGAACTGACAGTTTGCTATATCACCAGCGACTATTTACCTTTTCTGACAGGTGCCGTTGGCAGAGAAGTGGAATTTTATAACGTTAAGCAAGGTATTAAGCCTGAAAGCTATCAAGCACTTAAAACAACAAAAATATATGAAGTATAACGATCAAATGGATAATATACCTATTGTATCATTTTTTAGTGGTGGTGGCTTTTTAGACATGGGTTTTGAAATGGCAGAATTCAAAACTGTATTTTCCAATGAAATAGATAAGGATTTTGCTCAATTTTATAAAGAAGGCATGAGCAGTTGGTCTGGTGAAAAAAGGGAAGTAAGCGCAATAACTGATATTGATGAAGTTTCTACTCGAGATGTGAAAGCTTTAGTTAATGGACGATTTGGAATTATTGGCGGGCCTCCTTGCCAAGACTTTTCAATTAGGGGTTCAAAGAATGGTTTTAATGGACTAAGGGGGACATTGACCTACCACTATTACGAACGTATTATGGACTTGCAGCCTGACTTCTTCTTGATGGAGAATGTACCTGGGCTTGTGCTGTTGAAAAAAACAAAGAAGGATTTCAATTCAATATTGGATTTGTTCCGTGAAGAGTACTTGATAAGCTCTAAAAGACTTAATGCGTTGCACTATGGTGTTCCTCAAAACAGGGAAAGACTATTTGTGTTTGGGGTTAAGAAAAGGCTTGTAAAAGACACATCTCTCTACACGCTTAATGATTTATGGTTTAACTGGCCTGTACCAACCTATCCAAAAGCGGAAACATCTTACAACTGGGGAGAACCTAAAGGTAAGAGTTTGGAAATGACAGCGAAAGAACTTCCAGAACCACCTTCTGAATTATGTGTTGGAGACCTACTGATTAAAAATACGGATAAAAGGACAATTCCAAATGCCAATGAGTTTTTCCAGCTCAAAAAGCTCTCCAAAATTAGGAAGATTGAAGAAGGGGATACTTACAGGCCCTCTTTTAAAAGGCTTCATAGAAAGAAATACAGCCCTACTGCTTGTTATGGAAATAATGAGGTTCATCTTCATCCAATTGACGACAGAAGGCTGTCTGTGCGGGAAGTTTTAAGAATACAAGGCGTTCCTGATTCTTATATCATTAATACACAGCAAAAACTAAGTAAAAAATTCAAAATGATTGGTAATGGAGTTCCTGTTCCATTGGCGTATCAAATTGCATTATCGATTAAGAAGTTTATAATCGAATTGGAACATTTAAACCAACATTGAATGGATATTTGGTCAAAGGAAAAACGAAGTCAGGTGATGTCAAAAATCCGGTCGAAGAACACTAAGCCGGAGATAAAGTTAAGATCTGCTTTGCATCAACTTGGCTATAGATTCAGAGTGCACAAAAAAGATTTACCTGGGAAGCCGGATATAGTACTTACCAAGCACAATACTTTGATATTTGTTCATGGATGTTTTTGGCATTACCATAACGATTGTAGGGAAGGTAGAATTCCAGATACTAATTCAAAATTTTGGAAAGAAAAGCTATTTAAGAATGCAGAAAAAGATAAACAGCATCAGAAAAATTGTAGAGAATTAGGTTGGAAAGTAATTGTTGTGTGGGAATGTGAAGTAGAGAAGAGAATTAAAGCCACGTTAGATAAAATAATAGGTATATTCAATGAAAATCCACCGCAGCAGTCACACACATTAGCTAACCACTCAACGTCACCCGCAAGCCAAAGCCAGCCAAAGAGTGCCTGTCCAGCACGGAAAAAGAAATTTTCAAAACTGACCCAAATGCGACTAAGGACGAGAATTTTCGGAGTTACAATTCACTGAAGAACTAATGAGTTTAGGTAAAATTATTAAACTGACAATTCCTTTGGTAATTCTATCATTGAACGTTTATTATTTTTACCCGGAAGACAAACTTCCATCCAACACGAAAATTGATAAACTTATAGTACTTAAATCAAGGAGACAGTTGATTGCTTATTCAGGCGGTAAGGTTGTTAAAATTTTTGAGATTTCTCTGGGCAAACAACCTATCGGAGCCAAAGAATTTGAAGGCGATAAGAAAACTCCTGAAGAAATATATTTTATTAATGACAAGTATCCCAATAGCGGATATCACAAAAATTTGGGCATATCATATCCCAACCTTAATGATTTAGAAAATGCCAGGCGATTTGAAAAACCAACAGGTGGTGATATTAAAATCCATGGACTCAGAAACGGACTGGGTTTTATTGGTAAGTTTCAACGCTGGAGTGATTGGACTCTGGGATGTATTGCTGTAACTGACCGTGAAATTGATGAGCTTTATGAAGCAGTAGGTATCGGGACGCAAATTGAAATTAAACCATAATGAACATTCTCAACAAACTTTTAATAATCTTATGTATCTCATTAATTTCTTGTAGTTACCCTTGGACAATTGAGAAGAGGCACCATCGGTTATTATTGGTCAGGAATTTTAAGAATCAAGGTGAGGTAGAAGATTATAATACTAAACAAGTGTTTAGAAAGGAATACAAGTTAAAGTCTTTCGAATCATATACTGGAGAAATCCAGGTTTATAAAAATGAGCAAGAGATTAATTTCAAGTTTGATAGTGCTTTAATAATACTAAATGAAATTGATAGCCTTTTTTCACCACTTTTTACAAGTAAACTTATCCAACCTGAATATATTGGTTGCAATTCACTTTCAGGACATAGCATTAGTATTGAAGAACTTAAAGACTTAGAGACAAAGCATAAAAAGAGATTTAAACTTTATGTTTGGCAGCCTAATTGGTTTAATCCTCAGGTTGTTCTTATTGAGTTGACTAATACTACGAGTAATAAGAATGCAGATTTGAGTGAATTTATAAAAGGTGCAGATCTTACATTTGTTTATTTGGGATGGATAATTATCTAATAATCTAAGACTCAGTTACAGGATCAAAATTCCAATAAGGAGAAAGGGTTTATGGATATTTTTATCGGTAAAAAGGCTTTGAGAAGGGATAGGTAGATATCGCAATTTGCGACAACCTTTGAACAACCTTTGAACGCCGAAGGCTTTGAACAACCTTTGAACTCCTCGCCTGTTTATCTCCATAAACTTCTAATAAAACTTAAATGAGAAAGCTGATATTTTTCATGCATACCTCCCTGGACAACTTTGTGGCAGGGCTTAACGGTGAAATGGACTGGATTAAGGTTGATGACGAGATATTTGATTTTGTGGGCACTATGACCGATGATGCTGACACTGCCTTATACGGCCGTGTAACTTACCAGATGATGGAAGCTTACTGGCCGGATGCCGGAAATAAGCCCGGTGCAACCAAACACGATAAAGAACATTCAACTTGGTACAACAAGGTTCCAAAGATCGTCTTATCAAAGACACTTAACGAATCAGCGCTTAAGAATACCCGGGTTATCAGCGAAAATATTACGGAGAACATCAATGCGGTCAAACAAAAGGACGGAAAGAACATCATCATTTTCGGCAGCCCCTCCGCATCAAACACTCTGCTAAGAAAAGGCCTTGTGGATGAGTTCTGGATTTTCCTCAATCCCATCCTGTTGGGCCAGGGAATTCCATTATTCACGGATATCACCGAAACCATCCCGTTGAACCTGGTTGAAACAAAGACTTTTAATAATGGCGTAATAGCGCTACATTATAAAAAATAGTTCAAGATTGTTCAAAGGTAGTTCAACGTTGTTCAAAGGTAGTTCAACGTTATTCAAAGGTAGTTTCCCGCATGTGCGGGATTCAAAGCAATACAAATTTTTATGCTCCCTTCTCCTTGAGGAGAAGGGTTGGGGATGAGGTGTAAACGCCACTTTTCCCTTTGAGTTTTTGCCTTTTGCCTTTTGCCTTTTGCCTTATCAGTTTTTCCTAAATATTTTATTATCTTTACCTAATAAAATCTCGGACCACTTGCGAGCGTATGTATTTGCGCATCTGCTATAAAATTATACTATCCTAAAAAAATTAAATTTCATTTACCTTTTAAGTAAATAATTTTGTATCTTTGCAATGGAATTATCGTATAAAAACAAGAAACTGGAAGATTCACTCACTGATTTACAAATAAAAAAGAACTTACTCTCCTGTCCTGGAGATAGTATTCAAGAGCATATTGATCATATTGGCATGTCGCAAGCGGAATTAGCAGAGCGATTAGGAAGATCTATTCCGAAGCTGAATGAATTAATAAAAGGAAAAGCACCTATAACTAAGGAAACAGCGACTAAATTAGAATATGTATTAGGTGTTCCTTCCAGTTTTTGGCTCAATCTGGAACGTACCTATCAGGATGAATTATTAGATATTGAACAGAGGGAACAGTTAGAACAATGCCATGAATGGGTGTCATCTTTTCCATTAGCGAAAATGAAATCCCTTGGTTTGCTTCCTGACACTCGTCAGAAAACACAGCTGGCCGACAGCTTATTAAAGTTTTTTAGAGTTGCCTCTCCCACACAGTGGTCAGATATTTATAATGGTAGTTCATTAGCATTCAAAATTGAGCTTCGCCATACAACTGAGGCACAAGCTATTTCGGTTTGGTTGCGTTTAGGAGAGTTACAAGCAGATAAAATAAAAGTAGCTGCCTTTGATAAAAAAGAGTTACGTAACAAAATAGGGCAGATTCAAGATATTGCTTACAGACATTCAGATAATTGGTTAGAAGAATTACAAAGCCTTTGTTCATCCTGTGGTGTGGCTTTGGTTTATACTCCATGTATTGCTAAAGCACCTATTTATGGGGCTACAAGATGGATAAAGAATAATAGTATACCTCTTATTCAAATAACTGACAGACAAAAAGATTACAATGCGTTTTGGTTTACGTTCTTTCATGAATTAGGTCATATTTTGTTCCATGGTAAAAAAGACATATTCATTGATGGCATTGAAAGTATTAAACCTGATAAAGAAAAAGAAGATGAAGCAGATGCATTTGCATCCCGAACTCTACTGTCAGAAAAAGAAAGAAATGAGCTTTTTCAGTATAGGGTTTTTGATAAGGGATTGATATTGAGACTCAGTAAAAAATTTAGAAAACACCCTGGAATTATTGTTGCCCAGGTACAAAGACAGCACAATTATTTATACAAAAATGTTCTTCTGAATAGTTTAAAAGCTAAAGTAAAATTTACTGATTTTTCGATTTAATAATTGTAAGTAACGCATCGAGCGCCATCTCTTCGGGAACACTCTGCAGAATTATTTCTTTTCCTTTATACAAAGTAACCTTGCCTTTGCCCGCCCCGACATAGCCGTAGTCGGCATCGGCCATCTCACCGGGGCCGTTTACGATGCATCCCATTACGGCGATCTTGAGTCCGGTGAGGCCTGAGGTTGCTTCTTTGACTTCCTTCAACCGCTGCTGGATGTTGAAATGGGTGCGGCCGCATGAAGGACAGGCGATATATTCGGTATTGGTGATCCTTGCCCGGGTTGCCTGCAGGATGCCGAATCCAACTGATGCAACCTGTTCCGCAGGTAGTTCCCCCGCTTCAATGCACAATCCCTGTCCGTATCCATCCATCAGCAGCGCACCCGGGTGGATGCAATTCTCAAGGATGATTTCGGCTTCGGTTTTGTTTTCTGTGCAACTCATCAGGATGACCGGCTTGGTGCACCCTGATGAGCGCAGCTCCCTGATCATGGCAACACACACCTGCGCAGGCAGTTGCATGATGAACGCTTTTGCCTTGTGCTCCCTGATCTTTTCAATGACAACAGAGAGGTTATCCTCAGAAGGGATTTTATCAATATGAAGGAAATAATGGTCAGGCAGGATCTGATGGCTGCCATCAGGATTAGCAAGCAGGAAATGTTTCTCAGTCTTTATAATTAAAGCAGGAGGATTATTTTTTCCGGGGAACCCGCCATATTCTTCCCTGTCTGAAAGCTCCCCTATGAACTGCTCCTTTCTCCGGTTGGTGAGCTCAGTCGGCTCGAGCTGCTCAATTTTCGGATTGGCGGTCTCAGTCGGCTCGGAGTGCTCCCTTCTCCTTGAGGAGAAGGGTTGGGGATGAGGTGTAAAGGGTTGGGGATGAGGTGCTACCGGATGTGGCGTTAAAACTATGTCCTTCCTGATCCTCCTTTCAACAAATTGGTTATTCTCGATCCTGCTGAATCTCTTCACAATGGCATTCGCTACCGGTAATTCCAGTTCGGGGTCTTCAGTCAGGGAAACCCTGATGGTATCGCCTATGCCATGTGCCAGCACAGCGCCAATGCCGGCAATCGATTTCATCCTTCCTTCATTCCCCTCCCCTGCTTCTGTAACCCCGATATGAAGAGGAAAATTGAGATGCTCATGCTGCAGTTGAGCCGCCAGTTGCCGGTATGCATTGAGCATCATGACCGTATTACTCGATTTTACAGAGATCACAAGGTCATGGAAGTCAAGGCTTTCAAATATCCGGGCGTATTCAAGTGCCGAGGCGACCATTCCTTCAATGGTATCACCGTATCTTCCCAATATCCTGGAACCCAGCGAGCCGTGGTTTACGCCGATCCTTATGGCAGTCCCGTAATCCTTACAGATTGAGATGAGTGGTTTGAGGTTTGACCTGATAAGCTCAAGTTCATCGTTATATTCCCGGTCGGAATATTCTATGGTACGGTCTGCTTTAGCAGTGCTGCCTGTATAATTACCCGGATTTATCCTTACTTTTTCGACAATGGCGGCAGCGGTTTCGGCAGCTTTGGGATTAAAATGGATATCTGCAATGAGTGGGGTCCTGAAACCTCTTTCGTGAAGCAGTCGTTTTATATTCGCCAGGTTTTCAGCCTCCCTCAGTCCCTGTGCAGTGATTCTCACCATCTCGCTCCCTGCATCTATCATCCTGATCGCCTGGTTAACTGTCGCAACAGTGTCCATGGTGTCGGTATTGGTCATCGACTGTATCCTTATGGGATGATCACCTCCCAGTAAGAGATCACCGATCCTGACTACCCGTGATTTATAGAAGGCCATTGAATGAGTGCATTAGCAACACAAATTTAAGCAATTTCGCAACAACCCTTTCTCTTCCAAAAGCGTTAGTACCCTAATTCACCGCAAATACCTTAACTTTGGTATTCAATTTACCTGAATTGCAAAAGATAGTCCATCCATCCGTTATCCATGGCCAGGTCAGCGCTCCTGCCTCTAAGAGCATGATGCAGCGGGCTATAGCTGCAGCCATACTGGCAAGGGGCACCACGGTACTGAGGAATTACACTCCTTGTAATGATTCGGATGCTGCCATCCGGATTGCCGGTGATTTTGGCTGCCGGGTTGCTGTTGATGGATCAACTGTTAGCATTATCAGTAATCCTGATAATGAAAACCATCCTGCAGGAGATGGCACATCAAATAGATTTAACGTTTTTAGTAACGTCATTAATTGCGGGGAATCGGGGTTGGGGATAAGGATGTTTTCAGCCATTGCGGCTTTAAGTGATAATGAGATAATCCTCCATGGCGAGGGCTCACTTAAAAAGCGTCCGGTTTCAATGCTTGAGAAACCGTTGCGCCAGCTCGGTGTATCCATTGAAACCACGAACGGATTTGTCCCCATTAAAATAAAAGGACCCTTAAAGGGTGGTAATGCTGATATTGACGGCTCACTGAGTTCGCAAATGCTGACAGGATTGCTACTTGCGCTGCCCTGTGCCCGTTTGGATTCAGTATTCAAAGTAACCGCACTGGCAAGCAAACCTTATATAGAAATGACCCTAAGGCTGATGAATGATTTCGGGGTGAAGGCTTATCACGAAGATTATAAAACCTTCACCGTCAAAGGAAACCAGAAGTACATGCCCATAGATTACAGTGTGGAAGGCGATTGGAGCGGAGCAGCATTTTTACTGGTAGCAGGGGCTTTGGGTGGCAGGGTCACTGTGACAAACCTGGATTCCGGTTCTCTTCAGGCTGATGTCGCTGTCCTTGATGCTTTGAAAGCTTCGGGTGCGAAAGTAAGGATTGATGATAAGAGTGTTAGCGTTGAAAAGTCAGCACTGAATGCCTTTGAATTTAATGCGACAGATAGCCCTGACCTTTTTCCGCCGCTGGTTACCCTCGCGGCATACTGTTCAGGAAATTCAGTAATTTCAGGGGTTGGAAGGCTTAAGCATAAAGAAAGCGACAGGGCAAGCGTATTGCAGAAGGAATTTGCCAGGATAGGAACAGAAATTATTTTGGATGGAGACCTTATGGTTGTTAAGGGAGGATCGGTCAGGGGCGGCACCATGCATGCAAACCATGACCACCGGATTGCTATGGCCGGTGCTGTTGCCGGTATTGCGGCAAAGCAGCCTGTAGAGGTTGAAAATGCGGAATCAGTCGCAAAATCATATCCCGGTTTTTATGATGACCTGGCATCAATTGGTGCCAAAATTGAATAAATGGGCATAAGGTAGAGACAGGGCACGCCCTGTCTCTTGGAAAAATTGGTAAACATTGAAAAGACAGGGCATGCCCTGTCACCGTTAAATATTGAAACACACAAACAATGAACAGTTTCGGAAGAATATTCAGGGTGCATATTTTCGGTGAATCACACGGAATAAATATCGGAGTGGTAATTGATGGTTGTCCGGCAGGCATCCCATTGACGGAGGATGACCTTGAACCTGATCTTGCGCGCCGGCGGGCTGGTGCTGAGGGCACTACCCCCCGTAAGGAATCTGATATTCCTAAGATCGTTAGCGGTACCTATAACGGCAGGACGACAGGTGCCCCGCTGACGGTTCTGTTTGAAAACATGAATACCAGGTCAGAAGATTATGAGAAGCTGAGGCAACATCCGCGTCCCGGTCATGCCGATTATGCCGCTATGATGAAGTTCAATAAATACAATGATCCCCGTGGGGGCGGGCATTTCTCCGCACGCATAACGCTGGGTCTTGTGGTGGCAGGTGCGGTTGCTAAAAAGATACTGGGCGATGTGGTGATAAAGGCCCGGGTTAAAGAAGTTGGCGGCAACATGGATATTGAAGCAGGACTCAAAGCAGCCATCGAGGCAAAGGATTCGGTGGGCGGTTTGATTGAGTGTGTATGCACGAATCTTCCGATTGGACTGGGCGAACCATTCTTTGATTCTGTTGAATCAGCCATTGCACATATTGCCTTCGCCATTCCGGCAGTGAAAGGAATAGAATTCGGATCAGGATTTGAGGCCGCACGCATGTACGGAAGCCAGAACAATGATCTGTTTATTGACGAAGCAGGAACTACGGCCACCAATAACGCCGGGGGTATCAATGGCGGTCTTACCAATGGCAATGATCTCATATTCAGGCTTGCCATCAAGCCTGCTTCCAGTATCAGCCTTCCGCAACAGACCTTCAATTTTGAGCACAAACAGGTTGAAGAACTGGTCATCGGTGGCCGCCATGATGTGTGTGTTGCCCTCCGTGCGCCAGTCATTGTTGAAGCTGCGGCTGCCATAGTCCTTGCTGATTTTGCGCTGCTGGAGCATCGTTTGCCCTGACAAGCATTAGGTTCACCGAGTCTTACCCCTAAGGGGTTTGCCCCCCCTGCAACATTACAAAATAACTGCGGTGCTTGTGTTCCTGCAACTTTTTTTTATAAAGAGCAAGTAATCAATTGATTTAATGTGTTATTATAATTCAGTAACACATTTTATATCTCAAGCAACACTCACAACACTCGCTCCACTCGATGATAGTCAAGCCGGCCGAACGTACCAATGGTATCAATGAATACTATTTTTCACGAAAACTTGCGCAACTCGAAAGAATGCGCCGGGAGGGTGCTGATATTATCAATCTTGGTATAGGCAGCCCTGACCAGGCACCTTCAACAAGTACCATAAATGCGTTGATCTCAGGAGCGCGTGTTCCGACAGCCCATGGCTATCAAAGTTACAATGGCAGTCCTGCCCTCAGGAAGGCATTCTCGCAATGGTATAAAAAGTACTTTAAGGTTAATCTTGATCCGGAATCGGAAATACTTCCCCTGATGGGAAGTAAGGAAGGTATCATGCACATCAGTATGGCGTTTGTAAATCCTTCAGATGAGGTTCTTGTGCCTGATCCCGGCTATCCAACGTATACATCCGTTACAAACCTGGTTGGCGGAATAGTGAGGACCTACGACCTGAACGAAGAGAATCACTGGATGCCTGATCTTAATGTTCTGGAAGAAAGTGATCTTTCAGGTGTAAAGCTTATGTGGGTCAATTACCCGCATATGCCATCAGGCACAAAAGCTTCAAAAGCACTGTTTGAAAAATTGATTGCCTTTGGCAATAAGCATGGGATTCTGATCTGTAATGATAATCCTTACAGCTTCGTGTTGAACAATGAGTATATCAGCATACTGGCAGTTGATGGTGCCAGGGAGACTGCCCTGGAACTGAATTCCTTAAGTAAAAGCCAGAATATGGCGGGCTGGAGGATTGGTATGGTTGCCGGGCATGCCGATTATATTAAAAATATACTGAAAGTAAAGAGCAATATGGATTCGGGAATGTTCCTGCCAATACAGCAAGCTGCCGTTGAGGCACTTGGCAATCCTGATTCATGGTACGAGAGTGTCAATGCAGTTTACAGCGAGCGGCGAAGAATCGTTGAGAATATTATGGAAATTCTGGGATGCAGATTTGATAAATCGCAGGGAGGGCTTT
>DATGYU010000018.1:0-15868 GCA_035297625.1 Prolixibacteraceae bacterium
AGTGCGCAGGGAAAAGGCCAAATCCATGCAATGGCGGCTCCCCTTTGGCTTTGTGGAACAGGAATTTGATTATACCACAGGTATCGTCTCTACGGCCGGTAACCACTGGTGGAAGCATGGCATTCTGGAAGCCAAGGTGAAGTATGACCCCGAACAGCATCTGGTGGATGCCATCTACCTGCTGGGAGACCAGACTTCACCACAGGTAAACTTAATAGAGATGGGTGAGAAAAACAGGATAGGACTTTTTACAAGGAATGGCGACCAGTACCATGCCCAGAGTGAAGACCTCTCGGGACTAAAGGCTGGAGAGTACTACATCTTCAGGCTGGAATGGACTGCTCATTCATTGGTATGGAAGATCAACAACTACGAGATTTTTACCATCAGCCATAATGTGCCTGACTTTAAGATGCACCTGAATGCGGCCTCTATCGTGGTGGATGAACCCGGCAGCCTGCCTCACAGGTTCGAGATTGAATGGGTAAGGTTTTTCCAGCACAGGAAAGGAGAGGCGTAAGGGGAGAAGAGGAGAAGTGAGAAAATGAGAAGAGGAATAGAGTGGCAGTGATCAGTGATCAGTATTCAGTGATCAGTTGCAAAGCCAATCCTTCAGTCTTTAACCTCCTTAAAGACTTTAAAGTCCTTAATCGTCAGCCCTTGCAAAGGCAAGATAAAAAGAAAACAAACAACACTAATATTATCTGATGAACTGGAGCGATGGATTTAACGGCGCAATTACTGTTTGCGACCGCGAGGGGATAGTAGTTTACATGAATGATTTGTCCAGGAAAGAATTTGCTAAATATGCAGAAGGTGGACTTATCGGCAAAAGCCTGATTGATTGTCATCCGGAGCCTGCACGTACAAAGCTGATGGAGATGCTTGCCGAACCCATTGCCAACAGCTACAGCATCGAAAAAAGAGGTATCCGCAAGATGATTCATCAGACCCCTTGGATGGAAGACGGGGAGTTTAAAGGGGTAATCGAGATATCATTTGAAATACCCATGGAAATGCCGCATTATAAAAGAGACAAAAGCTAAAAATGCCTGCCATGATTTTCAACCCTGAAGGGGTTGAATGTGAATAGCCGTGGGTCGCAACCCATGGGAAAAGATGATAATGTTTGTGTTTCCCATTTTCAATGTGTTGTAATCCATGACCATTCTATTTTCCATGCATTTCATACATGGCTATTCACGTTTAACCCTTTCAGGGTTAAAATAAACCACCGCCATGCACAACATTAGGTTTGTATTGGGTATTCAATTGGTTTCATAGGTTGGATTACATGGCTATGCCCATTATACAAGTCATTGGCAAACGGAAAATGAATGGAAATAATAGGTATATTTGACTATTTATTGGATTTAATTGATTACATTTAAATGAATTAACAATTAAATCAATACCTGCCATGAGCACCTTCACCCAAATCCTTTATCAGTTGGTATGGAGTACCAAAAACAGGGAACCTACGCTTGTAAAATATGATAGGGAAAAATTATATAAATTTATTTAGGGCCTGTTGAAAAACAAACATTGTCACCTGTACCGAATTTGCGGAGTGGCCGATCATATTCATATTATTACCCATCTCCATCCATCCGTATCGCTGGCCGACCTTGTAAAGGATATTAAACTTGCCAGCGATGATTATATAAAAAAACAGTCCATATTTCCTTATTTTAATGGATGGCAGGCTGGCTATGGCGGTTTTACGTATACATTCAAAGAAAAGGATCGGTTGATCGCCTATGTTATGAATCAGGAAATTCACCACCAGGAAATGACCTACATTAAAGAATTAATGGATTTACTGGAAGAACATGGCATTGAATATGATGAACGCTATTTGTTGTAATATTAATTTCTCCTAGCCCTTTCATGGTTAAGGGAAACCATCATCCTTTGTATTTCATGAATGGTTATTTATTCTTTAACCACGTCAGGGTTATCATTGCATTCTTTTTCTACATTGAATATAATCCTAAATTTTCTTCTATATTTGAGAATCGGTTTATAAACGCTATCGCATGATTCTCCGCCTGCTGATTACTGCCATTTTATGCTGCTTTACGCTTATTGCATCCTACAGCCAGGGGATTCGTGGCCGCATTACCAACGAAAAGGGCGAGGCTATTCCCTTTGCCAATGTCTATGTGGCTCAGCTGTCAACCGGCACTACCTCCAACATTGAGGGCAATTATGAACTGAAACTGCCTGAAGGGTCATGGGAAGTGTTGTTCCAGTACCTGGGCTACCAGTCGCAGAACAAAATCATCATCATTGATCAATCTTTTCAGGAAATAAACATTCAATTGCTAACCCGGCAGTACCGTATCCCCGAGATCAAGATAACTGCCTCGGGCGAGAACCCTGCCTATTATATCATGCGCCGGGCCATTGCCATGGCTCCCTATTATCGCAACCAGGTATCCCATTATTCGTGTAAGGTTTATCTGAAAGGATCAGGAGTTATGGAAAAGATTCCTTCCCTGCTTAAAAAGCAGATGAAAAAAAGTGGTATCAAGAAAGATGAGCCAGTAGTGATCGAGACACTCAGTAATATTGATTTCGAGTTGCCCGATAAACTTAGCCAGCGGGTGTTGGCTATGCGCTCCTCGGGCAAACAGAACAACACCTCGCCCATGAGCTACATCACCACCAGTCTGTATAATGCCGATAAGTATGGGGTGGTCTCACCTGTTGACAGGAACGCCCTGAAAGTTTATAATTTCTTCCTGGAAGGTGTTTTTGAAGATCAGGGCAGGACGATTAACAAAATCAGGGTGATGCCTAAAATTGATGGAAATGATGTGTTTTCGGGCTATATCTATATTGCCGATCTTTTCTGGAACATCCATTCTGCTGATTTGACCATGCAGATGCCCATGGTCCGCGCCCGGGTGCACCAAATGTATGGAGAGGTGAATAAAAACACCTGGATGCCCGTGAGTTTTGACTTCGATATGGACCTCTCGGGCCTTGGACTAAAGATGAAATTCAAGTATGTGGCCTCACTGAGCGACTATAAAACGACGCTTAATCCTGCTCTCGACCATTCTTTTCTGGAAAAGCAAAAGAACCTGCAACTGGCTGAACAGATGGCTGCGGAAAAGCAAGAGGTGCAGCTTCAACGGCAGGCTCAAACCAAAGCGCAGCAACGCATCAATGCCCTTTTGGAGAAAAAGCAGCTAAGCAATAGAGAAACCATCCAGCTGAACAGGCTGGTGGAGAAAGAGGCCAAAAAGACCCTTCCGCCCGAGCTGCTGGAGATCCAATCAAACATACAGGTAAGCCGCAAGCAGGAAAACAACGATTCGGCCTTTTGGGCCACCCTCCGTCCTATCCCTCTGACGGGTAAGGAAAGCGTCAGCTTTGCCAAAAAGGATTCGTTTCTGCTCCTTTCGGCCACTCCCCGTTACAAGGATTCCATAAGGGACCTAAGGCAAAAATTCAAGGTGGAGCATCTGGTAACAGGCAAGCGTTACAACTATTCTGTGGATTCCATTTCTTTAATGCGGCACCTTACCATACCCCCCCTTAGCGGCCCTTCCTTCTTGTCTTTCAACTCGGTCGACGGGCTGAGGATAGAGCTGCCCTTTGCATATACCCGCAGCGACAGCAGCGGCCATGCCCTGCGCCTTACACCAAAACTGGCCTATGCCTTTGCACGACAAAAGGTGGATGCTTCATTTACTTATCGGCAGCGCCTTAATGGCATGACTTCTGCCTGGATAGGAGGGAGCATAGGAACCACTACCGAAGACTTTAACCGCGACTACGGCTTATCCTCCCTGGCTAACGATGTCTATACCCTGTGGAGAGAAGAAAATTACAAAAGGTTCTACCGGCAAGACTTCGTGGAACTTAACACCTCCAGAGATCTTGCCAACGGGCTTAACTTTGATGCGACACTGGGATACAGCGACAACAGCCGCCTTGCCAATCATTCATCCTATAGCATCATCGACCGCCCCAACCGGGAGATTCAGCCTAATATCCCTGAGAGCAATATTCGGCAGGACTGGCAGCTGGATAACCATCAGTCGCTCATTAGCCGTCTTGTACTGGAATACACTCCCCGTCATCGCTACCGGGTGATCAATTATACAAAAGTGTATGCCCAAAGCAAGTACCCCACCTTCACCCTTGGCTATAACAGGGCATGGGCAAATGTTCTGGGCAGTGATACGCGCTTTGATCAGATTGAACTAGGGCTAAAGCATTCCTTCTCATTTCATATTAGCGACCAGCTCTCATGGCAGATTAATGCTGGCAAGTTTATCAACAACGACAAGCTGTATTTCGACAACTTCCGGCATTTCAACACCCAGGCCACCAACTTTCTGTTTTCGAGATACGACAACAGCTTCCGACTACTGCCTTTTTATCGATATTCCACCCCGGAGCAATATCTGGAGGCACATACCCAGTGGCAATCGCGCCGTTTATTATTGAAATTATTACCTTTGATCAAAAACTCATCGGTAACCGAAAAGCTTTTTGTCAATTACCTGACCACCCCAGGTCTGCAGCACTATGTCGAAACAGGCTATGGCATCGATAATGTGTTTTTGTTGCTCAACATCGAAGCGGTAGCAGGCTTTGACAATGGCAGGTTCACATCCTCTGCCATTAAGATAAGTCTTAACCTGGATGGTATGAAGGAAGCAGAGCGGTAAACGGATGAGGTTGACTATTAGGCTTAATACTTGATGTATTAGATGTCATACTTAAGACTTGGAACTGTAATTTGAAACCTTAAACTTTTAAACTTTAAATACTTTCACCCTATGAAAAACCTACTTATCCTCCTGCTTCTCTGTGCAGGACTGTCGGTACAGGCTAAAAAGCCGCTTACTGCTGACCCTAAGGCAAGCAAAGAAACCGTGAAGCTCTACCAGCGACTGCAAAAGTTGCAGCAAAAAGGCACCATGTTTGGCCATCAGGACGACCTTCCTTATGGTAACGACTGGTACGACCAGCCCGGGCGCTCTGATGTCAAGGAAGTGTGCGGCGACTATCCGGCCATCTTTGGCTGGGAACTTGGGCATCTGGAATTGGGGAACGCCTATAACCTCGACTCTGTTAACTTTGAAAAGGTGATCGTATGGATCAGGGAGATGAACCGCAAGGGAGCCATCCAGACCATTAGCTGGCACCTTCGCAACCCCCTCACTGGGGGTACCGCCTGGGATGTGAGCAACAAGCGAACCGTGGCCTCCATCCTGCCCGGTGGCCCCAAAAATGAACTGTACCGCCAGTATATGGACAAACTGGCCACCTTTTTGCTGAGCCTTAAAGACGACAAGGGGCATTATATTCCCGTTATATTCCGCCCCTTCCATGAACATACCGGCAGTTGGTTCTGGTGGGGAAAAGACCTGTGCACCCCTGAAGAGTACAAGTCGCTGTGGCGCTATACGGCTACCTACCTGCGTGATACTAAAAATATCCACCACCTGCTTTATACCTATTCGACAGGAACCGTTAACAGCGTAGAAGATTACATGGAACGTTACCCGGGCGATGACTTGATCGATATGGTGGCCTTTGATGCCTATGACTATGGGGGCAACTTTGCCGCTTCCCTGCAAAAGAACTGCGAGATCGTTACCACTGTAGCTGCCCAAAAGAACAAGATTCCTGCCGTTAGTGAAACAGGCGCTAACCTGGTAAAGAACCCTGACTGGTGGACCCGCACCCTGCTTGAAGTGATCCGCCCGTTCCACATGTCCTACGCCTTGGTCTGGAGAAATGCCTTCAACAATAAAAAGGAAATACCCTATGCCCCCTATAAAGGCAGCCCTGATGAACAGGACTTTTTGAAGTTCTACAACGACCCGAAAACATTGTTTTTGAAAGATATCCAATAAGCAGGAAATCATACCAGTAAAACGATAGGGCTGTTCGGTAAACGACAGCCCTTTTTGTTTTAATCAGCCCGGCAGGTTCGGTATGTCAAATCATTTTTTTTTTAATTGGATTATAAAGTTCAGGGTGATTTAGAATGCCTGATAATTCGTGATCTCCAGAGTTTACGAATGCATTTATTGTTTTACGTTTGCTCTCTTTTAAGGTTTTTTTCATACAGTGGCTGATACATGACCCCATTGGGGGAGGATATGCTCTCGTAGAGGGTGACACGGTCGATGGATACTTCACCCAAAGGGGTGATGTGATTGTTTTCCAGCATGGCAATGAAGGCTTCAGGGGTGTCAAGGCTTTTAATCCTGGCTATGGTAAGATGTGCTTTAAATGGTTTGGAATCGAAGTGGATGTTGTTCTCAAGCAGCAGGGAAGTCAGTTTCTGATAGCCCGGTAAGAGTGGTTGAATGTTATCGAGGCCAATCCATAACACCTTGGGTTTATGTTTATCGGGGAATACGCCCAGCCCGGTTAGGGAGGTAATATAGGCGGGGCAATTGCCGAAAGCCGAATTGATGATTTGAGAAAGGGGGGCCACAGCCGATTCGGGCATGGCTCCAAGGAATACCAGGGTGATATGCCAGTTTTGTTCTTTGGTCCACGCCAGGCGGTTAAGGTTAAACTGAGGGTCCGATTGCCAGGACTGTACCTGTAAATGTGCATTTCCGCAATTGATCGGGATGCCGATAAAGAGTCGCTTCATGGGTTATGTATTGTGTATTAAATGCAAGTTGACTACATCAGAAAGTGTGCCAGCCTGATTGTTTAATGTTTTCTCGGATCAACCCGAAAATCTGTGAAGCGCTGTGAGCTTTAATTGTAAGTTTCAAAAACTGATGAATTGAAGCTTTGATTACCGATCACCGGCTTGCTCTTCATACTCCATGCTTACTGCCTCTTCTTCCACAACATTCAGGATTTATCCGTTATCTGCCAAAAGGGCTGCTGGCTCCTGGTACTTGGGGGCAGGAAATGCTTAGGGCAGGTGCAGGTTTCAATGAAAGCGGCCTGTTTTGCAAGGTGCCCCCGACTAATCGGGCCAATAGCCAGCAACTTGAATTAATTAATTATCCATACGTAAAACTTTTCTATGTGTTAGTGGTTTATAGGTTTATAATAATTATGTGGGATATGCAAAATGAGCCATTTATAATTGAAAATCTATATAAAATTTCTTTGGAAAATGTTTGGAAAGCCATTACCTGTAGCACGGAAATGAAACAATGGTATTTTGATGTGCCAGGTTTCAGGGCCGAACCCGGGTTTGAATTTCATTTTGTATCGTCGTCTGACGAAGAGCGGTCCTATCGACATCAGTGCCAGGTCACCGAGGTTAAGCCTTTTAAAAAGCTGGTTTTTACATGGCAGTACAATCATTATGATGCTGTTACTCTTGTCACTATTGAGTTGTTCCCGGAACCTGATGGTAGTACCCGGCTGATGCTCACTCATGAGGGATTGGAGGCATATCCGGATAACGATCCTGACTTTTCGAAGGAAAGTTTTGCCGAAGGCTGGACCTGGCTCATTAATTGTGCCTTAAAGGAATACTTGGAAAAAACTTACAAGCCTGCAGGCAAAAAGTTAAAAATGGAGGTGTCGCTCTGATGAATTCTTTCGGTTTTCCACTAATGTTTTTCATTTTTTATGCATAACTTGTAAAGTAATATTTTTTTGGTTGCGGGCCTTACACGTTCCGGCCAGGCTATTGCTGACAGGTAAACTTAGATATATCAGTTCCATGTTGATTTTAGTTATAGGTTTGATACTCATCGCTATTCCATTTGTTGTTGCCTTGTTTGTACCGAAAGACTATTCGGCCGAGAGCGAAATTGTCATTGACAGGCCCAACCCGGTTGTATTCGACTACTTGAAATATTTAAAAAACCACGAGAGCTTCAGTAAGTGGGGCAAACCTGATGCCCATATTATCAAGCAGTATTTTGGCACTGACGGCACTGTTGGTTTTGTCTCCTCTTGGGAAAGCACAGACAAGCAGGTAGGCAAGGGGCAGCAGGAAATCCGTAAGATAGCAATTGGCAAACGCATCGATTTGGAGCTGCGCATTCTCAAGCCATATCCCAGTGTAGCCAAGGTGTACCTGACGACCGATCCGGTGGCAAGAAACCAGACCATTGTGGTGTGGGGCTTCAGCAGCAGGATGCACTACCCGATGAACCTTTTGCTGTTATTCAATATCAAAAAAATGATACAGAAGGACCTGTCGCAAGGGCTTGAAAATCTCAAGGCGGAACTTGAAAAGGAGGAATATGCCCGGCGTACGCGGGATCAAGTAAATAGAGCTTCGGACGACCGATCGAAAGGCTGATATTTCTCCCTATAAAAAAATGAAATACAATTTCTGTTATCCTGATGGGGTATGGCCTTTCAGCGTTCCCTATTCCCTTTCAAAAGTGTATTTCCTGTTATCAATTTTCATATATGGTTATTTATTTTTCAAAGCCCATCCAGGTATTTTTCCTTGATCTAATGGAAAACCTGTGGAGGGAATTATCATATAAAGCACTAAAGTGTTGAAGTCGTGAAGGTTTGTGGCTCAGGTCCGGCAAAAAGAATGGACCGGCAGACCTATTTACCACTGGAATGCGGACCTCTGCTCATTGCTCCAGACCTTAGCTTTTATCCTTGTCTTCACTAAATTTTCGATTGATCCCTTTTCTGTTGTTCTATCCCTGAACATTATTAGTTTCTGTAACTTTTTAGATATTTATCTGTAACCTTTCTGTAATCTCAGATACAGAAAGGTTACAGCAACGTTACAGAAAGGTTACAGAAACTAATAATGTTCAGGGATTCGCAGATAGATCGGCATTCATTTGAAATCAATCTAAATGATAGAAATTGAAAATGGAAGGGAGGCATTGATGGTTATTTGCCGTCCATTTTATTTGATCCTTTACCAGCTGATACATAGCTTGATATCACATCCAGTATGGTGGTTTGTAAAAGTTATCTCATGCCTTTTTTTACGCATATACCACTGGCAATGCATCTTATACCAAAAGTGCAGTACTTTGGGAAGGAACATGTGAGGGTGAAAAGTTTAAACGACAGTCAGGATGAAGGCAGGAAGTTGCTGATAGAGTGACTATTTATGGGTAAATAGTATGGATTATTAGAAATTATTGATTAATTTCGGGGATATCTTCAGCAAATATAAAAATGCGGGTTTTTTATTGCGGATAATTGCCTAAACAGTAGGGTTAAATTAAATGTTTAACAAGCATGAGTATCGCAGAGGAACAGTATAGGGTATTATTTGAACAGGCCAATGAGGGAATCTTTATTGCCGATGCCGAGGGCCATTACCTGGATGCAAACCCTGCAGGCTGCGAAATGCTGGGCTATACCCTGGAAGAACTCATGTGTTTATCCATTGCCGATGTCATCACAGCAGATGAAACCGAGCGCCTGGCCCCGGAGCTGGAAACGGGCAGGAAGGAAGGCCGGATTCACAATCACTGGAAATTCAAGCGCAAAGATCAATCGATATTTATTGGCGAGGTGGCAGCAGTAAAACTATCTGATGGCCGGTTGCAGGCCATAGTGAACAATGTGACGGAATACATGGAGGAGCGCAAGGTTGTTGGGGAGCAGGAAGAGCGTATGCGTCCCACCCTGGACCATCTGCTGGAAGGTTGTCAGATCCTCGGCTTTGACTGGCGTTATCTGTACATTAACGCCGCCGCACAGATACAGAACCGCCGCCCCAGCGAGGAACTGCTGGGCAAAAGAATGATGGATATGTGGCCTGGTATTGAAAATACGGGTATTTTTAGAGGTATCAAAAAGTCATTGGAGGGGCGGGTGCCTGTCCATATTGAAGAACCATTTGTTCATCCAGACGGAGTGGAGGGATGGTATGATATCAGTATCCAACCGGTGCCGGAAGGGGCGTTTATCCTGTCGGTAGACATTACCGAACGCAAACGCGCTGAGCAGGCCCTGCTGGATAGTGAAGAGAAATACCGTTTAGTTTCGGAAAATACCGATGACTGGATCTATTGGGTAAGCCCCGAAGGCACGTTCAGGTACATCTCGCCGGCTTGCGAACAGATCACCGGTTACAGGGTGCAGGAGTTTATGGACCGGCATTCATTGTACATGGATATCGTTGTGCCCGGGGACCGGGAAATGGTTTACACACATCACATGGAAAGCATTAAGGGGGAGATGCTTCCCCATTCTTTTATATTTAGGATCAACACCAAAAATGGGGAAATCTGCTGGATAGACCATAACTGCACCCCTATTTTTACCAACGGGGAATATAAGGGGCTGATCGGTACCAACCGCAATATCACGGCCCTGAAGCTGGCCGAAGAAAAGCTTTTCGAGAGCGAGTTAAAGTTCCGAAAGATCTTTGAAGATGGACCGTTTGGGATGGCGCTGGTAAACAAGGATTTTAAGTTTATCAATGTCAATGTCCAATTATGCCGGATGCTCGGATTTACAGAAGAGGAACTTCAAAAGCGTACTTTCAGGGATTTATCTTTTCCTGAGGAGGTACGTAAGGACATTGCCCATATCAAAAGACTTATCGCCAAAGAAATCAATGTTTATAAGACGGAAAAGCGCTATGTACGCAAGGATGGACAAACCATTTGGGGATCTTTGACAGTAACGCCCAATTTTGGGGATGACGGCCATTTTTTATACAATGTAGCCATTATTGAGGATATCACCCGGCGTAAGATGGCCGAAGAGGCGCTGCAGGTAGCCAATGAGCGACTTGAGATGGCAACGGAGGTGTCGAACCTGGGGATCTGGGATTTCGATTTGATCAATAATAGCATATACTGGGACGACAAAATTTATGAGATGTATGGCCTTGACCCGGGGCAACCACCGCCTTCTATTCCCAACTGGCTTCAGATGGTATACCCAGATGATCAGCATTATATCGACAGGGCGCTGAAGGAAATCAATACAAAAGCCGGCAAATATGATCTGGAATTTCGTATTGTCCGTCCTGACGGGGAGGTACGCTGGATCGAGGCGGTGGGACAGTTGTTTAAAAACATACAGGGAAAGCCGGTACGAATGGTAGGGGTCAACAATGACATTACCAGCAGAAAGAAGGCAGAGGAAGAGTTGTTTGCCAGCAAGATAAAGCTGGAGACGGCCATAGAAAGCATGACCGACGCGGTGGTTATCACTGACGATTTAGGTCATTTTGTCCAGTTTAATGAATCCTTTGCCACCTTCCATAAGTTTAAAACCAAGGAGGAATGCAGTCGGTATCTTACCTATTTTATCGACACTTTTGAAGGATATAATTTGAACGGGGAGCTTATTACTATGGATGAATGGCCTATATCGCGGGCGCTCAGGGGAGAGATGGGCAGAAATCTTGAGTTTATCCTTCACCGTAAAGACACCGATGACCGATGGATCGCCAGCTACAGCTTTGCCCCCATTCGTGATGTCAATGGACAGATAAGCGGTGCGGTGATGGCAGGACGTGATATAACTGAACGTCAGCAGGCAGAAGAGGCTTTACGTATCAGCGAGGAAAGGTACCGCAATATTTATGAAAGTGCGGTGATTGGTATTTACCGAACCACTCCCGATGGAAAAATACTGATGGCCAATCCAACCCTTGTAAAGCTGCTGGGCTTTGAGTCGCTCGAAGAACTCAAACTGCGTAATCTGGAGGAAGAAGGATTTGAAGGAAAAGAGAGCCGTGATAAATTTCGCCGCAAGCTTGAAAAGGAAGGAACGGTCACTGGGCTGGAATCGGTATGGAAGACCAGCGACGGCCGGCTGGTATTTGTCAACGAAAATGCAAGGGCTTTTTACAACGACATAGGTGAAGTTCTTTATTACGAGGGTACTATCGAAGATATTTCCGAGCGCAAGATGATGGAAAGGCACCTGCGCGAGAGCGAGGAAAGATTCCGTAAGGCTTTTTTGATCAATCCTGATTCGATTACCATCACCCGCATGGAAGATGGGACCTTTATTTCTGTCAACAATGGCTTTACCCAGATTTTAGGTTATAGTGAGGAAGAGGCCAAAGGTAAAACTGCCCTTCAGCTGGATATATGGATTGACGATGAAGAACGGATGCGTTACATGCGTGAATTGAAGACAAAAGGGGTAGTTGAAAATTGGGAGCTAAGGCTGAAAACAAAGAGTGGAAAGATGATTGATACGCTTTCCTCCTCTGTCATTATCGAGGTGGAAGGGGAAGAGCATGTTTTATCGACCATTAAGGATATAACGGAAATTAACCGGGCAGGGGAAGCGCTTAGAAAGCAGGAGGCGCTGTTAAATGAGATGGGGCGTATGGCACAGATTGGCGCTTGGGAATATTACCCGCAAACGGGGAGGGTGATCTGGACCAGTGAGGTGGCTCGTATTCATGACCTGGATCCTACGCATGAGGTGACAGTGAATACAGGAATCAGCTATTATTACGGCACCTCTCAGGAAAAGATCAAAGAGGCGGTCCGTCTGGCGGAGGAAGAGGCAAAGCCCTATGATCTGGAATGTGAGATACTGACGGCCAAAGGGGTGCACAAGTGGGTACGCAGCATTGGCAACCCGGTGGTAGAAGAGGGCAAGGTAGTCAGGATTACCGGTTCATTCCAGGATATCACCGTACGAAAAAACGCGGAGATAGCCCTTCGGAGGAGCGAAGAAAACTTCAAGCTTCTTATCGAAAGTATCTCTCTTCCCGTGGCTTATATAAACGAGCAAGGGACTATTATTTTCAGAAATAATAAGTTTTACGAGGTCTTTGGCTATACCGAACAAGAGATTCCCACCATAAAAGAATGGTGGATCAATGCTTTTCCTGACCCTGAATACCGCCGCATGGCGGTCAATAACTGGGCCTTGTTTGTAGAGCGGGCCCGGAATACGGAGAAAGATACCGTGTCGGCTGAATACGATATTACCTGCAAGGACGGAACGGTACGCACTATTGTTACCTCGGGGGTATTTATCAACGATAGTATTTTGATTACCCTGATCGACATTACCGAGCGCAAGCGGGTGGAACAGGAGATCTTCAAACTGAACGAATCGCTTGAAAGGCGGGTGGAAGAGCGCACCTTTCAACTGAGAGAGGCCAATCGCGAGCTGGAAGCTTTTAGCTATTCAGTGTCCCATGATTTAAGGGCTCCTTTAAGGCATATCAATGGATTTGTCGATCTGTTGAGCCAAAAATATAAGGATCTTTTGCCCGAAAAAGGCCAGCATTATTTACAGACCATCGTTGAAAGCTCGAATCATATGGGAACGCTTATCGACGATTTGCTGCAATTTTCAAGAACCGGAAGGCAGGAGATGAATCAAACCTACCAGGACATGAATGTAATTGTGCAGGAGGTGCTTCGCTTACTCGACCCGGATATACAGCCAAGAAACATAGTGTGGAAAATTGCTCCTTTACCGGCTGTTACAGGTGATCATGCGCTGCTGCGCATGGTTTGGTATAATTTGCTGAGCAATGCTGTTAAATTTACCAAAAATGAGCAAAAGGCCATTGTTGAAATTGGCAACTCAGAAAACGATAACGAATACACGTTTTTCGTGCGGGACAACGGGGCCGGTTTTGACATGAAATATGTACATAAGTTATTCGGTGTCTTTCAAAGGCTTCATCCAAAAAGCGAATTTGAAGGTACCGGTATTGGCTTAGCCAACGTGAGGCGAATCATACAAAAGCATGGAGGGCGTATATGGGCCGAATCGCAGATAGGCCATGGAGCCACATTTTATTTCACTTTACCAAAGAAAAGATGAACAGGGAGGCATTAAATACCAGAAAGATCCTTTTAGTCGAGGACAATTTCAATGACATTGAACTGGCCCTGGAGGCACTTACCGAGGAGAACCTTGGCGAGCGGGTGGTGGTGGCCAATGATGGGGTGGAGGCGATCGATTACCTGTTATACCAGGGTATACACCATGGCCGAAGAAAAGAAAATCCGGCAGTTATTTTTTTGGACATTAAGATGCCCCGTATGGATGGGATAGAGGTGTTGCAGATGGTCAAGGGCAATGCGGAACTAAAGACCATTCCGGTGGTGATGCTCTCTTCTTCGCGTGAAGAAACCGACTTACAGCGCTGTTACGACCTTGGCGCTAATGCTTTTGTGGTAAAGCCGTTAGGCTTTAATGATTTTATGAATGCAGTGAAACAGTTAGGTATATTTTGGGTGTTGCTCAATGAATTACCACAGGACGGAGGATTAAAATATGAACAAGACCAGTTTAAAAGTTCTATCGCTTGAGGATTCAATCCTTGACTATGAGATTTTGTCGGAGAAACTGACCAATGCCTATTACGCAGTGGATATCAGGCGTGTGGAGAACGAGCAGGAGCTTATTTCTGCCCTTGAAAGTGAATCCTATGATGTGATTCTGGCCGATTATAATTTGCCAGGCTTCGATGGTTTCCAAGCTCTTGTGATTTGTAATGAGCGGTGTCCGCAGACTCCTTTTATCTGTGTGTCAGGTTCAATAGGTGAAATTAAGGCCATCGAGCTGCTAAAACAGGGGGCTGTTGATTATGTGTTGAAAGACCGGTTGGAAAGGCTGCCCTTTGCTATTAAACGAGCTTTGGAAGAGGCCCATGAAAAAGAGAAACTTCAAACAGCGGAACAGGCATTGCGCGAGAGTGAAGAACGCCTGAGAGATATCTTATTCAGCACCGCCGACTGGGTCTGGGAGGTAGATGAAAACGGAGTGTTTACTTACAGCTCGCAACAGGGACTACAACTATTGAATGCTACCAACGAAGAGATCATTGGCAAGACCCCTTTTGATTTTATGCCGAAGGAAGAAGCAGAAAGAATTGCGGAAGTTTTTATTCAACTGGCCAAAGACAGGGCGCCCATCAAGGATCTGGAAAACTGGAACATCGATAAAAACGGGGAGATGATATGTTTGCTTACCAATGGGGTACCCGTTATCAATGAAAAGGGAGAGTTTAAAGGGTACCGTGGGGTGGACAAAAACATTACAGAGCGCAAAGTGGCCGAGAATGCCATCCTCCAAAGTGAAGCGGAGTTAAACTATGCCCAGGAGATTGGAAAGATGGGCAGCTGGCATCATCACCTGCCGACAAAAAAACACAAGTGGTCAAAGAATATGTATCGCATGCTGGGACTGGATATGATTGACAACCAGCTTGCTTTTTTGGTATATCTAAATCATATCCATCCTGAAGACAGGCCCCTTATCGATATATACCTTCAAAAGATACTTCAGACAAAAGATGGCGTGAGCTTCGAGATGCGCTATATGTTGGACAACGGGGAAATGGTATGGCTGCATAACAACATAAGGCCTACCTTTGAAAACGAACAACTTACAGAACTTCACGGGGTGATTACCGATATTACCGAGAAAAAGAATACGGAACTGGCTCTTATCAAGGCCAAGGAAAGCGCAGAGGCCAGCGATAGGCTAAAGACCGCTTTCATGAACAACATCTCGCATGAGATACGCACCCCCCTGAATGGTATCTTAGGCTTTACAGAAGTGTTGGCAGACCCCACTCTTACCCCAAGGGACAAGGATACCTACACGGCTATGCTTTACAACAGCAGTGAGCGGCTGATCAATACTGTTACCAACTTTTTGGACATATCCCTGCTCACCTCAGGCAATCAGCGGGTAGTTAAAAAGGAAATGAGCCTTAACACCCTGTTGCAACAGGTGATCGATAAATTTAAGACCCTTGCTGCCCAAAAGTATTTAACCTTATCCCTGGAGTTACCTTTTAAGCAAAATGATGTAATCATTCTTTCGGACAAGGACCTTTTGGAGAAGATACTCTCACAGCTTATCGATAATGCTATCAAGTTTACCTCAAGGGGAAATATTACGGTAGGATGCAAAATCAACGAGAGCGAACTGCTGTTCTACGTAAGAGATACCGGGGTGGGCATTC
>DATGYU010000019.1:0-2874 GCA_035297625.1 Prolixibacteraceae bacterium
GTTGCAGGGCCTTGAAGACCGTCCACAGGCTGTAATGGCCCATGTCGGCCATGGAACCACCGCCGAAATCATACCATCCCCTGAAAACCATATTGGTATAGTGAGGATGATAAGGGCGTTCCTTTTCAGGGCCTAACCACAGGTCCCAGTTCATTCCTTTGGGTACCTCCGGGGTATCGGTGGGTAAAGTAGGATATTGCGGCCAAACCGGGCGATTGGACCAGTTGTGCACTTCCTTTAAAGTTCCGATGGCTCCTTCATTGATCCATTTCATCACCTGTTCCATCGATCCGTTCGAATCCCAGGCAATCAGGTGGGTGGTTACCTTTGATTTGCCGGCCATATCAATCACCTTGCGGCCTTCTTCCAGGCGGTTGGAGATCGGTTTATGCGTTGTTACGCTGATGCCTCTTTTCATGGCAGCCATCGCGATCACCCCGTGCAGGTGGTCGGGCGTCATTACTTTTACCGCATTCAGGTCTTTTTCCTTTTCAAACATCTCGCGGAAGTCGGCATAGCCACGGCATCCATTGAGTTTTTCCTGGCTTCGGAATTTGGAATAATAAGTATCCACGATTCCTTTACCGTTATCAAGGCCACCGGGAATAACATTCTCGCCTCCCGGCTGCCAGTCGGGTATTTGCAGGGTTTTACGGATTTCATCCCTTAAGCCTGTTTTTCCCCAGTCATAATAGCCGATGGCATATTTCTGCGGGTCGCAGACAGCCACGATCTGAAGTCCGGAGATGGACAACAAGGGCTGCAACTCCCGCAAACCTTGTGTTCCCGCGCCGATATAAGCAAGGGTCACCTTGTCGCTGGGAGCCACAAAACCCTTTCCGCCCAATACCTGGCGCGGAACAATGGTCATGGCTACCGCCGCGGTGGCAATGCCCCCGATAAATTTACGCCGATCAATTTTTGTTGAAGTGTTCGTTTCTTCTGCCTTCACTTTATGAGTGCCAGGAGAAGTGGGATTTTCATTCATCATGTCAGTTAGTGTTAGCTTGATTGTGTTATTAAAATTAGGCAAAAGATACTGATTTTTTGCGGATTTAATCCGCTGTTTTCATAAACATTTCTAACCTGCAGCTGCAATTACTTATAAGATAGGATTATGAATATTTCAGTGCTTCGCGGGATAAGGTTGGAATATCATTTGATAATCACTAAATTTAAGGAACGGAAATAAAATAATGTGGGAAAAAGAAATGCTGTTAGCAAGGGGAAGATGAGAAAATGAGAAGGTGGGAAAATGAGAATGTGAGAAAATGAGAGGGTGTGAAATGGCCGGGAGGCAGCAACTCTTCCAGCAATAGCAACATTTTCAATCCTTCAATCCTTCAATCCTTCATTTTAATAATATAGATACGACAAAAAATATTGCACAATACTGATACATTACCAGGCATGATAAAACGGTTTCTTCTTCTCATCTTCATTTTGGCATTGGGCAGTATGATCTTTTACCCGGCTGGCGGAACATCCTCTTTCATTGATAAAAATTACAGGGAGACCCATCTTCACAGTGCCTCGCTTATTGTTGCTGCTGTTAATGAATATTATCTTTCTCCCAACGGGAATGATGTAAGCGGCAAAGGCACTCAAAAAAGTCCGTGGCATAGCCTTAACAGGGCCTGGCGGGAAGTGACCCCGGGCGATATCATCTATTTGGAAGGCGGTACTTACCTGTATAAAACAAGGCAAAGCCTGTACCGCAAAAATGGGAAACCAGGCAGCTTAATAACCATTAAGGCGCTGCCCGGAGAACATCCCATCATCGCGCCTCATCCTGATTTTAGCGATACCCGTGGAATTGACATCCATGGCGATTACCTTCATTTTAAAGGATTGGAGATCACAGGATTTGTCCAAAGAAGCGCCAATGCCCTGTATTACGGTATCGTGGCCGAGAATTCCAGCCATCTTATTTTCGATCAGATCAAAGTACATGACAATGGTTTTGGGCTAAGTATTGGCAGCAACTCGGGCGATAACCTGATTGTCAATTCCGACTTTTACCGCAATGCCGACCCTTTGTCGTCCTTTGGCAACAACAAGCCCTGGGGAGGAGCGGATGGCATCACCATCAGAAGCAGCGACAGTTCCAGGACCAACACCATCAGGGGATGCCGGATGTGGTGGAACAGTGATGACGGGGTCGATTTGTTTGAAAACCAGGGGACCATTGTCATTGAGCATTGCTGGTCGTTTTGGAACGGCTATCAGCCCGGTACCTATGCCCCTGCCGGTGATGGCGACGGGTATAAATTAGGCATTACTGCCACCGATCAAAGTAACCATGTGCGCAGGTTATTGCGCTACAATCTTTCGTTTGAGAACAGGGCCAGGGGCTTTGACCAGAACAATGCAAGGTGCATTAGCCTGTTGTACAACAATACCAGCTACCACAATGCCAATCGGGGCAAAGCGGCCCGGAGCTTTGACTTCTGGAATGGTGAGGCGGCAACGATTGCCAAAAATAATATTGATTACCATCCCTCCATGACTGTCGCTTTTAATGATCAGGCCATTGTAAGCTATAATACTTTTCAGAAAGATGGATCGGACAATACCCGTTATTCACTTACCAGGGAAGATTTTCAAAGTATTGACCCCAAAGGTGTGGATGGGCCGAGGCAGAAAGATGGAAGCCTTCCCGATTTAAAGTTCCTAAAGCTGAAAAAAGGCTCCGACCTAATCGACACAGGAACCGATATCGGGTTGCCCTACAAGGGGAAAGCTCCTGACTTGGGGGCTTATGAAAGTGATTATTAGCAGATTGAAGGATTGAAGGATTGAAGGATTGAAGGATTGAAGGACTGTTTATGGATCAATCAGAAATATTGCGGATAAAAATAAATAAGAAATATC
>DATGYU010000020.1:0-7706 GCA_035297625.1 Prolixibacteraceae bacterium
CAGGTGAAAAACAACGGTATTGATATCTCCACCGCCCAGGGAGCTACTGCCCGGGCAGTCTTCGTGGGAGAGGTTTCCAGGGTGTTCCAGGTATCAGGGGGAAATGCGGCGGTGATTATCCGTCATGGCAAATACTTAACGGTGTATTCCAATCTTGTCAACGTGCAGGTCAAATCAGGCCAAAAAGTAAGCCTTAAACAGACGATCGGCACCATAGGCAGTGATAATGACGATGACAACAAATCGGTGCTTAAATTTCAAATCTGGAAGGAAAACGAGAAGCTGGATCCCGAGGACTGGATTACCAGGTAAAAGCGGTTTTGTTTCTGCTGCCAGCTTAGCTTACCAGCCCTTCCGGACCTGACTTTAAGGACCTTAAAGTCTTTAAAGTCCTTAAAGTCGGCTCCGGGGAGGGCAAAGTATCTTTAGTTAGCTGAATCGAACTGCTTTAAAAACCTAACATCATTTTCAAAGAAATGGCGGATGTCCTTGATGCCGTATTTAAGCATGGTGATGCGTTCAATACCCATTCCAAAGGCAAAGCCGGTGTATTTCTTCGAATCAATATTGCAAGCTTCCAGAACATTGGGGTCTACCATACCGCAGCCCAATATCTCTAACCAGCCGGTATATTTACACACGTTGCAGCCTTCACCCCCGCAAATCGAGCAGCTCACGTCCATCTCGGCCGATGGTTCTGTGAACGGGAAGTAGGAGGGACGCAGGCGAATCTGTGACTGCTCACCGAAAAGCTCACGGGCAAAATATAACAGGGTCTGTTTCAGATCGGCAAACGATACGTTCTCGTCTACATACAGCCCTTCAATCTGGTGAAAGATACAATGCGAGCGGGCCGAGATGGCCTCGTTGCGAAATACCCTACCGGGGAAAATGGCACGGATAGGTGGCTGGGTCTTTTCCATCACGCGGATTTGAACGCTGGAGGTATGGGTACGCAGTAGCACATCTGGATCTTTCTCAATAAAGAAAGTATCCTGCATGTCACGTGCCGGATGTTCGGGCGGGAAGTTAAGGGCCGAGAACACATGCCAGTCATCCTCAATTTCTGGTCCTTCGGCGATGGTAAAGCCAAGACGGGTAAAGATGTCGATAATCTCGTTTTTAACAATTGACAAAGGATGGCGGCTACCCAGTTTCATCGGCTCGCCGGGCATGGTCAGATCCACTCCCGAGGCCCCCTGATCGGCTGCTTCAATGTTATCCTTCAGCTCGTTGATACGGTTAACGGCAAACTCTTTTAAATCGTTGATGGCCTGGCCTACTTCTTTTTTCATTTCCGCAGGTACATCCTTAAACTCATTAAAAAGCTGGCCTACCAGCCCTTTTTTACTGATATATCGGATTCGTAATTCTTCAACTTCCTCTTTGGCCGATACTGAAATCTGTTCAATTTCCGCCTTTAATTGTTTGATTCTATCTAACATCTGATCCATGCATTGAATTTAAAGCGCAAAGATAATGATTCGATCAGAACTATTCCTGAATCATCAGTTTTTTGATTCTTTGTAACGAGAGTTTAAAGTTTAAAGTTTCAAATTCAAAGTTCAAAGATAGGGCTAAGAAGGTTGTTTGATTAATTTTTCAACTTTAAAGTGCTTGACTGGACAAATATAAGTTGTAGACCCTGATGGCTATTGGCTTAACTTGGAACTTTGAATTTGAAACTTGAAACTTCAACTATTCCCAATTATTTACTAATTTTACCCCCTTATTTAAATCGATATGAATTATTTATTTGTCATTTTAGTCCTGACAAATTTTCTGAAAACCGTTGGTATTATCGTTGTTAGCTACTACGTGCTAAAATTTGTAGGACGTTTGCTTTTTCCCATTGTAGTTAAAAAGGCTGTCAATAACATGCAGGCCAGGCAGCAGACCTATGCCGAACGAAAACCGGAAGGCCAGGTAACCGTGGAAAAGAAGTCCGGTACTCAACAACCGCGGTATAACCAGGGAGATTATGTTGATTTCGAAGAAGTGGATTAAACCCAAACTCCAATAACAAAATATATATGGCTCAGGAAGATGTTTTTAAAAAGCTGGTGGCTCATTGTAAAGAATACGGCTTTGTATTTCAATCCAGTGAAATTTACGACGGGCTCAGCGCAGTTTACGATTATGCGCAAAATGGCGTGGAATTAAAGAACAATATCAAAAAGTACTGGTGGGATTCCATGATCCTTTTGCACGAGAATATTGTGGGTATCGACTCCGCCATTTTCATGCACCCCACCATCTGGAAGGCATCGGGCCATGTGGATGCATTTAATGATCCTTTAATCGACAATAAGGACTCCAAGAAACGTTACCGGGCCGATGTACTCATTGAAGAGCAATTGGCCAAATACGAGGATAAAATAAACAAGGAAATCGAAAAGGCGCACAAGCGCTTCGGCGATGCTTTCGACGAACCACAGTTTCGTCAGACCAATGCCCGGGTGCTGGAATACCAGCAGAAATGGAACGAGCTGCAGGATCGCTTTGTCAAAGCATTAAACGACAGCAACCTGGAAGAACTGCGCCAGATTATCGTAGACCAGGAAATCGTTTGCCCCTTGTCGGGTACGCGCAACTGGACCGAAGTACGCCAGTTTAACCTGATGTTCTCCACTGAAATGGGTTCTACCTCCGACGGGGCCATGAAAGTATACCTTCGACCGGAAACAGCCCAGGGTATCTTTGTCAATTATCTGAATGTTCAAAAGACCGGGCGCATGAAGATTCCCTTTGGCATCGCCCAGATCGGTAAAGCGTTCCGCAATGAAATCGTAGCCCGTCAGTTCATCTTCCGCATGCGTGAATTTGAACAGATGGAACTGCAGTTCTTTGTACGCCCTGGCACCGAGCTCGAGTGGTTCGAGAAATGGAAACAGACACGTATGAACTGGCATCAGGCCCTTGGCTTTGGCGCCGACAGCTACCGATTCCATGTGCACGACAAGCTGGCCCATTATGCCAACGCCGCTGTGGATGTTGAATACCGCTTTCCCTTTGGCTTTAAAGAAGTGGAAGGCATTCACTCACGCACCGATTTTGACCTTTCCCAGCACCAGCAATTCTCGGGAAAGAAGATCACTTATTTCGATCCCGAACTCAACGAATCATACGTGCCATATGTAGTGGAAACTTCCATCGGGGTAGACCGCATGTTCCTTCAGATCATGGCCGCTTCATATGCCGAAGAGGAAATTGAAAGCGAAGGTAAAAAAGACCTGCGGGTAGTGCTCCGCTTACCGGCCCCGCTGGCACCTGTGAAACTGGCCGTGATGCCTTTAATGAAGAAGGACGGGCTGGCCGAAAAAGCCCGCGAGATCATAGATGACCTTAAATTTGATTTTAACTGCCAATATGATGAGAAAGACTCCATCGGTAAACGTTACCGCCGTCAGGATGCCATTGGTACCCCTTTCTGCGTAACAGTGGATCACCAGTCGCTGGAAGACAATACCGTAACAATTCGTTACCGCGACACCATGTTGCAGGACCGTGTAGCCATTTCTGCTTTAAAATCACTGATTGCTTCTGAAGTAAGCATGAAAAAACTGTTTGCCCAACTGTAAGACAATTTCACAACTTATTTATAAAAAATCCGGTGCCACAAAAAGTACCGGATTTTTTTTGATCAAAACAGAAGGATTAGTGGTCATTGGCCACTAAATTATCGTCTCACTGCTCCAAACCCTGACCGCCCCACTCTTTGCCCTTGCTTTTATTCTGTTACCATAAGGCCGTCTGTAATGATAAAATGAAAGTGTTCTATCCAAAACAAATGATTTTCTGAGGAGTTGGTAAAATAATTACTTTCAAATTGAAAGCAAAATACCTGTTTTTTCGCTGTATTTAGCATTCAGTGCCAATCATTAATTTGTTTACAATTAATTAACATGCAGAAAAAGAAGGCTATAAATGAAAAAAATGTTGTATAACATACAACTTTCAATTTGTAAGCAACTGATGCCATATTTATATTAAAAAGATATTTCCATTGATTATACATTCTCTTTTAAAATAAAACAGGGCCTTTTACTTTCTGAATTTTTTGGCCCTTTTTTAGCTTATGAAAACCTGATTTTTGTTAGTGTTTTATCTCAAAAATCCCCCTTAGATTTGCATCGTTCAAAGACAGAAAACTAGAACTTAACAATTAAAAACAACAGTGATGAAAACTAAAAATTGGTTCGTTTATTCGATGATGGTACTTTTTGTGACAGTATTTTCAACAAACGTTTGGGCCGGAAATGAAGGATCCTTTAATTCAAATTTTAAGATCTCCCCCGATCTGAATTTTAGTCCTAATTCCGATTACCAGAAAAGTTGGGAAATTGCCTATGGCGAGTCAGTATCTCCGGTTCATGTGTTTATGAAAGAAACTAAAAAGGGACAGGAATATATCGTTCGTACCAAATACTTTGAAGTGAAATATATAAATGGCGCTCAGGGTTTTGGTGTGAAAATGTTGAATGGTTCAGAAAGCACTGTAAGCGCAAGCTTAAATGCAGCGGTTTTAAACCAGGCACAACTGACCAACCAGAAATGTATCAGCGGTGAAGCTATTGCCAGCGAGAAAGTATTGGAAATGATCGCCAGCTATCTTCCTGATCTGGTAAACGAACAATACAGCAGCATTTTGAATTAATTTTGTAGAGATGAGGATTTAAAAGCCACCTTAAGCAATTAAGGTGGCTTTTGTCTTTTTATGAGTTTCAGTTCAAAGTTTCAAGTTCAAAGCCAATCTAACTACACGCCCTTTCCCTTTTGCCGTTTCCGGTGCCCCTTTAAGGTACTTAAGGATTTTAAAGACCATAAAGTCCTCAAAACGCCCCTCAGGGCGATTAGCTCTTAACCTTTAAGCTTCTCTTCCCCTTGCCGTGGCCCTCAATTGGGATTTGTGGTTTACCGGCTTCTATCCAGGCTGAATAAATTAAAGAGGCAAGGCTTTGGGAAGCCTCACTTAACAGTTGGGTGGTAAAGACACCTGTATCATTCCAAAGGCTGGTATAATAAACATCGTTATATTGATGATTGGCCTGTAAATAAGCTGTTTTATCAGCTTCCAGTAAGGGGGCCATGTACTGGTAGTTATGGTAAATGTAATTAAAGATGGCTGGTTTTACATGGTTAATCCTTTTGGCATGTCCTTTTTTCAATTCAACCCCGTCAATATAACGGTCGATCATGTCAATTTCATAGCGTGCATGGATACCCTTTTGATCGCTTAACTGTCCATTGTAATTGGCTGTAATGTGAAGGGGCATATGTCCGTCGCCTACATAATGGCCCAGATCGGCTGCCGTAAGCAGGGCCTTTTCCCACTGGCCTTTTCGCATATTATCAACCAAAGCCCGGTAGGTAGAATCGGTTACCCATGGCAGTGTCCCATTTTTCATCACAAAGGCCCTGCCCAACTGCTGGCAGTTTACCTGAAAGTCCTGGCTGATGTTCTTTTGCTGTAAAAACTGGTCATAGTTATCGATGTCGATAAAATGCCTAACAAATTCATTTTTGTCTTCCTTTTTGCGGTTGTCGGCATCAGAACCATGTTGGCCCAGCTGAGGGCCCCATTCCTTCAGGGCTTTCAGCTCAGAGGGAAAATAGGTGACGCACGAGGCGTTGATCTTTTGGTGTGCTTTTTCGCCCCAGCTTCCCAGAATAAACAGCAGGGCCAGCAGCAGGCAGGTACGGGTGAAGAAGTTATTCATAGACTTTTTTTAGGGCGTCAAAATAAGGAATAAAACTGAAGCCAAAACAGAGACGGTAAAAAATGAAGGAGTAGATGATTGAAGGGGTGAATGAGAGAAGTTGAGAAGCAGAGAAATGGTGTGGGGCATAGGGGTTGGAAGCCTGCGTGATTCCCTTCCCCTGGCGGTCTGATAGACCACTGCTGACCGATTGCTGTTACCTGCCACTTGTCTCTTTTAACCTTCCCTTTCTGATCCATTCTGCATTCACTCATAAAGGTTACATTGGTGATCCTTTAATGATTCTTTATTCATCCCTTGTTCTCAAAAAACCGCCATTTTGCGAACAACCGATATACAACCGAACATCTTACCATACATTAAATGAATAGCATCAAAAGAAGCAGTTAATAATTGCTTTGGAAGTGTTTTTTAATGAAAGAAACCCAGTTGCCAACAACTATAAGCAAGTTACCAGCATCATGGGACTGTATGCAGGCGGGGTCACTTTAGGGACACTATGTGCCATGCCGTTTCTTATCTTCTCATCTTCTCATCTTCTTACCCTCACTTCCTCATTTTACGATCTCCATGCTCCAAGTCATTCAACATTTATCGTTTTTTACCTCTCCTCTTTCGTCGAGGCTGTAAAATCCTGTTGAATCCTCATCATGTTCACCGTGTAGATCAGGATATTTCTCACTTCGCTCAGGATGGTCAGGTAAAGCATGCTGGTTCTGGTACCTATCTCGTTGCGCTTAACGGTCTTGATCAGATTTTTGCGCAGCTCTTTAACCAAGGTGTTGGCCTTTACCTGTTCGGCTGCGATGAGGTCCACCTTTGCCGGGTCGTTATTTTCAAGGGAACCCAGTACCAGTTCAACAAACTGGCTGAAGGCTTCTGAAAGTTGAATCAGTTCTTCTCCCTGGTAGGGTATCAGGGGTTTATGGTTATTGTCCACATGGTTGTAGACCGGTTCCACAAGGTAGAGGGCGCAATGGGCAATTTCTTTCAGGTAATCCAGGGTGAGCACGTAAAAATGGGTGGCTTCTATGGTTTCATTGGCCGACATGGCCGGTATCGACTGGTACAGTTTATTTCTTTTGCTGATCAGCTTTTGTTCCATTTGAATGGCAATTTTCATTTGTTTTTTCAACTCTTTATGGTCTTCATTGATGAGCAGGCGCACGGTATTGCCAAATAGTTCATTTAAGGTGTTCATTGTTTTCACAATGGCATTGTTACACTTCTCGTATTGTGTTTTTGTCGAACGCGTTTCCTCCATTTCTTCGGGGGTTTCCATCTGTTCTATTTCCCGTTGTTTATGGGTCCGGTTGGTCCGGTAGAAGGCATAGACGGCTAAAAACGAAAGTATGATGATTCCTGTAATCTGTGACCATCCCAGGAAAATTGAGATCAAAAAAGCCACGGTAAAGGCTGCCAGCCCGGTCATAAACCATCCCCCGATCACGGTGAAGACCCCTGTGATCCGGTATACCGCGCTGTCGCGTCCCCAGGCGCCATCTACCAGTGAGGTACTCATGGCCACCATGAAAGTGACGTAGGTGGTCGAAAGGGGCAGTTTATAGGAGGTTCCAATGGCAATAAGGATTGCGGCCACCATCATGTTTACTGCCGCCCGTACCAAATCGAACATGGGTGGATCGGTTTCCGTGGAGGCAGGCACCGGTATCTTTGCAGTATCAAAGCGCTGGTTAACCTTTTCAATCCAGGGCTTGGGCATTACCTTGCCGATAAAGTTGCTCATGGAAACAACCCTTCTTACCAGCATGCGGGAAAAGACCGAGGAGCCGAATCGCTCACTGCCTTCCTCCTGACGGCTAAGTTTAAGTTCAGTTTGTGTCACCGTACGGGCCTTTTTGGAGGTCCAGAGCGTAAAGATCATGATGATCCCTGCGCCAATTAAAAAATAGGAGGGTGTATGAATGTCCTCCAGCAGTCGGGTCATTGGCAGGTCCTGTGCGCCATGGGCTGCAAAAGCCTTAA
>DATGYU010000021.1:0-4005 GCA_035297625.1 Prolixibacteraceae bacterium
ACACCACACCGTCGATAAAGCCCTGGGATACGACAATGATATTTCGGGCAAGCGCTTCCTGCTCCTCCTTGGTCATTGACTGGTTGATTGCTTCAGCCCGGGCAACGACTTCATCGGCATAGTCTTTGGCTGCATTGGGCCTTTTCAGGATAAAAATATCAAAGGCAGCAAAGGTGGTATAATCAAAATACATCACCTCTCCCCCGCCCGGAAGCTCATAATGTAAGTTGGTTCTTACCCAATCAAGCACCGGCATAAAATTGTAGCAAACCGTGTCAATGCCACAGGCCCCTAAATTGACAATCGATTGATTATAATTGGCAATCAAATAATTACAATCATTGTTGCGTGTTTTTATGCCTTCAGAAACAGGAAGGCTTTCTACCACAGTCCACCGCATACCATGGGCTTCAATGGCCGACTTCACCTTCATGATTTCTTCCACGGGCCACACCTCGCCATTGGGAATATGGTGCAAAGCCGTCACCACCCCTTCAATGCCCATCTGTTGAAGATCGGTCAGTTGGACCGGATCATTAAACCCAAACCACCTCCATGCTTTTTCAAGTGCCATAAAATGAATATTTATAAGTTTAGAATAGGAACGCAGATTGAGCGGATAAAAAACATAGAAAAGGAACACAAATGGGCACAAATAAAATTCAATGAACACAAATATTAAAAAACAATGATCTCTTTTTATTGGTGTTTATTTGTGTTCTTATTAGAGTTCATTCGTGTTCTTTTTTCTTTTTTATCCGCGGGATCTACTTAATCCGCGTTCCTATTTTTTTCTTCTTTATTAAACTCCGCTGAAGGCACTGAACCCTCCATCTACGGGAATGATAGCTCCGGTGATAAAACTTGCCGCATCAGAGCAGAGAAACTGAACAATTCCATTGAGTTCAGTGATATCGCCAAAGCGGCCCATGGGGGTTTTGGCCAAAACCTTTTTGCTTCTTTCAGTAAGTGATCCGTCAGGATTGATCAACACGGCCCGGTTCTGATCGCCAATAAAGAATCCCGGTGCAATGGCATTGACCCTTATGCCTTCACCAAACTTCAGGGCCAGTTCTGTGGCCAGCCACTGGGTAAAAATATTCATTCCGCTTTTGGCTACTGAATAGCCCGGCACACGGGTAATGGCTGAATAGGTAGCCATGGAAGAGACGTTGATAATACTTCCCTTGCCCTTTTTGGCCATAACTTCTCCAAACACCAGGCAAGGCATCACGCTTCCATTCAGATTAAGGTTGTTCACTTTGTTGAAGTCTTCCATTTTCATGTCGAAGATGGTTTGTTCTTCAGTTAAAGTGGCCCCGGGAATATTTCCACCCGCTGCATTGATCAGCATATCAATCTTGCCATACTGCTCTTCAATTTTAGCGGCTATTTCTTTTAAGCTATCCATGTTAAGAATATCGCACACAAAGCCATGTACTTTTCCAGTACCAGTAAGTTCACTGATACGGCGTTCGATGGCCTCATCCCTGATATCCAAAATGATGACTACAACTCCAGCTTCTACAAGGCTTTTTGAGATACTTCCCCCCAAAACACCACCACCACCGGTAACCACTGCTACCTTTCCTTCTAATCCAAAATTGGGTTTACTCATTGTACTATTATTTTCTGCCAACGCGTTTATACTATTATCCAAGTTCTTCAACGGATCGAAGGAAGATATTAGACATTAGATTTTAGCAAAAAACGATCACCCATCCTCGATTGTCTTTTGTCTATTATCTTTGTTTCATCCGTCCTCCACCTATTCAAAAGTAGTTATTTTCAGCATAAGCCAGCCAATACTATTTTAACAGGCATTTATATTATTTTTGCAAACACCACCATTGCACTGCCTATGAAAATAATGCATGAACAGATTAGTTTTGCCCCTCGCACCATGCTGAAGGTCAAATGGGATGACTTCCCGCACTTTACCTTTCCGTGGCATTTCCACAGTGAATTTGAGATCGTCTATGTACTTAAAAGCTCTGGCAAAAAGTTCGTGGCCGATAGTGTGGAACCTTTTAGTGAAGGCGATCTTACCTTGCTGGGCAGCAATCTTCCCCATTTCTGGAAAAATGAGATCAATGAAGAAAAAGAAAGTCGTGTAAATGCCATTGTCGTGCAATTTCACAAAGACTTTTTCAAAGATCAGATCAACTCCTATGCTGAGTTTCATGCCATCAGTGAACTGCTGAAAAGGGCCTCGTTCGGCATCAGCTTCGATAAACTTTACGCAGAGAAGGCCGGAAAAATGTTAAAGCGGCTGCTTAAATTAAAAGGACTTGAAAGGATGCTCTATTTCATAAAGATCATGGACACTTTGGCCCATATGGAAAGTTATCGGCTACTGGCCAGTCAAGGGTATCAGGTAAGTGACACCAAGGAATTAAATACCAGGCTGGATAAGGTCATGCATTTTATCAACAGCAATTACCAGCGCAAAATAACTCAGGATGAGATTGCCGCTAAAATAGGGATGACCACTTCCGCCTTTTGCCGCTATTTTAAAGAAAAGACCGGCAAGGGATTTATCTTTTTTGTCAACGAGATGAGAATAGGCTATGCCTGCAAGCTTTTGATTGAAAATCATTTATCCATTTCACAGATTTGTTATGAATGCGGATTTAATAACCTGTCCAACTTTAACCGGATGTTTAAACGCCTTACCGGATCTACTCCAGGCGAATACCAGCAACAGTTTATAAGTTTGAATGTCTGAGAGCACCTGTTTCAAAAAGATCGATTACTTTTGTTGCTTCATACAAGCAGCTGGCTTCTGGCGGCTGGCTTCTTGCAGGAATGCTTCGATCAACATGTATTGCCAGAAGCCAATTGCCAGATGCAAGCAGCCTGTATTACTTAAATGCCAAACCATTATAAGCTATGAAATACATTCTATCCATTCTCTGCCTTCATTTAACCCTTTTACTGGCAGCACAAAATGTTACTCCTGTTGATCAGGTAAATCCCCTAATGGGTTCTGATTCCAACTTTGCATTATCGAGTGGCAACACCTACCCGGCCATTGCCATGCCCTGGGGAATGAACTTCTGGACCCCGCAAACGGCCAAAATGGGTGATGGTTGGGTTTATGGTTATGATGCCACCCACATCCAGGGCTTCAAGCAAACCCATCAGCCCAGTCCATGGATCAATGATTATGGGCAGTTTTCCCTGTTCCCTTTAACCGGTGAGCTGAAGATTGATGGAGAAAAAAGAGCCAGTTGGTTTTCGCACAAGGCAGAAACAGTAAAACCTTACTATTACAGCGTTTACCTGGCCGACTATGATGTGACCACCGAAATCACCCCAACGGAAAGGGCGGCTATGTTCCGATTTACTTTTCCTGAAAATGAACAGTCATGGGTGTTGATTGATGCTTTTGACAAAGGATCGTACATCAAACTGATGCCTTCCGAAAATAAGATTATCGGCTATACCACCCGCAACAGCGGAGGCGTTCCTGAGAACTTCAAAAACTATTTTGTGGTTCAGTTTGACCAGCCTTTTGCAGAAAGCCTTGTATGGAACGATGACAAAACCGTGGAAGGCATTACAGAATTAAAAGACAACCACGTGGGCGCTGCCTTGAAATTTAAAACCCGCAAAGGCCAGCAGATCCATGCCAGGGTAGCTTCTTCGTTTATCAGCTTTGAACAGGCAGAACTGAACCTTAAGGAGTTGGGCAAGGATAATTTTGACCAGCTTTGCCAAAAAGGGCGTGGTATATGGAACAAGGAACTTTCACGCATTGCTGTTGAAGGGGGTACTTCCGATCAGATGTGCACCTTTTATTCCTGCCTGTATCGTACCATGCTGTTTCCCCGTAAGTTCTTTGAATTTGACAAGAATGGCAAAATGGTCCATTACAGTCCCTATAACGGGCAGGTATTACCCGGAGCCATGTTTACCGATAACGGCTTTTGGGATACCTTCAGGGCTGTATTCCCATTCTTCAATTTGATGTACCCATCGCTGAATGCCCAGATAAGATCG
>DATGYU010000022.1:0-3010 GCA_035297625.1 Prolixibacteraceae bacterium
AATGAAACTAAAATTAAACTTTTTAATACTGACCCTTGGATTGATATTGCTTTCTGCATGGGGCAGTTATTCCCAGCAACTGTATGTGGGAGCCAATTACCACCCGCATGATGATAAGAATCTGGAGAAAATCAAAAGTGACATCCAGTTGATGAAAGCCGGCGGATTTACCGCTGTCCGTATGGGGCACCTGGCCTGGGATAGTTACGAACCTTCGGAAGGACAATTTGATTTTGAATGGTTTGACAAGGTGATGGATATGATGCAGGAAGCCGGGATTAAAGTCATCCTGGATATTGCCGTACGGCCTGCCCCCATGTGGTTACACCATAAATTTCCATCCATTGATGTAGTCGATAAAAATGGAGATGTACAGTATCCCAACCATCGTTACATGGAAGATGTTGGCGATCCGAATTACCATAAGTATGCCTTGCGCTTTGCAGATGCGCTTACCAAGCGGTATGGGAAACACCCTGCCTTGGCAGCTTTTGGTGTAGACAATGAATCGGGTGATGGCCCCATTTCCTATTCAGAAACAGTCAGGCAAAGATTCATCCTCTGGCTTAAGAACAAATATTCGAACCTTGATCATTTAAACCAGGCCTGGGCTACCCAACGCTGGTCCAGACGATTCAACCAGTTTGAAGAGATTGGATTTCCCGTGGCCACCCATACCAATGATGTGCCGGAAAGGATGCTGGATTTCAGGCGCTTTGTTTCGGATGAAGTGAACCAGTTCCTCTTTAAAGTGATCGACAAGGTAAACACCAATGCGCCCAATGCCCTGGTGAACACCAATGCCTGGTATTACAGTGCCCTGAAATATTTTGATTATACCCCCATTGCCTATTCGGGCAAGATGACCCGTGAGGGCTGCGGATTTTATCCCGGGACCACTTTAACCACCAACTGGGGGGTCATGAATGCCTTGTTTGGAATTGCCCGTATTCAGTTTGAAAGCACCAATCCTTTCTGGTGCAGCGAGTTTACCACCATGACCGCTGATCCCAATGCCATTCGGAAACAGGCTTATTCAACCCTGATGTATGGCAACCAGATGGTTTGCGGCTGGACCTGGCAAAGCATGCATGCCGGTGAAGAACAATACCTGGAAGGGATGATCGACTGGGACGGGGTGCCCAACCGTAAGTATGAGGAATACAAGAAAATAGCCACGGAATTTAAAAAGATAGAAAAATACTTCCCTTACCAGCTTAAAGCTGAAGTGGGTTTAGCCTACTCCTTCCCCAGCCAGATGGCAAGTGCCTCTTTTCCCGAGCAACACGATAATCAGTTGCAGGCCTGCTTTGATCTGTTTTATTACCGCAATATGGATGCCAGTATTCTTGAAATTCAAAAGAGCAAGTTGAATTACAAGCTGCTGATTGTACCGGGAGTGGCCGTGATGGATAAGGTGACGGCAGCTAAAATCAGGGAGTTTGTAAAAAATGGCGGAACGGTCATCATGACTTCCAATTCGGCCATCGTGGATACGACAGGACAAGTATTTGCCTCTACCCGCCCGGGCATGCTGAGCGATGTATTTGGTATTCGCGTGGGAAGTTATGAAGAAACGGAAGCCATGAATGAAATCTCAAGGAAATCATACAAGGGCAAAAAGCTTGAATTTACCTATCAAGGGAAAGCCGTCAATTGTGAAGCCACAAGGTTTGATATTGTGGAACCCAAAGGAGCGGAAGTGATGGGCACGCTGACCAGCCTGGACAAGGATTACCCGATTATGACCATGAACAGATATGGAAAAGGAAAGGCTATTTATGTGGGACTTCCGGCATCAGGCAATGTGCTGAATCCCCTGCTGGATGAGCTGATTGCAGAACTTGGCATTCAGAAAGGACCTGAGGTTCCTTTTGGTGTCATGGCAAGGCAAATTGATAAAACCCATTTTTTATACCTGAATGTAAGCGGCGAAAACAAGGAAATTAAAATGAAAGGCAACTCGAGAAGCATCCTTTTTGATAAAGCATATTCCGGCAATTTTACCATTGCTCCATACGAACCTGAGTTTATAGAAATTAAATAATACCTCTTCAGACCAACATGAAAACAAAACCGATAAAACACTACCACCTGCTGCTGCTTTTTTGTTTGGCATTCACTGCGCTGAAAGCACAGGATGTTACGGTTACCGTAAATGCTGCATTGAACAAAAAGGCCGTTTCGCCTTATATATACGGTGCCAATAATTGGTTCGATAAACCTGCTCAGTTCTATAAAGATGCCGGGTTACGCATGGCCCGCGCGAATGGAGGTAACAATGCCACCAAGTACAATTGGCGCAAAAAAATCTCCAGCCACCCCGACTGGTATAACAATGTTTACGCCAATGACTGGGATGCCATGTCAAAAAAGGCGGCAGCAGGCAATCCCAACATGCAGGTCATGTGGGCTTTCCAGTTGCTTGGCAGGGTAGCCTCCAATACGAGCCACAATTTCAACGACTGGGCCTATAATCAATCCCAGTATTGGAAAGGGGTAGGTCAAAATTTAGCCGGAGGAGGAACTCCAAATACGGCGGACCCGGGGGGTAATGCGCTGGTAGAGGGCGATATCAATCTTTATACGGAAGCATGGCCTGCCGACTCAACGGTTGAGATTCTAAACCACTGGTTCGGGCCCAAAGGCATCGGGCTGAACAAGAATCAATTCGTGTATTGGAACATGGACAATGAATGCGATGTATGGAACGGAACGCATGATGATGTGATGCCCAAGCTGTTGCCTGCTGCGGAATTTATGGATCGTTTTATTTCAGTAGCCAAAAAAGCCAGGGCATTGTTCCCGGGTATTAAAATTTGTGGTCCGGTGACTACCTCCGAATGGCAATGGTTTAAATGGGGCGATGAATCCATAAGAATTGACGGGAAATATTACTCTTGGCTTGAATATTTTATCAAACGATGTGCCGATGAAGAAAAAGCATCGGGCGTCAGAGTGATTGATGTGGTGGATCTTCATAATTATCCGTGGGCAAAAAACGGCGATG
>DATGYU010000023.1:0-3607 GCA_035297625.1 Prolixibacteraceae bacterium
TGACTGTGGGATAGCCATACAAGCCGCTCTGTACAGGAAATGGTGGTTTTTGGCGAGGTTCCCCTCTTCTTCCTTCCACCGAATTCATCAAGGCAGTCTCTTCTCCACAAACAAAAGCACCGGCACCGATTCTAATTTCGATATCAAAACTAAAGTCGCTCCCCAGAATATTATTTCCCAGAAGACCGGATTGCTGCGCTGCCTTGATGGCCATGGTCAGGCGTTCTACGGCAATTGGATATTCTGCTCTGATATAGACAATTCCTTTGGAGGCTCCAATGGCATAACCCCCAATCAGCATTCCTTCAATTACCGTATGAGCATCGCCTTCCAGTAAACTACGGTCCATGAAGGCACCCGGATCCCCTTCGTCGGCATTGCAGATAAGGTATTTCTGATCGCTGATGGCTGCATTGGCCATGGCCCATTTTAGACCTGTAGGAAAACCACCTCCCCCACGGCCCCGCAGTCCTGATTCTTTAATTTCCGCGATCACTTCCAAAGGGGTCATCGTATTTAAAACCTTCGCAATGGCAAAATAACCGTCATGGGCAATGTATTCTTCGATTGAGGCATAATCGATGGTGCCGCAATTCTGAAGGACGATCTTTTTCTGATGTTTGAAAAAGGGTATATTCTTTAAATTGGGAATAATCTCTCCTGTATGGGGATCTTTGTAACAGAATTTATCGGCAATCCTCCCTTTTTTGATATGCTCATTTACAATAGCGGCAGCACTTGCCGGATTGAGGTTGCAGTATAAAGTGCTACCTGGGTTAATAATTAACGTAGGACCCAGTGTACACGCCCCCATGCACCCGGTTAATTTTATTTTGACCTTTGACTGAAGTTTTGCATGCTCAAGGGCCTGTAGGAAAGCCTCTTTCATCTGCTTACAATCTGAAGATATACAACCGGCCGCGTAGCATATATGAGCGGTGAACTGAAATTCTTTCTCTTTATGCAGAAAATCGTTCTTGATCGCCTCAAGATCATGAAGACTATTAATTTTCATAATAGGTAAATATTAGTGTTCAGTGTTCAGTATTCAGTGATCAGTATTCATTGTGCAAACTGAATACTGATCACTGCTCACTATTTCAGCATACCCAAAATTCGCTGAATCTTATTGGGATTCACCTGTTTGTATACTTTGTTGTTAATGGTCATAGCTGGTGCCAGCCCGCAGGCTCCAATGCACCGCATGACAGAAAGAGAGAATATTTTGTCCTCAGTAGTAGCGCCCACATCGATGCCCAGCACTGATTTTAGTTTGCTCAACACATCCTTGCCTCCACGTACATAACAAGCAGTTCCCAAACAGACAGAAACCGTATATTTTCCTTTGGGTTGGGTCGAAAAGAAGGAATAGAAAGTTAAGACACTGTTGACTTTCGAAACGGATAGCTCCATTTGATCGGCTATAAAATGCTGTACTTCCGCCGGTACATAACCAAATATGGCCTGGGCCATGTGCAAAATCTGAATCAGGTTACTCTCTTTGCGGTCGTAATCGACAATGACCTCTTTAAGAAGGCCGTATTTTTGCCCTTCAGTCATAGTCTGAACATTGCAAACTTCATCTTGTGTAATCATTTTCTGTCCTCCTTCGTTTAGGGTTATCAGAATAATAAAAGAAAACGAATGCTCTGCAGGATATCTTTGAACTTTTATCTGTACGATCCTATAGTCAAATATAACTCATTTATTTTAATAAAAAGCTGATAAATAGCACTTTTGCAATTGTTTTGGAATAAAAAACATCAAAAAAGTACGGAGCAAGGGGCATGGCGCATGGAACACAGCGCTAAGATCATCGGATGGGAGTATGGAGTTAGGAAACATGGATTATTTTAAAGAATATTTCCTGATTCAAGCCCTCTCACCTACGCGCCAAACTCCTTGCCCCTTGCCCCATGCTTTTTCGTAAAATGCTTTGAATCGCCATATTCATCAAATGCAATTTCTTCGTTCATCATTTTAACTTTGGATACAATGCCGTCAATACATTCATTGGCTTGCTCATCCAGGCAAGGTTTATTTTCATACAGGCAATAATGGCTTTTATATCTTATCGGGGTAAGATTTGGCATGAGTACATTTGCGCCGGCTTTCAGTCCCATCTCTCTTCCAAAAGGCATAATAGACTCGAGGGCCGTAGTGGATGCAATGTTGATGGTTGGTATCATCAATCTCAATAGAGCAATCATGCGGATGGAGAGATCAAAACGGTCCATAAGCGGCAGCAGGAAATCTTTTTGATCGTACAAGGGGGTGTCTGCATGTTCCAGGTAAGGGCCCATGCCCACCATATCCATATCCATGTGTTTGATAAACAGTAAATCGTCCGCCAGATTTTCTATGGATTGATAGGGCAATCCAATCATTACCCCGGTGCCTGTCTGGTAACCTGCTTTCTGGATGTTTTTAAGACATTCCAACCGGGTATTGTATCGGTGCAACGCATTGTCAGGATGGATTTTCAGGTACAGTTCTTTACTGGAAGTTTCAATTCTCAATAAATAACGCTGTGCTCCTGCATGGAACCAATCCTGGTAGGTTTGCAGTGATTGTTCACCCAGAGATAAGGTAATGCGAAAATCGGGGCTGGTTGCTTTTTTTATTTTTAATATAAGCCCCGTTATCCGGTTGGTGAAATCAGGGCTTTGAATTTCTCCTCCTTGAAGCACTATGCCTGTAAATCTATTCTTTTGGGCCAGTTCAACTGCTTGTATGATTTCATCATCCGACATCGAATATCTTTCAACTTTGTGATTCCCGCTTCGAATGCCACAATACAGACAGTTTTTCCGGCATTGATTGGAAAACTCAATCAAGCCGCGCAGATAAACCTTTGTCCCGACAGCAGATGCTTTGACCGAATAGGCTTTTTGGATCAAATCATCCTGTTCGGCTTTATCGGTAATCAAAAGCAGGCGAACAATATCTTCTTTGGACAATTCCATTTGATCTCTTATTTCGTTGACCGATTTCATTCTTCTGTATTATAAATAAGGCGAAACTTTTTTGCCGTATTTTTAACCTTAATAACATTAGTAACCAAATGCATACACAGTCTTCAACCTTAGTAACCTTTAGATTGATAAGATGTAAGGTTACTAAGGTTTGGGTTCAAGGGGTGGCCTTTTATTACTAAGGTTATTAAGGTTAAAAACATAAGAATAAGGTTTCAGTAAGTATAGTTTTACTTTTTTAAGAAACATCATTATTAAAAATTATACAACATTATTTAGTTCCCAATTATTTAAGTGCTGCAAAGGAATAAATGTCGTATTTCATGAATTCCACTTGCCTTTAAAAATCTTTAAACGCAAAGTCGCCAAAGCGCTAAGATCAAAGGAATTAAAACCTATTTTGCTTTGCGTCTTTGCGTCTTAGCGTTTAAAAAATATACGACAATTATTAGTTCTCATTACTTAAGTATTGGGAATGTGGCTTATCATCAATCTGTATTCTCTTTTTAAATTCCGTTTTTATCCGCTCAATCCCTGCCCGTCCGGTCAGGCGGGCGCTTAATCCGCGTTCCTATCTTTTTTATTCCTTAAAAGGTGCCACAGCACGATCGAAAATCCCGTTGATAAGATCG
>DATGYU010000024.1:0-12589 GCA_035297625.1 Prolixibacteraceae bacterium
AGCATTATTAGTTATTTATTCAGACGATTATCTTTACATCCCGGCTTATGTTCCAGTAGAGAAAAATAGATTGTTTGCAATAAATGGCAGGGCGTATAGCGGATCACAACTTGTTCCGATAAAACGGGAGATCCGCAGTTAAAGGTGCCCTGAATACCAGGGCAAGTGTGCTCCGGCGGCTTTGAATAATGTTTTGCATATCTGGAGGAGCCAGGGTAATATTACAGGTTATTTTATGATGTCCATCAATGGAATTCCATCTTATATCAAATTAAAATAATAACTTTCATGAACCCATATTATTACTTATTTTACAAGTTTAATCATTTCCTAAATAAAAAAGGAAGCAATGAATGGGGTTCTATTGGTGCGATAACATTTATTATAGGTCAGAATATTGTTTTTATTTATGTGCATATATTCAATATAAATGATAGGTACATAAGTGAAAAAGATTTAAACGGTATTTATAAAACTATTTTGTTTATAATCGCTATTCTTTTATTTGTAATAAATTCTATATTATTTTCAAATAAGCAGAGAGTTACGGAAATTGTAGATTCTTATAAAGGAGAATCTGATGTTCAAAGAAAGTTGGGTAATGCAATAGTTATATTATATGTTGTATTGTCCATATGTTTAATTGTCTTTGGATGAGCATTGATTTATAAATAGAAACATATATGTCACTTGAGATTCTGTAAAAAGTATAGATGAACCCTGCTCTTTAAGATTTGCAAAAGCCGGATGTGTTGGTGTAGATTGCAAAACTGTATCAGCGGCTTTGAGAAATATGGTTGCATATGCTGAGGAGCTAACAGGATGGCTTATGAAATTGTTGAGAAATATTAAACCTAATAGCTTATAGAATGATTTTTAAGAAAATTACATATTCTTGGTGGTACTTGTTTTATTCAGCATACTGGACTGCCTATCATTTAGGGGAAAAAGAAAACCCGGAGAGCAATGCAATTTACTATTATAATTTATTAATTGGCTTCAACCTTTTTGGTCTTGCACAATTAGCTAAGTTTAAAGGTTATGACCTATCTATAACTATTTTAGTGATTATGTGTGTATTGCCGGCTATTCTAATACCTTACTTTTCTTTTGATAGGGGAAACAGGTATAAACAAAAGATGAATGAATTTAAATTTGTTAAGAATAAAACTCATGCAAGACAAAGACATATTCTTTTATTAGTGCTAGCCATCTGGTCAATATTATTTAATGCGATAGGTGGAATTATTAGAATGTGAAATATTGAAAACCAGTTCTCTTTTACCTGCCTGCTTCTCAGGATATGCAAAAGCTGGATGGGCTGGTGCAGATTTGCAAATCTGCACCAGCGGCATTGAACAATATTTTGCACATCCGGAGCTGCAAGGTATTCATAAACCCTTATAGAATATATTGACATGACTAAATTTTTAAGAATACGAAATATTACATTAACAGTAATAATTTCGATACTGTCAACGATAATAGCAAATATCCTGGCAGTTTGTGGCATTCTTTATACGGGATATTTGGAGACATCTTTAACACAATTTTTTATAACTATTAATTTAATTATTTTTTCAGTTTTCTTTTTCAATTTTTGCATGAATGTCTTTGGTAAAGAAAAAATTATTAAAATAAATTCGGATAAGACTTTAGCAATAATTTACTTTATTGGTCAGGTATTTTTTATTCTGTTTTTGCATTTCCCTATGTTTTTGTGGGTGTTAGGTATGTTTAATGTTTGAAGATACCAGGGCTGGTGCTGATTGCAAATTAGGAGTGTTCGGAAGATTAAAAAATCGTCATTTAAAGGATAAACCTGCGGATAACTGAGCTGGCGACTATTTTTAAGAAAAGCACTAAAGTTGTTGAATTTCAGTAAATTTGACAGAAGCAGTCGCCTGCTCAGTAAACACCGGAATGTACCTATTAGCATCTTCCGAACACCCCTGATTTGCAATCAGCACCCTTTAATGGCGGATCTGCGAAGCGTTTACACTTTAAACAAATTCAATATTACCCATCCTTTTTATCTTCCGAATACTCTCCCTTCACTATGCGGTAAGTTTTATCCGCATACCCATCATTTTTTTTGTTATTGACCCCTTAGAACATACCATGAAGCAAACGGACGCAAACGGGCGCAAACGGCACCGTTTTTTGGATAAGGAAAAATCCGTGTCTACCTTTCGGGAATAAAGCAGAAGGAGTTTATATTCCGCTACTTAAATCACCCGCATTAAGGGTGGTTGATTACTATAAATCAAGTTCTTTGACATACTGAAAAAATACAACCGGATCATTGGAATATTAATATATTGCCAATTCCCCTGGCCTTGTGCGCAGGGCCGGGGGAATATTAAACCGGGAAATGCATTGTTTTCAATGGTCTGATTATAAGCGCAAAGGTAAGGTTAACGCCTATGCGATTTATCGGGACAAGTTGTGATCCGTTCATACACCTCCCTCTGGATAATGCTATACCTTTAACCAATCTCTTTGAAAAGAGTATAGAATTATATACCTTTATTGAGTAATTTAAACAGTTAATCATCGAAATACTCAGAATTTCATCGTAAGATTATAAAGAATGGGTGGAAATTTAGCCATTCCGACGGCAGCCATTATTTTTATACAAAAGATGGAATTCTTTCTGAGCCAATATCTTTTCATGGAAGTAAGGAAATAGGAGAAGGTTTAAAAAAGAAGATTACAAAGACTATGGGCTTAAAATAACCCGAAATAAAGCATATTATGGAAAAATTAATTATTCAAATTGAAGCAAGTAAGGATTTTTTTGATGGTTTTGCAGTCAATGTGGATGGCATTTCAGGAGGAGGAAATACCATAGAGGAGTGCAAGAGAAATATCCTGGAAGGGTTAAAGCTAATGATAAAAAATAGTGACAGAAGTTACTGTAATGCTCCGCAATGGCTGATTGATGGCGATTATGAAATTGAATACAGGTATGATACTCAAAGTATCTTAACCCATTATTCAAACGTATTTACAAAACCTGCTTTGGAAAAGCTAACGGGCATTAACCAGAAACAACTGCACCATTATGCCTCGGGATTGAAAAAACCACGTTTGGAACAGAGAAAAAAGATTGAAAAGGCATTCCATAACCTTGGGAACGAACTGTTGACAATTCAACTTTAAAAAACACTAACATTTCTTTGGTACTTGACACCCGACAGGTTTTCAAAACCTGTCGGGTGTCAAGTTGATAATAAAAAAGAAAAGCGGCTAAAAGCCGCCTGTCCCAATTGATGTATCCGTATTTAGGATTACAGTTTTTCTTTTAAGGCAGCACCGGTATAAGATACTTCGTTTTTTACCAGTCCTTCAGGTTTGCCTTCATAGATGATCCTTCCGCCATCTTTACCGCCTTCGGGGCCTAAGTCAATGACCCAGTCGGCACATTTAATCACATCCAGGTTGTGCTCGATGATAATGATGCTGTGGCCCCTGGAGATTAATGCATTGAAGGAATCGAGCAGTTTGCGGATATCATGGAAATGAAGCCCCGTGGTGGGTTCATCAAAGATAAAGAGTGAAGGGCTTCCTTTTTCCTTGGCAAGGTAGGAGGCTAGTTTGATACGCTGGCTTTCACCACCCGAGAGGGTACTGGATGACTGACCCAGTTTTACATAGCCAAGGCCCACATCCTGAAGTGGTTTTAGCTGTTTGGCTATTTTCTTCGCCGAGGTGTTCTTATGGGAGTTGAAAAAGTCAATGGCATCATTCACTGTTAAATCCAGTATGTCAAAGATGTTTTTCCCTTCATAGGTTACTTCCAGGATTTCATCCCTAAAGCGTTTACCCTTGCAGCTTTCGCAGATCAGATGCACATCGGCCATGAACTGCATTTCTACGGTTATTTCGCCTTCACCCTGGCATTCTTCACAACGGCCCCCTTCCATGTTAAAAGAGAAATGAGAGGGCTTAAAACCGTTGATTTTGGCAAGCTGCTGCTCGGAGAAGAGCTTGCGGATTTCATCATACACTTTCAGGTAAGTCACCGGGTTGGAACGCGAGGATTTACCGATGGGGTTCTGGTCGACATACTCAACGGATGTGATCAGGTTAATGTCTCCTTTGATCTGATCATGCTCACCGGTCTTTTCACTAAAGCCGCCAAACATCTTGGCAAGGGCAGGGTAGAGCACCTTGGTCACCAGCGATGATTTGCCCGAGCCGCTCACCCCGGTTACCACGCAAAGGGTGTTAAGCGGGAACTTTACATCCACATTCTTCAGGTTGTTTTCACGGGCCCCTGTAATCTCAATGTAGTTATTCCACTTGCGGCGCGAGGCAGGTACATCTATTTTCTCTCTCCCAGTGAGGTATTTGGCCGTAAGGCTTTCCTTGGAAGCTTCCAGCTGATCGTGGGTGCCATGGAAAACCACCTCTCCGCCAAGCCTTCCTGCGAGTGGACCAATGTCGATGATCTCATCCGAAGCCCTGATAATCTCCTCATCATGTTCAACCACAATGACCGTATTGCCCAGCTTCTGCAGTTTGCGGAGTACCCTGATCAGCCTTTCCGTATCGCGCGAGTGAAGACCAATGCTGGGCTCATCCAGTATGTACATGGACCCGACAAGGCTGCTGCCAAGGGAAGTGGCCAGGTTGATACGCTGCGATTCTCCTCCGGAGAGGGAAGACGACAACCTGTTCAGCGACAGATAGCCCAGGCCTACATCATTTAAAAAGTCGAGACGATTATTGATTTCTATCAGGATGCGTTTGGCCACCTGCTCTTCATAGTCAGAAAGCTTCAGCTCCTTAAAGAATGGTGCCAGTTCGTTGATAGGCAGCAGTACCAGGTCCTGGATGGATTTACCTGCTACTTTCACATAGCTTGCTTCTTTTTTTAAGCGGGTACCACGGCATTCGGGACAGTTGGTCTTTCCCCTGTACCTTGAAAGCATCACCCGGTATTGTATCTTGTAGGTGTTTTCTTCCAGCATGCGGAAGAAGCCGTCTATTCCTCCAAAGTATTTGTTACCGCTCCACAGAAGGTCTTTCTGTTCAGTCGTTAACTCATAGTAAGGCTTATGAATGGGAAAGTCAAAGCGATGGGCTGCACCTACCAGTTCATCCTTCCATTCCTTCATCTTCTCACCCTTCCAGCAGGCTACCGCATCCTGGTAAACTGATAAGGATTTGTTGGGGATGACCAGATCTTCATCAATACCGATTACCTTGCCGTAGCCCTCACATTTGGGGCAGGCGCCCAGCGGGTTGTTAAAGCTGAACATGTGCACCGAAGGTTCTTCAAACTGGATACCGTCGGCTTCAAACAAGTTGGAGAAATGTTCTTCCTTCACCTCATTGCCATCGTATACCTTCACAAGGCATTCGCCGTGGCCTTCAAAAAAGGCGGTCTGGACAGAATCCGCTATACGGCTTAAGTTATCCTCATCATTTACAACTGCCGCCCTGTCGATGACAATGTTGCATACAGCATCAGCGGGAAGGGTTTCTTTCTCCTCTTTCAGAAGATCATCGATCTTGCGGATCTCACCATTGATTTCAAGCCTTGTAAATCCCTGTTGAAGCAGCAATTCAGCTTCCTGGATAAGAGTGCGCCCCTTGGCAATCTTTAACGGGGAGCCGATCATAAAGCGCGTATTTTCAGCAAAGGAAAGGACGAAATTGGTCACATCGCTCACATGATGCTGTTTGACCTCCTTACCCGAAACGGGGGAGATGGTCTTGCCTACACGAGCAAACAAAAGCTTCATATAGTCGTAAATCTCTGTAGAAGTGCCGACCGTGGAACGGGGATTGCGTGTATTTACCTTTTGCTCGATGGCGATAGCCGGGGGTATCCCTTTGATATAATCAACTTCCGGTTTGTCAATTCTGCCTAAAAACTGGCGGGCATAGGAAGATAAACTTTCGACATATCGTCTTTGCCCTTCAGCATATAAAGTGTCAAAGGCCAGGGAAGATTTGCCCGAACCTGACAGGCCGCTGATCACGATCAGCTTGTTGCGGTTAATGGTAAGATCAATGTTTTTTAGATTATGAACCCTGGCTCCTTTGATGGTTATATATGAGGAATTGGATGAATTTAAATTCATTTTTTATTGTCTAAATAGATAAATTTGTTTTTTTGGAAAAAATGTTTCATTTTTACACCGACAAAATTAGCAAATAGTTTAACTCCATTTCAAGAAAGATTGCCTATAGAAAGAACTCTACTCTTTGATTATTAAAATTAACAGTCACATAATAACTAGAGTAATGTTCAGAACAGAAGATCTGAGTGATAATTCGCTCGTTAAACAATTTGTTGATGGCGATAAGACTGCTATTGAAATTCTTATATCCCGCCATAAAAAGAGGGTATTTACATACATCCTGCTTACAGTAAAAAATCATCATCTTGCCGAAGATATTTTCCAGGATACCTTTATCAAAGTAATCCGCTCACTAAAGACAGGAAAATATGTGGAGAATGGTAAGTTTATTTCCTGGGTGTTAAGAATATCTCACAATCTCGTTATCGATCATTTCAGGAAGGAAAAATTACTTTCCACCACTTCCAATGATGATACCAACATTGATTTATTTAACTCGCCCAAATATTCAGATGAGAACATCGAGGATAGGCTTGTTTACGAGCAGATTACCAGTGATGTGCGCCTGCTGATTGAGGAACTTCCTGAAGATCAGAAACAAGTGATCATGATGAGGCACTTCCAAAACCTAAGCTTTAAGGAAATAGCCGATCTGACAGATGTTAGTATCAACACGGCTTTGGGGCGTATGCGTTATGCGCTGATTAACCTGAGAAAGCTGATTGAGAAAAAAAATCTCTCACTTACAAAAAATTAATACATTGTAACAATATTATTATTCGGACGGCGTTATTGGTATATCATTAAAAAACAACAATAATGCCTATGAATAATATTTTTACCTTAAATTATTTAATCAATTCTTATAAAGACGGAGTCGCAGAAGCAAAACTGTACAGTGAGTATCCTGTCGAAGATTGCGAGGAAAGTATTTTGAAAAAAAATTACAATGAATTTGAGCCATCACAGCGTAGTATAGAAGCAATATTAAACTTTGCTTCCCAATACGAGGTGATTCCGTCAAAAAACGCCGGTCAGGTAGAATTGAATTTGAATTGATCCTTAAAAAGATTTTTAAAAGCATCTTGAGAAAGATGCTTTTTTTAGATATATTTGTGATATCAAAAAAATATCAAAACAACTAAAACATGATATCATGGAAAAGTCTTTTAAAGCCCTCTCAGGCTATTTATTTGTCATCCTTGAAGTAATAATCCTGGCCTTGGCCATCATTGGTTTCATTAATCAAGTCATTGTTTTTGGCGTTATTTTAATGATCGCGTTTATTTTTATTGCACCGGGATTTCTAGCCGTAGATCCTAATCAAAGCTTTGTGCTGGTGCTTTTTGGCGAGTATAAAGGAACCCTGAAGGATAATGGCTTCTTTTGGGTGAATCCATTTTTTGCCAAGAAGAAATTTTCATTAAGAGCCCGTAATTTCAACAGTGAACCCATAAAAGTAAACGACAAGCTGGGCAATCCCATCATGATTGGCCTTGTATTGGTATGGAAAGTGGAAGAAACCTACCGCGCTGCTTTTGGGGTCGATGAATATGAGCATTTTGTGGTTGTGCAAAGTGAAGCTGCCCTGAGGAAGCTGGCCGGCCTGTATCCCTATGACAATATAGAAGATGATCATGCAAAAATCACCCTGCGCGATGGCGGCGAAGAGGTCAACCAGGTGCTGGAACAGGAAATTCGTGAACGGCTGGATATTGCTGGCATCAATGTTATTGAAGCGCGCATCAATTATATTGCCTATGCCCAGGAAATTGCCCAGGCCATGTTAAAGCGCCAGCAGGCAACGGCTATCGTGGCTGCCCGCTTTAAGATTGTGGAAGGCGCCGTAAGTATGGTAGAGATGGCTCTTTCAGAACTGAGCCAGCGGGAGATCGTAAACCTTGACGAAGACAAAAAAGCGACCATGGTGAGCAACCTGCTGGTAGTGTTGTGCGGAGATAAGGAAGCAACTCCGGTTGTCAATACAGGAACACTTTACCAGTAAGTAGATGAATAAAGTTCTGTTCAAGGAAAGTCAGCAATTCAGGCAGTGGTGGCAGGTTGTCTTTATTCTCGTCGCCACTGTTCCATCCATGATATTGCTGGTGTATGCACTTTTTCAACAAATGGTAATGGGTGTACAGGTGGGAAACAGCCCGGCGCCCAATGGCATCATGATCGCTGTCTTTATTGGCTTATGTATCTTGCTGTGGATCTTGTTTTCACTGAAACTGGAAGTTTGGATAGACCAGCAAGGCATCCATTACCGGTTTTTCCCTTTGATCCTGAAAAGTAAACTTATTGCCAAAGAAGAGATTCTTCGTTTTGAAATCAGAAAGTATAAACCATTGCTGGAATATGGCGGATGGGGTATTCGCAGAGGCGTATGGAATAAGTGGGGCAGGGCTTATTGTGTGGAAGGAAACACCGGACTGCAGCTTTATCTGAGAGACGGCAAGAAAGTACTGTTTGGAACACAGCGCCCGCAGTCCATTCAAGGTGCCATGAGCGAAATTGTTGAACCAAAATGATTCCTGGCTGTAAATATGAATGCTAAAACTGTAAAAAAGAAGAGCTGAAGGTTATGGCAAAGAAAAAGACATTTGTTTTACGTCTGGATCCCGATGTGTATGATGCTGTTGAGAAGTGGGCAGCACAGGAATTCCGCAGTGCCAACGGACAAATCGAATGGTTGATCAACAAGGCATTGAAAGATGCCCGGAGGCCTGTGGTGAAGACTTCTGATGATGATGCCAAGGACGAAAGCAGTGATCAGTGATCAGTAAAAACAGGCTATTTACAATTATACAATTTACAATGTACGATTTTCTGCTTCCCTCATCATTCAATTAGGACCTTAACCTCCTTGAACACCTTAAAGTAAGCCATAGTCCTGGGCCCAATTTGATACTTGAAACTTGAAACTTTGAAACTCCCAGCCCAATCTGTTTAAATTTACTTTAAATAGGTTGAATATGCTAATCATCTGATGGTATACCCATGGTTTTAATTTACTTTTACATCCGTTTATAAAAAATCAAATTCTCTCAAAAAAATACAAACTATGACCATTAGTGCATTACAATCAGAAAGGGCCAAATATCAGCCCAAGCTTCCCAACTCATTAAAAGCGGCAGTAAAGCTTGTGGAAGGCGATAAAACACAATCCATTGCCGATCAGAATGACATTCAGAAGTTGTTTCCCAATACCTACGGGATGCCTTTAATTACCTTTGAGGCTACAAGCAGCCAAAAAGAATATCCTGCCGTAAATGTGGGTGTGATCCTTTCAGGTGGTCAGGCACCTGGAGGTCATAATGTCATTTCAGGTATTTTCGATGGAATAAAGAACATCAATGCCCAAAGCAAACTGTATGGTTTCCTTGGTGGCCCCGGCGGGTTGGTAGATCATAAATATGTTGAACTGACCAGTGAGGTCATTGATGAATACCGTAATACCGGAGGTTTTGACATCATTGGTTCTGGTCGTACCAAGCTGGAAGAAACCGCCCAGTTCGACAAAGGTGCCGAGATACTCAAGCAGTTAAATATCACTGCTCTGGTAATTATCGGTGGCGATGACAGCAATACCAACGCCTGTGTACTGGCCGAGTATTATGCGGCCAAAAAGCTGGGTGTCCAGGTGATCGGCTGTCCAAAGACCATTGATGGTGACTTAAAGAACGAGATGATTGAAACCTCTTTTGGTTTCGATACAGCTACTAAAGTGTACTCTGAATTGATTGGCAATATTGAACGCGATGCCAACTCAGCCAAGAAATACTGGCACTTTATCAAACTGATGGGACGTTCGGCTTCTCATATCGGTTTGGAATGTGCCCTGCAGACACAGCCGAATATCACATTGATTTCAGAAGAAGTGGAACTTAAAAAGCAGACTTTGGGAGAAATCGTTAACTACATGGCCAATATTGTAGCTCAGCGTGCTGCCAATGGCGAGAACTTCGGGGTGGCCTTAATTCCTGAAGGCCTGGTGGAATTCGTGCCTGAAATGAAAGCATTGATCGCCGAATTGAACGATTTGCTGGCTGAAGGCTCAGAAACTGAACAGAAATTCAAATCATTTACCAACAAGGCAGAAGGCCGTGCTTTTGTGGCAGGCATTCTTTCTGAAGAATCGGCTAAGGTATACACCTCTCTTCCTTCAGGTATTGCCGATCAGTTAACCCTTGACCGTGACCCCCATGGAAACGTTCAGGTATCGCTGATTGAAACAGAAAAACTGTTGGGCGAAATGGTAAAAAGCCGCCTGAAAGAGATGAAAAAAACCGGCGAATTCAAAGGCAAATTTGGGACACAGTATCACTTCTTTGGCTATGAAGGCCGTTGTGCTGCACCTTCCAACTTTGATGCCGACTATTGCTATTCGCTGGGCTACAATGCCTCTTTCCTGATTGCTGAAGGCAAAACCGGATACATGTCATCGGTTCGCAACCTGACTGCTCCTGCTGCCGAATGGATTGCCGGAGGAGTACCCGTTACCATGATGATGAACATGGAACGCCGCCATGGTCATATGAAACCGGTGATCCAGAAAGCACTGGTGGAACTGGAAAGCGCTCCGTTCAAATACCTGGCTGCCAACCGTGAAAAATGGGCATTGGAAACCTCGTTCATCTATCCCGGACCCATCCAGTACTGGGGGCCAACAGCAGTGTGCGATCAGCCAACACGCACCATTACGATTGAAAGAGCAAAGTAACTTTTAAAAGTATATTCTCAAATAAAAAACCCGGAGGAGACTCCGGGTTTTTTATTTGAGAACTGATCCTTGATGAACTTATAGATTGAAGGATTGAAAATGTTGCTAATGTTGAAAGGGTTAAGTTGTGAACTGCCTACTGACCACTGATCACTGGCATTACTTCTTCACCTGCAGATATTTTTCTATATTGTCGATAAACATCTTTTTGGTATCTTCTTTTGACCTGCCAATACCTGCCATCATGACCGGTTTGCCATCGGCCGGAATATATAAAAAGGCGGGGATGCCGGTAATTTGAAATACCTGTGCCAGTTCTCGCTCTTCATCGGTGTTGATTTTATACACCTGTATCTTGCCCGCATATTCAGACCCCACTTCTTCTAATATAGGGCTGGCAATACGGCACGGCCCGCACCAGTCAGCATAAAAGTCGATAATGGCGGGTTTATTGCCCTTGTATTTCCATTCATCGGGCGACTTGGTATAATCCCATACTTTTTCTATAAACTGCGCTTTATCGAGCTTCTCATAGCTTTTTGCAGCTACAGCAGCATTGGAATCGCTACTCTTGGTTTCGGCCGGCGGACTTTGCTTTGGCCGGGAGTTCGGGTTTGCGCATGCGGCAAGCATCCATATACCGATGCTTAATGTTAAAAGGAAATGTTTCATAATGGTACACTTTATTATAATTTTTTTAATTCTTTTAAGCTGAAAAAACAGATGATTTTAAGGACTTTAAAGTCATTTAACTGGTTACTTGACAATTGCCGTGCCAAAATGTTGGACATGTTTCTATTGTAGGTATTCTCCCTAAAATCAACGGATGACTTCTGTATTGGCCAATTTTAAAGCGATGCTTTAATGGTTTTTAATCTTTAAAATAGCTTATAAACCAATGATAACTGAATTTACCTGTCATGGTGTGAACAATATATCAATTTTATGACGTGAAAAACTACGTCGTAAGCGGAAATGACAACAACTTGTTTAAATTAATTATTTCAAAAGGACAATTATATCTTTTTTTGTTGTAAATTTAATACAATCAACCCCAAAAGACTAAATAATGGAGCAGAACACGCTATCGGTTATCCTTTTGGAAGAACCACTTTATTTCTGGCCTTTTTTAGTTTATACGATCGCCGCCTTTGTGATAGTAACAGTCATGATCGGATTGTCCTATCTGTTGGGTGAGCGCCATAAGGGAAAAGCCACCGATGATCCCTTCGAATCGGGAATTCCCCCCACGGGTGGGGCACGACTGCGCTTCTCGTCTCACTTTTATCTGATTGCCATGTTTTTTGTCATTTTTGATCTGGATGCTGCTTTCATAATGGTATGGGCTGTCTCTTTCCGTGAACTTGGCATAGCCGGTTATTTGGGAGTAAGTGTCTTTATCCTCGTATTTGTTGTGGTCCTTATTTATGAATTGGGTATCGGGGCCTTAAATTTTGGTCCCAACGGTAAAAAGATTCTTCAATCTAAAATGAACAGAAAATGAAGTACAACCTGCAACGGCCTGATTCAAGCCATCCCTATCAAGGGGCCAGTTCGATGGACGATACCCTGCAGCAGTCGGTGGCATTAACCCGGCTGGATGATTTGGTGGACTGGGGACGCAAGAATTCCATCTGGCCTTTTGCTTTTGGCCTTTCCTGTTGTTTTGTTGAGATGGCCACCTCCATTACCAGCCGATACGATATCGCTCGCTTTGGAGGTGAAGTCCTCAGGGGCACTCCCCGGGAGGCGGATATGATGGTAATTG
>DATGYU010000025.1:0-7693 GCA_035297625.1 Prolixibacteraceae bacterium
ACTTCAGCATTTCTGTCTACTTTTTTGATCAATCCCTGCAGCACTTTGCCAGGACCAATTTCAGTAAACAAAGTAGCACCGTCAGCAATCATGTTTTTGGCAGTCTGAGTCCATCTGACAGGAGCGGTCAACTGGTCAATCAGGTTTTGTTTGATCACAGCAGGATCAGTAGTTGCCTTTGCATTTACGTTCTGGTAGATAGGGCAAACAGGCGTTGAGAATGGGGTATTTTCAATGGCAGCAGCCAGCACTTCACGCGCTGGTTCCATCAATGGAGAATGGAAAGCACCACCTACAACCAGTTTCAGGGCACGTTTTGCGCCACGGGCAGTAAGGGCTTCACAGGCTTTGTCAATACCGGCCATTGAACCAGAAATTACCAACTGTCCGGGACAGTTATAATTGGCAGGAACGACCACCTCGTCAATAGAAGCGCATACTTCTTCCACCACTTCATCCTCCAGACCAACAATAGCGGCCATTGTTGATGACTGTGCTTCGCAGGCTTTCTGCATGGCCTGGGCGCGCTGGGAAACAAGACGCAGTCCATCTTCAAAACTTAAAGCGCCGTTAGCCACCAAAGCGGAGAATTCACCCAAAGAGTGACCTGCCACCATTTCAGGCTGGAAGTTATCCAGTGTTTTTGCCAGCAATACAGAATGCAGGAAAATAGCCGGTTGGGTAACTTTAGTCTGTTTGAGGTCTTCCTCTGTACCTTCAAACATGATGTCGGTAATTCTGAAACCTAAGATTTCGTTGGCTTTTTCAAAAAGTTCTTTTGCCAAAGGCGATTTCTCATAAAGATCTTTTCCCATTCCTGGGTATTGGGCGCCCTGTCCCGGAAATACGTATGCTTTCATTGTTTAAATTTTTAATTAACAGCCGGCAAAGATAATACTTTTGCTTGAAGACAAATAAGGTATATTAAACCACCTTGCCACGAGCCGGGCTAAAGTCTAATTCAGGAAAATGGTCATTACTTAAATTCAATATCTTGTTGTAATTCAATCTAATGACCATTATTATTTATCATTAATTATTAGCTCGAAATACAATTTTTTGTTATCCACTTCCCAAACATCATAAGCATGATTTGGGGTTGATTCAATATAAGTCTTACCGCCTAAAAACCCAATTGCCCCTTTAATAACAGATTCATCTTCAATATTAATTACTTTAATTGCCAAATCTTTTGATTTTCCATTTCCTGTAGACAATATAGCTTCCATTAAAAGATGGTATCTTAAATTAACAAAATATGTTGAATCAGGTACGTTTTTCTTTTCCATACAAATGTTCAAATGCAATAGCGTTGTTAGGTCTACAGGAAATTTTGAGATTATCTTTATCCCTGACGATATAGCTTTTTTGTAATTATAACTCATGACTGCCCTTCTAAACACTGCTTGATTATTGTCCATCAGATATCCAAAGACATTATAGTCCGGCTGAAAAATCTGCCCATAGTATAAATAGTATATTTCAGTAATTTTCAATTCCGATGGTTGTTGATTTACCTTTTTTAATAATTTAGGATAATAATATATAGAAGAGGAATCTGAAACCACGCTTTTAATTTCGTCATTAAATGAAGGTAGATTTTGTTCTTGAGAAAAGGTTGAGGCAATAAAGATCAGCAGGATAAGAATCGTAAAAAAGTATTTCATTTATTTTATAATGATTAATTGATATTAGGTTATGTAGCCATGAACTTTACGCAAATATATAAATAGTCACAATAAACTTATAATTCCAACAATTGATGAAGAGTAAAAAAGGTCGGTAACCTGCATCATCTCATCTATGATCACCCTTTCTCTTTCCCTTTTTCACATCTTTTCATTTCTCATTTGTGCAATTTGTGTTTCCATTTGAGTTCATTTGTGTTCCATTTATCATTCAGCAGTCAACATTGCGTCTATCCCACAATTATTTCGTATTTTTATGTCGCAAAAAAAACCAATCAATCCATGGAAGAACTGGCTGTTGGAACCCGTGTTGAGCACCCCCGTTATGGAGAGGGAATCATCAGTAAAGATAAAATTACCTCCTACGAGATATTTTTTGAAAGAGGCGGTAAAGTAGACATCCTCAAAAGAAGTGAAGATCTGGAAGTTCTGGAAGCGCCTGCCGATAAGCCCAGAAACTCACTCACCCTAAAAGAGATTGAAAGAGTTTTGAGATACGTTTTGGAAGAACAAAGCGCTTTGCAGGAACTGGTACCCTTAAGTGATAAATGGAGTGGTGGAAACATGATCCTGCAACCGGCCAATTCATCACTGAAGCCAAAAGAGATACCCATTGAAAGCTTTTTCCACAAGATCGTAATGGTCAGGGACCGGCTCAGGGTGCTGGAACAAAACATCAACAGTCATCCCGTTTTGACAGATGAGGAGAAGGTAAACATTCAGCAGTATATTACCCGCATTTATGGGTCACTTACCTCCTTCAACATTCTTTTTGCAGACAAGGAGCATTATTTTACAGGAGAAAAATCAACCAATAAATGAAAACATTAGTATTAGCAATCTTCACATCGCTTATGATGAGCTATTCAGCTATGGCACAGGATTTCAAACAAAAAGTATGGCCAAACGGCGCCCCTAACAGCAATGGTATCACCACACCAGAAGAAGTCTTTGATGGCAAGCGGGTGCGTAATGTCTCGGAGGCTGAAATTTATGTGTATTTACCAAAGCAGGGTATTAACACCGGAGCGGCAGTAGTCATTTGTCCCGGTGGAGGGTATGCCATGGAGGCCATGGACCATGAAGGATATGATATGGCTGCCTGGCTGGCACAGCAAGGAGTAGCCGGTATCGTTCTGAAGTACCGCTTACCCAACGGACATGATGAGGTGCCGTTGACGGATGCGCAACGGGCTATTCGTATTGTTCGCCAGAAAGCCCTGGAGTGGGGCATCAAACCATCAAAGATTGGCATCGCTGGTTCATCGGCAGGCGGACATCTGGCCTCAACGGCAGGTACCAAATTCGACCTGGGTAATCCTGGTGCAACCGATCCCATTGAAAGAGTAAGCTGCAGACCCGATTTCATGCTGCTGCTTTACCCGGTAATCACTTTTAATGAAGCCTTCGGACATATGGGTTCACGCGTTAACCTGATTGGTGCAGGCAACAAATATGAACTGGTAGAGAAATATTCCAACGAGCTGCATGTTACTGATCAAACGCCTCCCACTTTCCTGGTTTTAGCCGATGATGATAATGTGGTGCCACCACGTAACTCTGTCGAGTTTTACATGGCATTGAAGAAATACAATGTCCCTGCCGAGATGCATATCTTCAGGAACGGAGGCCATGGATTTGGCATGAATAAGATCAACAAACCGGTCGACCAATGGCCTAACCTGTTTGCCCAATGGATGAAAGCCCAGGGAATCACCCGATAATTCAGTGGTCAGTGGTCAGTATTCAGTAGGCAATGAACAGTTGCCAGAGAATACTGAACACTGAATACTGAATACTGAACACTGAACACTGCCTTTAACCTTTAATACCCTTAGAATGTATTCAAATACGCATCCTGTCAATGTTCTGAAGTTTTGCCCCCGCTGCGGATCTTCTTATTTCCAGGCAACAGGCAGCAGATCTTTCAGGTGCATGGATTGTTATTTCAGTTATTATGTGAATTCATCAGCCGCAGTGGCCGTACTGCTTTTTAATGAGCAGGGCGAACTGCTGCTCACACGGCGGGCTGTAGAACCTCATTTAGGCATGCTCGACTTGCCCGGTGGTTTTATTGATCCCATGGAAACGGGTGAAGAAGCCGCTGTCAGGGAAATAAAGGAAGAACTGGGTATCGATATTCATTCACTCCAATATTTCTGCTCTTTTCCCAATGAATATGTCTATTCGGGTTTCTCTGTATTTACGCTCGACCTTGCCTTTTTGGCCAAAACAGAAAGCCTGGATCAAATGACCCCTATGGACGATATTTCTTCCTTCGAGTTTCACAAACCCAAGGATGTCAACATGATGGAACTGCCTTCCATGTCAATGAAAAATATACTTAAAGAACTTATCCGGCGTGAAGGAACTTATTAAACAACGTATCAGTGCGCTCCGAAAGGAGATGCAGCAGAATCAACTGGATGCCTTTATCATTTACGGCACCGATCCTCATTTAAGCGAATATATCCCCGCTTACTGGCAGACCCGCCCGTTTATATCGGGATTTACAGGATCTGCCGGGCAGGTAATTGTCACTGCCCAAAAGGCTGCTTTATGGACTGATTCCCGCTATTTCATTCAGGCCGAAGAGGAATTGAAAGGTACTGACATTGAACTGGTAAAAATCCGCGTTGCAGGGTACCCATCGCCTGGCGAATGGCTGAAAATCAATCTTTCGGAAGGAGCCGTTGTTGGCACCGATGAAGCCTGTATTTCAATTGAGCAATTCCGGAGCCTGGAGAAAAACCTGCAGGAATCTGCTATTGCGCTTATAGGAACGGCAGATTTGCTAAATGCTGTTTGGGTTGACAGACCACCGCTTCCCAATAACAAAATCTATGATCATGAAATTCATTATGCATGTACTGACCGAAAGGATAAAATAGAAGCGATCAGCAAACAGTTGAAGGCGATGGGTGCCGAACGTCAAATTATTGCAGCGCTGGATGAAATCGCGTGGACCTTTAACCTTCGCGGTGGTGATGTCGACTGTAACCCAGTATTTTTAGCCTATGCGATTGTTTCACGAGAGCAATCTATTCTTTTTGTTGACACAAAGAAGTTACCCCCGGTATTAAAAGCCAGGCTCCAGGTGGAAGGAATTCAACTTCATGAATACAATGAATTGCCATCCTACCTGGAACATCTACCAACAGGGGCTCGTATTCTTGTGGATCCTGATCGTACCAATTATTCTATTTTGAAAAATATACCTGCCCAATGCAAGGTTATTGAAGGCTTATCGGTTCCCTGTAAACTGAAAGCGGTAAAATCGGAAGTTGAAATCCACAATATCCGACAGGCCATGCGCAAGGACGGGGTAGCCATGCTTGAGTTTCTGTACTGGCTAAAAAATATACTCCCCTCCCACCCTGTTGATGAATACCTGTGTGCCCAAAAGCTGATTGAATTCCGTGAATCAAAACCGGGATACAAAGGCATCAGCTTCACACCCATCGTAGGCTATAAAGAACACGGGGCCATTGTTCATTTTCATGTATCTGCTGAAAATGCCTTACCTGTCAGCCAGGATGGATTCCTGCTTTTCGATTCAGGGGGGCAGTACCTGGATGGTACCACTGATATTACCCGTACCATTGCCTTGTCAGAAGTTACCGATCAGCAAAAGAAAGATTATACCCTTGTGCTGAAAGGCATGATTGCTTTGTCCATGGCCCGTTTTCCTGTGGGTACACGCGGATATCACCTGGACATCCTGGCAAGAAAGGACTTATGGAATCACGGCCTCAATTATGGTCACGGAACGGGCCATGGCGTTGGTTATTTTCTCAATGTGCATGAAGGGCCGATGAGCATTCGACAGGAGTTCAATGAATATGCCATTGAACCCGGCATGGTATTGTCCAATGAACCCGGCATGTATCGTCAGGGCGAATATGGCATACGAACTGAAAATATGATCGTTTGCGTAAAAGGCCAATCTACAGAATTTGGTGAATTCCTCCATTTTGATACCCTTACCCTCTGCCCTATTGACATCACTGCCGTTGATAAAAGCTTATTAAATACCCAGGAAACAGAATGGCTGAATAATTACCACAAAAGGGTGTTCGAGGAATTAGAGCCTTTGGCAAATGATGAATTGAAGATATATCTGACAGAACTGACAAAACCCGTTTAAAAGGCTGCTGTTTCATTTAAAATAAAAAACCGTTCAGATCATGGATTCTGAGCGGTTTTTTATTTTACTGCATTTGTAGATTGAAACAAACATTCCGGACAGTCAAACCTTAAAACCCGAAATCTTCTTAAATATTTGAAGCATTGATCAAACAAGGAAAGCATTTTCAATGAAAGAGGTTGGCTCTGCTATCTTTCGACAATAAATCCCTTCCATGATTTTTGATAATATCTCTAAAAAGTAATTGTCGCTGTCAGAAACGTCCCTAATGTTTACGGTTACCTATTACTGTTTGCTTTTAACCTTGTTCAAACCTCCTTCTAACCTTCTTCAGTATTAATACATATATAATTCGAATATAATACATATATAATTCGTATATATACCTATTATATTCGAATTATATATGTATTAAATACGTATTATATTCGAATTATATCTGAAGGAGGTTAGAAGGAATACTGAAGATGGTTTGAAGCAAATAAGAATTAAAAGGGTTAAAATATCAGATTTGGTAAACAGGGGTGAAACAGGTGTTTTAATGGATCAAAAAAAAGCCGCCGCAGAAATTCATCCGCGGCGGCTTTTCAATAGAATTAATATCGTATTACTTCACGTAATCAGCTTTCATCAGGAAGTCTAAAGACTGGCGCACGCTTTCAATTGAAGAGAAGTTGTATTCTTCCACTTCAACGATGAATTTCTTCATGCCAGATTTTTGAGCGTTCTCGAAAATAGGTTTGAAATCCATTTTAGTGTCTTTGCCACCAATTTCGGCTTTATCCTTTACATGCCATAATTCGAAACGGCCGGGATAGGCATTGAAATAGTCAACAGGGTTTTTACCACCTTCGGTAATCCAGTATAAATCCATTTCAAACATCACCTTAGCAGGGTCAGTATTTTTCAGCATATAATCGTAAATGGTCTGGCCTTCCACCTGGGCAAATTCGCCTGAATGGTTATGGTAGCCAAAACGGATACCGGCAGCGTTACATTTTTCGCCTACAGCATTGAAATAATCGCAATAGCGCTGAACACCGGCCAGTGTTGTATAGCCTACGCTGTCCATAAAAGGCTGAACAATGTAAGATACTCCGGCAGCTTTATGGGCGGCAATAGCAGCATCCCACCATGCCATCGTTTTTTCCCAGTTGGCTGAATCAGGAACAGCCTGTCCGGTATGAGAGGACAAGAAAGTCATACCGCTGGAGTCGACCAGAGCTTTGAAGGCGGCAGGTTCCATTCCGTAGAATTTACCGTCAGCATAACCGGCTGCTTCGATAAATGAATAACCCATAGCACCTACTTTTTTGACGGTAGCTCTGGCATCAGTCTGCATGGAATCGCGAACCGACCATAACTGAAGACCTACTTCCTTGGCAGGCTTTTCAGGGGCTTTGGGTGAACAAGAAATGATCCCACCGACTGCAAATACAGCCAGGGCAACAATTGTAAGTGATTTTTTTACATTAGATTTTAAACTCATGCTTTAAGATTTAGTGTGTTTTGATTGATATTGAAAAATGTACTTTACTTTCAACAAAAATAGCGCTAAAAATTGTATCTGAAAGTACTTCAGTCTTTTTGTTCATAAATTGACAGGGTTACAGGTAGAGAAAGTAATTTACACAAGTTGCCGGTTATAACAAGCCGGGCAACTTGAATAATGAAAGGGATAAGTAAATGCTGGCTTCTGGTGGCTGGCCCCGAGTAACTTGGGGGCAAGAAATTATTCGTTCAGCAGTGATGAAAGATGATCAAAGCATTTCTTGCCAGTAGCCAGAAGCCAGAAGCCAGCAACTGTAATAAAATACAAAAACTGAGCTATTTCAACTCTTTGCCGCAATAGTCCCAG
>DATGYU010000026.1:0-13832 GCA_035297625.1 Prolixibacteraceae bacterium
AATCCAACGAATACATTTTCATCGGCCACTTCCATGTTCTTTTCTTTTTTCAGCTTATCGCGGCAAGCCTGGATGTTATTCTGAAAGGCATCCCCCAGGGCATGAACACTAAGGTTAGGACCGGCATTCAGAAAGTCGATCATAGCGCCTGAACCACGTCCACCGCAGCCAATAACTCCCAGTTTCAAAGGTGCACCGTCAGGAGCGATCTCCAAAAGTGGAGGTAGTTTTAAATCACCCACTTCAGGTTTCTTAGGTCCTGAACATGAACTTAACACATTTACACCTATAGCACCCACAGCTCCAATGGTAGCTGCACTGGCCAGAAATTTACGTCTTGAAAATCCTGATTCACTCATAGTTCGTTAGTTTATAGTTTAGAAATTATATTACCTGTTGTTGAATCGGATTCACATACCACACGGAATCCTACCATGTTACAATCAGAATACCACCAAACACTTTTTGGAATCTGGGGATCGGTTCTCATCCACGCCTCATCATTGGTTGCCCCACGGGCGGCACTTCTGATATCGGCCGCTTCACTTTTAAAAGATCCGCCTCTTATCACATGCTCTGTGCCGGAAGCAGGGCCCTTGGGATTTTTCACCCCGTCGGTCAAAAGGGTATAAGCATCGGGAGCATACCAGTCTGAGCAGAACTCGGCCACATTACCGGTCATGTTTTTCAGCCCAAAAGGATTGGCTTTTACCTCTGCAGGCGTATGGGTTTTGGCCATACTGTTGGCTGAATAAATGGCATAACGGTTTATATGGGTGGTATCGGCACCAAACAGTTTATTGAAAAACCCTTCTTTGGAATATTTCTTTGGATCGCCCGGGAAGAAGTAAGGGGTCTGGGAGCCTGCACGACAGGCATATTCCCATTCTGCTTCGGTTGGTAACCTGTATTTTTTGCCTGTTTTAAGGGATAACCATTTACAATAAGTTTCGGCTGTTGCATAGCGCATGGTGATAGCCGGACGGCTTCCCAAGCCCCAATTCTGATCGGGCTGCCCATAAGGAGGCGTTGGTCCTGAAATGGCATCTACCTCACCCAAGGCTACCGGGGTAGCCTTCACATCCGTGGTGCGGCCTTCCATTTTCGTCTGGCTGTAGAATACCAAAAACTCATCCCAGCTAACTTCCACTTCGGCCATAAAGAACGGGCTCACTTCCACTTCTTTAACCGGCCCTTCATCTGCTTTACGAAAAGGCTCACTTTCAGGGCTTCCCATTTTGAACTTACCCCCCGGGATAGCGATCATATTAAATGAAACGGTCGTACCGGGAATGGTCTCTTTGAAACTTTCAAACTTATCCACCCGGGCAGGCGCTGTATATATGGTTTGATTGGCCATTGCTCCTTTTCCAAAGTCCGTATTGCTGGTATGTTTGGCATTGGGGTCATAATGACCAACATTCAGATGGCAGTTGGTACATTCCAGCTTATCTTCATTCTGGGAATAGTAAAGATGCGCATCCTGTCCTTCTTTCTTTAAGGTTAGGGGAAACAGATTGACATGACATTTTACACACGACACCTTGAAGGTAAAATGGGGAGCCTGCTCAACAGTACGCTTGGCTTCCCAGTTAAATTGAGCAGAATCTTTGCTCAAATAGCCATACAAATCCTTCAGTCCAAGCCTTGTTTTTTCGATCATATAGCCCTGCCCTTCAGGCGGAAGGTGACAATCGACACAATGAACCTGGATACCATTCTTATTACTGTAATGGGTAGATAACTTCCAGGATGCAAACACATGGGGGTGCACATGGCAGGAAGCGCAAAACTCATCAGTTGAAGTATATTCGACGGCCTTATTGCCCATTAAGGCTACAAAAATTCCAATTGCAAAAGAGCAAAATAAGATCAGTAACAATCGTTTACGGAGAAAATCCCCTATTCTTTTCAGCATACCAGGTTTAGTTTGATAATAAAAGTTTAAGTCGTTCAAAAATAATAAAAATACAGGGATTCCAACCCGGAAAAACAGAAATGAAAGACAGATAATTCAATATGCTTTCAGAATGAATAATTCCTGAAAGTTCAAATAAATAACGCGGAATTATCAAGCCAATGGAAGCATTGTCTGGTAAAGATCAAACAATGCAAATTAATCGGAAATGGTATCATTAATAAAAACAGTTATCACAATGTCTCCATGGTTCCAGATATTATTAGAAAATGAAAAGAAAATAAAAAGAAAATACTTCGAAGATAATTCAAATGAACAAAGACAGGATAAGAAATCTGTTGATAATTCTCTAAGCCTTTTCGGGATAAAAAATATTTAAAGTTGAAACACAAAAAAAGAGAACCCTTCAGCTTCTCATCTAAACATTGTTAGAATCGGTCGGATGAATACAATGCAGGATATACTCCTGTTTTTTTATGGATTGACGGCTTTAATTTCTTTTCACCGGCCCGTGGTAATTAAGTAATTGTAACTTACCTTTGTTATAAGTTGAAATAAATAAAAGCCCATCCTATGAAAGTAACTCAGATATTGCCCGGGTTTACTGACCCGCCCCTGGAACTGGTAAGTGAAACACTGGACCTTGAAATTGAACCCTTACACCTTGAAACGATTAACTGGGATGATTTTCCCTACCTGCCAAAGGTGACCGTTCAAATAGCTTACAATGAGAATGAACTTTTTTTGCGCTACCAGGTGCAGGAGCAGACCATTAAGGCTGTGATAACAGAAAACAACGGAAGGGTATGGACAGATAGCTGTGTCGAATTTTTCCTTTCGCCCGATGGCAATGATGAGTATTACAACTTGGAAGTCAACTGTATTGGTACTGCCTTGCTGGGATTTAGAAAAAAAGGGCTGTACGCCTCCCATGCCACAGAAGAACAGATCGATACGATTCGCAGGATCTCGTCCCTGGGCGAGGGTCCTTTTGATGAGATAAAAAAAGAAACCCAGTGGCAGATTACTATTGCCATTCCATGGGAAACTTTTTTCAATCATTCATTGAAACCTGTCAAGGGAAAAAAGATGAGGGGCAACTTTTACAAATGCGGAGATGACCTTAGCGTACCCCACTTTGTTTCATGGACCAAAATTAAAACACACGAACCCAGCTTCCATGTTCCGGAATACTTTGGTGGTCTGGAATTTGAATAAAGAATACTGGTTAGTGGTCAGTGATCAGTGGAGGACCTTAAAGTCCTTAAGACCCTCCACTGATTTAGCTATTTATTGAGCCTCGGTCGATTTAACCGGTAGCCTGAACAGCTTTTGAAATTTTATGGGGACGGGGGTATCAAACCTGAGGGATTTACCCGTTATGGGGTGTTTAAAGGCCAATACCCTGGCGTGCAGGCCCATTTGTCCCACTGGGTTTGTTTTGGCACCATACTTTTTATCGCCAGCCACCGGATGACCCATATCTTTCATGTGTACCCTGATCTGGTTCTTTCTGCCTGTTTCTAGTTTTACATCCAACAGGGAAAAGGATTTATTGCTCTTTAACACTTTATAATGGGTAACCGCTTTCTGCCCATCTTCAGGGGTCTGGCTGGAATACATCACCATGGCCTTGTTCTCCTTGAGCCAGGAAGTGATGGTGTCTTCCGTCTTCTCTACGGCACCTTCCACGATGGCCACGTAAGAGCGTTCAATGATCGATTCGTTCCAGTCTTTTTGCAGTAGTTCCTGTACTTTCTTGCTTCTGGCGAACATCATCAGTCCTGAAGTCTCCCGGTCCAAACGATGGACAATAAAAATAAGGTTTTTAGGATCGAACCTTTTGACATATTCACTAAGCATACTGTAGGCAGTACGTTGTTTTTCGGTATCTGAAGCCATGGAAAGCAATCCGCTGTTCTTATCAATTACAATGACATGGGCATCCTCATGAACAATGCGCATTTCACGAAAACGAGGCTTCTCCTCTGATTTCTTCTTGTTAAGAAACACCATCTGCCCTTTTTTAAGCGGATGATCAAATTTGGTGGTCACCATATCATCCACCGTTACCTGTTTATGCGCCAAAAGAGATTTTATGGCACTGCGGCTTTTCTCAGGAAACCTGGCTATCAGAAAATTCATCAATTCACCGGATTCAGTAACCTTTACTGCAACCTCTTTCAATTTATCAGGCCTAAAGCCAATTTTTTTATTGGGTATCATTTAAGTTTAAAGTTTCAAATTTTAAGTTTAAGGGCTTTTAGTGCCCGGAGAGAATGAGTTATGGGACGAATGAGACTCGTGGGACTCCATGCCCTGTGCTTAGCCATTGATGATTTTTCTCATTCTCTGATTATTTTCACCTCTCCTCCCCTGCCCAGTTTCATGATGCTGGAGGGTTGGTGTTTTGTTGTCTCATCCTGGCGGTATTTTACCACATAATCCGCAGCCGAGATGATCTCCTGTGGGATTTCGTTAAAGTTGGCAGGTGCTTTTTTCCCGCTTATATTGGCAGAGGTTGAAACAATGGGCTTTTTAAACCTGCGTATCAATTCTGCGCTAAAGGTTTCCGAGGTAATCCGGATGCCAATGCTTCCGTCAGCAGCTACCAGGTTTTTGGCCAGGTTCTTTGCTCCATCATAAATGATGGTAAGGGGTCTATCGGTAAGTTCTATTAAATCGTACGCTATTTCAGGTACCTCCTCCACGTAGCGTTCCAGCAAGGCGGCATTTTCCATCAACACAAGCAGGCCTTTTGACTCATCACGCTTTTTGATGCTGTTAAGCTTTTTTACCGCATCCTCGTTGGTGGCGTCACATCCAAGGCCCCAGACAGTATCGGTAGGATAAAGGATAATTCCTCCTTTTTGCAGCACTTCAATGGCTGTCTTAATATCTTCAATCATTCAGGATGTTTTTATAAAGATTTATCAATTGCCTTGCATAAAGTTCCGGGGTGTATAACTGTGCATTTTCAAGGCCTTTTTCAATCATCTTGCCAGCAATAGCTGAATTGTTCAGTAATGTTTCGATCACCCTGCCTATCTCCTCAGGCTTTTCCGGGTCGACATAAATAGCGGCATTTCCTCCAGCTTCAGGCATACTGCTGATGTTGGAAGTAATCACAGGGCACCCCGATGCCTGCGCCTCCACCACAGGAAGGCCAAAACCTTCAAACAAGGAAGGATAGATCATCGCCTCGGCCGATTGGTACATGGCACGTAATTCTGAATCATTAATCCCTGAAAGAAAAAACACCTTCAACTCACGGGGACGGCTGTCAATCAGTTGCTGAACTTTTTTACGGTAATCCGTTGATTTGCCAATTACTACCAATGGCATATCTATTCGTGAAGTGAGCATCCCTTCCAGCAGTCCCATCAGGTTTTTCCTTGGCTCTACGGTACCCACAGTCAGCAAAAAACGTTCAGGTAAATGATATTTCTGCTGAACAAGTTTTTTTTGCGATTCCTCCACCTCTTCAAAGAACATAGGATTGATGCTCTGGTAAATTACCTCAATCTTTTCTTCCGGGATATTATAATAGGATATCAAATCATATTTGGTCTGCTCAGAAATGGCATGAATCTTTGTGGTCACCTGGCAGGCATACCTGAACTTGCGGTCATAAATCGCCCTGTCGATCTTTTGGAAATATTCAGGAAATCGCAGATAGATCAGGTCATGAATGGTCACCACGGTCTTTACGCCTGAATATTCAATTCCAATGGGCAATTCATGGCTTAAGCCGTGAAAGATATCCAGCTTCAAATCTTCCGCTTCACGGGCAATTTTCACACTCCTCCATGCATTGGGAAAGGTTTTCCACCACAACCCGTGGGGTTGAATCACTGTCGCGTTATTAGGGGTAGTAAACAAAGAATGACTGGCCGAAGGACTGAACAAAAACTGCTGACATTCGGGATTTTGATGTGCAAGGGCATTGAGCGTATTGCGACTGAAATTCCCCAGTCCTGCACTATTGTTAAAAGCCCGTTTTGCATCATAGCCTATTCTCATTCCAATATTTATTTATTTTGCGAAGTTAAGCTATTTAATTAATAGTAACCATTGGCAGTAAAATTCATCCGTCCTGTAATTACCTTTCCCAATATATCCTCTTTGGAAGATAAACCCTACTGCTCAATGTTTTATGACCCCACCTTGCCGGTTTCCTTCAGTAGTTTAATTGTTCTTCAAAACCAGAGATCACCAGGCAGATGACATAAAGTTCTCAAAGAAAATTTGTTTTTAATGGTTATTCCCGATGATTTTCCTCAGCGTTCTTTGTGCAATTTCGTTAGGACCTAAGTGGTTAAATCTCTTCTCAATCCTAATAAATAAAGAAGCCGGCACTTAACCGGCTTTTTCTTTCTTATAAGAATGTCTTAAAAATCTTTCAGTTTTTCAAAGTCCAGGGTTCCGAAATAATCTTCCAGTGTTTCGGCACGGCGAATCTGCACCACTTCCCCATTTTCGCGAAGCAATAGTTCTGCCGAACGCAATTTCCCGTTGTAGTTAAAGCCCATGGAATGCCCATGCGCCCCGGTATCGTGAATCACCACAATATCTCCCGGTTCCATTATTGGTAACTTACGATTAATGGCAAACTTATCGTTGTTTTCACACAGCGATCCGGTCACATCATAGACTTCATTCAGCGGCTGATCTTCCTTGCCCATCACGGTGATATGATGATAAGAGCCATACAGGGCAGGCCTCATCAGATTGGCCATGGATGAATCCAGACCGGCATACTGCTTGTAGGTTTTTTTAATGTGAAGCACTTTGGATACCAAAAACCCGTAGGGGCCGGTCATGGCACGTCCGGATTCAAAATAGATGCGCAAACCGTCCATTCCGTTGGCAACGATCTTTTCCTGGTACAGCTTTTCAATGCCACGGCTCATAAAATCAAGGTCGACCGGCTGATCCGTTGGTTTATAAGGGATACCTATTCCTCCGCCAAGATTGGCAAATTCGATCTTGATGCCTAGCCGCTGGTTTAGTTCCACAATCAGGTCAAACAGGATTTGAGCAGTCTCTACAAAATAAGCCGAATCCAACTCATTGGATGCTACCATGGTATGAAGACCAAAGCGTTTCACCCCTTTGTCCAAAAGCATCTGGTAGCCTTCAAACAACTGTTCGCGGGTAAAGCCATATTTGGCCTCTTCTGGATGACCAATAATAGTATTGCCCTCTTTCAGCGATCCGGGATTGTATCTGAAACACACGATATCGGGAATGCCTACATGTTTTTCAAGGTATTCAATATGCGAAATATCGTCAAGGTTGATGATTGCTCCCAGGTCGACTGCCTTTTTGTATTCATAAGCGGGCGTATCGTTGGAGGTGAACATGATCTCATCGCCTTTCATTCCCAGCTTTTCGGCAATCACCAATTCGGCCATAGAGCTGCAGTCGATACCAAAACCTTCTTCCCTCATGATCTTCATCAGGTAAGGGTTGGGAGCCGATTTGATGGCATAGAATTCCTTAAAGCCGGGGTTCCATGAGAAGGCCTTGATGAATTTACGGGCATAATCCCGGATTCCCTTTTCATCATAAATATGGAAAGGGGTAGGATACTGTTCTATTATCTTTTCGATTTGTCTTTTTGAAAAAGGAATCTGTTTGGTCATTTCAGTCTGTTAAAATAATGGGCTGCAAATTTATAGTTTTTTAAATTCAAAGCATCTCTGCAATCAATTCATCACTTAAATATCCCAATGAAATCTCTTTTACTTCACCTTCCATGCGGATATTCCATTTTTCATCAATCTCCAGATGAAGTACCCCGCCGGGCATTCTCACTTTCAGCTTACGGTCGGTAAGACCCTTCTTAACCATCACAGCCGCCACGGCGCAAGAGGAACTGCCAGAAGCAAGGGTATAACCTGCCCCGCGCTCCCAGATCAGAATTTCCACTTCATTGGGTGAAACAACTTTGGCAAACTGCACATTGATGCGGTTGGGAAACATGGGATGGTTTTCAATATCCGAACCATGTTTAAGTATCTCGCCTTTGACCAGTTTATCGCGCAATATCACACAATGAGGATTGCCTACTGATACACAGTTGATCTCATAGGCCTCATCAATAATGTTCAGCGGATGGTCCATACATTCCGGTTCATCACAGATCACCGGGATGTCTCTGGAGCTAAAAATGGCCCGTCCCATATCAACCTTGATCTGGGTGGCTTTTGAGTTTTTTTCACCCGACACCTCTGCCGTTACAATTCCCCCAAGGGTTTCAATGGTGAAGATCTTTGAGGAAGTATGTTCATAATCATGCAGATATTTGGCAAATATCCGGAGCCCGTTACCGCTCTTTTCCGCTTCAGAGCCATCAGGATTGAAGATCCTTAGCCCAAAGTCGGCCTTTGAGGAAGGTACTTTCAGCAAAATACCATCGGATCCAATACCGTAATGGACATCGCAGAGCATGCGGATGTTCTTTTCATTCAATGAAAAAGAAAGAACGGCTTCATCCAAAACGATATAATCGTTTCCCAGACCGTGTGATTTGACAAAAAAGTTCTGCTGCATCTTATTTACAATTTTAAGATTTACAATTTACAATTTGCGCTCTGTTGAAGCAACCAGTATTCTCTGTCCGTTGGCTAAAGCCAACGGCAAAGGATATTGTTTTATTGATGGTAATTACCTTTCAGCAATTACTTTTTCTTTGTGTTCCTCTGTGTAATTTCCTGGTGAACTTTGTGGTAAAAAAAATTTAAACACAAGATCACAAAGCCAGCATTCCATCACTTGAAACCTGGAACCTGGAACTTTAAACTCCTAGAACATCGGATCCCATGGTGGCAGCATTTCTGCCTTTTGTCCATAGACATCCAGTACTTTTTCGTTCAGGTATTTTTTATTCACCACAAAACGGAACATGTATTCATTGAACCAGGCATCGGTAAAGGTAAGATATCCTTTCTCCCCTGCCGATGGGCCCCAGCTGTTCTCAAACTGCCATTTTACTGGTTTCTGATCCTTGTCCAAATCAACGGCAATCAGTGCCATTCCATGGCTCGATCCGCTTTCCCCACTCTGGATGCGCTGTGCCTTGTTCATGCCAAATTTCACCCCATACACCGACTCATAATCAAAGTTATCCACATCCAGGATACCCACATCCCTTCGCAGCTGTTTGGCCACGTCACAGGAAGCGTAAAGGGCCTCATTGTTTTTGATCGAGGCAATGCAGAATTCTTTGATCACCTCGTTGGGAAGATTCACATAGTGCCAGTTCTGGCCTTCCTGCGTATTCCGGTAGTTTTCCACTTCATAATGTTTCCAGTAGGGACGTGAAGGGTCGTTCATAATCATCACATAATCGTCAAGGTTGACGTTTCCCATCACCTCGTCTTTAAAGCTGACGGGCGTATAGGTCTTTGCCTCACTGATCTTTTTATCCTTGTTCTTGAAACGCCACTGGAACTCTGTGGGCGGTTCGCCAAGGTTAAGCGCCAGCATGCGGTACACTTCAGAAAGCATTTCTACTTTGCGTTTTGCTATCTGGGCGGCAAATTTCTCATCCTGCATCATTTCCATGACCTCACGGTTGCTGGCTGTCTTTTTGGCAAACAGGGCCGCCGATTTGGAGGCTACCATCTGGCGAAGTTCCATGGCATCTTCCCTAAGTTTGCTTTTAATCAGCTGAAGCATTAGTGAGGTGTTTTCACTCGAATTGGTCTCTTCCATGGCCTCCTTGGGCACGATGCCATATTTTTTGACAAGGTTGACAAAATTAATCCATTGTCCGCCATCATCCACCGGTGAGCGCAAATACCATCTTACCTTCTGATCTTCAATAGGAAGATTCGCCGAATTGACTATGTTGTTCAGGAAAAGATTCGACTTTTCCACCAGGTCCCAGAAGTACAGGTAGTTTTCTGAGAACTCGAACTCCGAAAGGTTAAACTGTTTCATCACCTGTGGGCGAAAAAGGTTCAGTGAGGAAAACATCCAGCAGCGCCCCGACTTTTTCTGATCGGTAATGCCCGACACGTCCACCCTATAGGTAAACAACTGATCGGTGGTGCCCACATTTTCACGGTTCCAGGCCAGCTGGGTAATATCGGTCGAGGAAAGGGCATTCTGCATGGCTTTGGTATATGCATCCCTTTTAAAGCCAGATTTTATCTGGTCCACTTCCCCTTTCGACAGGCTCTGGCCCATCAACGACCCCGCTGCCAATAAAGCAATCATCGCCAAACGTATCTTCATCTGTTATTGATTTAATTATATGCTGAAAGAATTATCCACAATTCATACTATTGTATCACAAATAAACACAAATAATAACAAAATCTGCTTCTTTTTATGGGTGTTTATTTGTGATCCATTGTTTGGATTGGTGAATAAATGTTTTTCTTCTACCGGAGATAAGTAATAAGGACAAGATAATGTCGTATTAATGAATAGGAGCTGATCCAGCGGATTAAAACCGATCTAAAAATAACAATGACTTGTAATAACAGCCTATTTTAATTCGTTGTAACCCGTTGTATCTGTAGAATCTATGTTTTTATTTTATTTTAAAAAATCCGCGTTGATCCGCTCCATCCGCTCCATCCGCGTTCCTATTCTTTCTTACATTATTTTTTAAGAAATGCCTCCTTCAGTTCGGCCAGCTGTTCATCGTTCAGGCCTTCGGGTTCATTGCCCGACTGCTTGGCCATAAACCATATCTGGGCCGATTTGGAAAGAATATCAATCATGTCGAAGGCATCAGAAACGGTCTCGCCAATGGCAAAAGCGCCGTGTTTTTCCCAGATCACCACCTCATGGCCTTGTTTAAAGCCTTCGATGGTGGCATCGGCAATTTTATTGCTTCCCGGCAGGATATACGGCACCATGAACACCCCGCGCGGCACAAAGACAAAAGCCTCGGGGTGCATACCCCACAGGGTCTTGTTCAGCATTTCAGCCGACTGGAATCTCGGAATCTGGGTCATGGCCACCAGTTCATTGGGATGGGTATGTACCACTGCCTTGTTCTTTGAACCCATGGTGATCAAAAGGTTGTGTACTGCCAAATGGGTAGGCAGTTCCGAGGTAGGCCTGAAATTATACAGGTTACGGCTTTTCATGGTGATGATATGATAGGCGTTTCCCTTTTTGTTCATCTTGATGATACAGGCATTTTTCATCGGCGAGATGGCCAGATCCCGCATGCGCTTGCCGGTACCGGTTACAAAGAAATACAGGTCAGCCAGGGCTTCATAACTGCGTTCCAGCTGAAACATGGGATAATGAGCCAGCTCAAACTCAATGTCAGTCATATATTCGGAAAGGTTCACCGAAATATTGCCCGCATTGCGCTCTGCCCATCCTTTTTGCCAAAGGTAATTGGCCAGCCCGGCCACCTCGGTAATGATCTTTGCAATTTTTTTGTTTTCCTGGAAAAACTCCTTCATATCCGTTAATATTGAATTTTGAGTAACAATACCTTATAACCTCTGGGAAGAATACGCCATTTTTCAGCGTTTTTTCCCGGTCAGCAAATTTAAACTACTAAATCATACCTTCACTTTGCGCAGGAAGGTATGTTTTCATGGGGCAATAATCTTAACATTCAATTGATACGTGGACCGATTATGACGGGGAATGCTGATAATGAAGTTGATGGTTAAAGATTTCACCGGAAAAGGAAAAAATCTATCCAAGGGGGCTCAAGGAAAAAGATTTTTTATATTTTTGCACCGTCTTTAACGAAAAGACATGAATGATTGACCTATGGTGTAATTGGCAACACGTCTGATTTTGGTTCAGAAGAGTCCAGGTTCGAGCCCTGGTAGGTCAACAGATACAACTAATGAAAAAAAGTGTATTTTTGCACTATCAAATTAGTTCTATTTACTGAAAATTGTCCTGTGGTGTAATTGGCAACACGTCTGATTCTGGATCAGAAGAGTTTAGGTTCGAGACCTAACAGGACAACTCTAAAAAACAAAAGCCTCTGTAAATTAATCATTTACAGAGGCTTTTTATTTCCACCTAAAGATCCGTTCAATAAATCCGGATCAAGCAGAAATGCATCAAGTCCAAAAGAGGATGGACGAAACCCATCTAAATACTCTGATTGATAAGGAACAGTTGCAGGCACATTAATTTTTTAATGTAGAATAATCAAGTTGTAAAGACATACGCGATGCTATCCATCAGCTTTCCAGATTGATCCCCTTTAACTGCTCTTTCAAGATTTAGGATGCTATTAAAAATGATTCAAAGGTAAATCTATAGATTCCTACATTCGCTTTTCAGGCTTTTTCTATTTCAATATTACCTTTTGAATTTTGAAGTCTTTCATATTGGTTCGTATCAGATAAACTCCTGGAGAATTACCTCCTAAATCAACTTCTTCTTCTTTATTTTGGATGAATTGCGTTAGGATGGTCTTCCCTGTAAAATCATTCACCGTCAGCGTCGATCCCATTTGAGGAATCTGCTTAAATACCAGCTTTACTTTCCCTGTTGTTGGATTCGGATAAACATTTAATGGCTGATCACTGATGATTGGGTCTATCCCTGTAAAGTCCTTTTCAACAATATTGGCAAAATCTTTCCATCGGAAGGCAGCTTGATAGGCACTCTTTGAACCAAGAGGAACATACAAAGTACTGCTAGTCTTAAAACTATCAAATACACCGTAAGACTCACTCAAATCAATTGGTGTTATACTTGATGTAATTATCGAGGTCAGACCGTTACAATTGACAAAAGCACTAGCTCCAATAGAAGCCACTGAAGAAGGAATCGTAACAGTGGTCAATCCGCGACAACCATTAAAAGCAGCATTACCAATAGAAGTCACTGAAGAAGGAATTATGAAACTTTCGATTTTTGAAGTTGGACAATGAATTAATACAGTTCGAGATTTATTATACAAAACGCCGTCTAAACTAGAATAATTGGGGTTATTTGAATCGACTGTTATCAATCCGTTAGAAGCAGTAAAAGCCTCATCTCTAATAGAAGTTACTGAAGAAGGAATCGTAACAGTAGTCAATCCGCTACAAAAACTAAAAGCACATGCTCCAATTGAAGTCACTGAGGAAGGAATCTTAACATTGCTTAGTCCGCTACAATGAAAAAAAGTATACTTTTCAATTGAAGTCACTGAGGAAGGAATCGTAACAGTGGTCAAATCGTTACAATCCGCAAAAGCATGTTCTCCAATTATAGCGACAGATGAAGGGATCTTAACGTTGGTCAATCTGCCACAACCAGTAAAAGCATAAATTCCTATTGAAGAAAGTGAAGAGGGAAACACAATCGTTGTAAGATCTATTTTTCCTAAACGTGTTATGGAATTAAGAAAAGCATAATCTGGAATTGCATCAGCTGGATAATCATTACGGGATGTGCTGGTTCCCTCGGTACCATTATAAGCCGAAATCGTACCCCCGCTTAAATCCAAAGCTTCTATTAAAGGCATGTCATCACGAATGGTCTTAAAATCACGGGCATCCATAGTGCCGGTAATGGTAAGGTTGGTAATGGTGGCAAGTTCGCTGGAAGTTAATGAAGTTGAAAGCGTCCCGGCAGTAGCAAGGTTTACCGTTTTTGATACCTGTGCAAATATGACAGAAGTAAAGCTAAGAAAACAAAAAAGAAGAATAAGTTTTTTCATCCGATTTGATTTAGGTTTATTATTAATTCATAAGGTTTCTCACATTGGTAATGTTGATTTCCACTAAATATTTAAGCACTTAAAAACGGATAAATATAATATTTAAATTTGCAGATTGAGCTCTTTAGATAACAAAATAAGTTATTTATGCAAACCAAGGGTTGAAATATGAAGATAGCCACGTATTCTTCTGGCAGATAAGTGACCGCTTAACAAGGGTTTGGCTGGTAATTTCACCCAATAACCAGCCGGTTTAAT
>DATGYU010000027.1:0-48759 GCA_035297625.1 Prolixibacteraceae bacterium
GTATCTGAGTTAGATTGCAGGTAGTTCAATAAATAATTCAAGTTGCTGGCTACTGGTAACTGGTTTCTGGCAAAACCCCCGCTGCTGTCATCTTACAATAAAGCTGATCGAAGTATTTTTTGCCAGCCGCTAGCTGCCAGATGCTCTTTTTTCTTACAACCGAAAATTGTCAGGTTGCCAATGTTTATGATAGTGGTCACCTGCCTTAAATAATTTACGTATGGATTCTGAAACTACTTATCACCTTGGGATCAATATTGGGGCATCCTCCATTTCTACAGTCGAACTCCGGAAAGCCAATGGAGAAATGAAGGTACTTTCTCATCAGACCATCAGTCATCAAGGCAATCCCAAACAAATTATTGAGGAAATATTTAAGAAAAAGACCCCCGGGAATATAGTTGTAACAGGGAGAAAATTCAGGAGCCTTTTAAACATCACATCAATTCCTGAACCTGAGGCAGTAGAGCTGGCCGCTGATTATCTGCACCTGGATGCCGATCTGATTATCAGTGCAGGAGGGGAAAACTTTATCATCTACCTGATGGGTAAGAACAGGAAGATATCCAAGTGCATGACGGGCAATAAATGTGCTTCCGGGACGGGGGAGTTTTTTCTTCAGCAAATAAAAAGGATGGATTTGTCGGTGGAAGAGGCTGTCAGTTTAGCCGACGAGGGCGAAGCCTACGCTATATCAGGCCGTTGTTCCGTATTTTGCAAGTCAGATTGTACCCATGCCCTAAATAAAGGGATACCAAAAGCAAGAGTGGTAGCCGGGCTCTGCCGTATGATGGCCAGTAAGATCATCGAACTGACCTCACACATTCATTGCAAAAGGGCTGCCATTATTGGAGGTGTATCCAGGAACAGAAAGATACTGGCCAGCTTAAATAGCCATTTCGGTGAATTGATAGTACCCGAACAGGCTGCCTGGTTTGAAGCCCTGGGGGCCGCCTTGTATTCGACTCAGCATAGTGTTAGCCCGGTTGATATTAATGCCTTATTTCGAAAAGAACATGTCTCCTTTACCTTCCATAAAGACTTAAAAGAGTTTACTTCGCTGGTAGAGTTTAAAGAATTCCAAAAAGGCCATGCTGCCGAAAATGACTGCTGTATTCTTGGCCTGGATGTTGGGTCAACTACTACCAAGGCCATCCTCATGCGCCGCTCCGACAAGGCCATTCTGGCTTCAGAATACCTAAGAACAAATGGTGACCCTATACAGGCATCCGTTGCATGTTACAAAAGCCTAAAACAGCAGTTAAATACCCCTGTCAGGATCGTTGGACTGGGGGTCACCGGTTCGGGAAGACATATCTCAGGGGTTCATTCTAAGACCACCGGCATTGTCAATGAGATTGTAGCCCATGCCAATGCCACCATTTATTTTGACAGGGAGGTAGATACGATCTTTGAAATTGGAGGTCAGGATGCCAAATATACCTATATCACTGCGGGTGTACCTTCGGACTATGCCATGAACGAGGCGTGTTCGGCAGGTACAGGCTCCTTTTTGGAAGAGGCAGCAAAAGAATCGCTTAATATTGATTACAGGGATATTGGTGAAATAGCCTTGCGTGCTTCCAATCCTCCGGATTTTAATGACCAGTGTTCAGCCTTTATCAGCAGTGATGTGAAGAATGCGCTGCATGAAGGTTTAAAAAAAGAAGATATCGTGGCCGGACTGGTCTATTCCATCTGTCTGAACTTTACCAACAGGGTCAAGGGAAACCGCCCGGTAGGAAATAAGGTGTTCATGCAAGGCGGGGTATGTTACAACAAGGCGGTTCCCATTGCCATGGCTGCCCTGACAGGCAAGCGTATTATCGTTCCCCCCGAGCCAGGACTGATGGGGGCTTTCGGGGTAGCACTTGAAATCCATCAGCGTCTGGACCTTCAACTGATGCAGGAGCAGGAATTCGTACTGGATACCCTGATTGAAAGGACTGTCAATTATGGAGACACTTTCATCTGCAAGGGACATCCCGAGGGCTGCGACCGTAAATGTGCCATTAACATCATATTGCTCGATGGTAAAAAGATCCCTTTTGGCGGGGCCTGCAACAAGTATTATCTGGATGGCAAGTCGACCTCAAAAGGAAGTATCACCAACAACCTGGCAAGGATAAGACACCATCTTGTTTTTGAAAAGTATATACTCCCCTGCCCTGTTTCCGCAGAAGCGCCGGTAATTGGCATTTCCAAATCATTTCTTGTAAATACCCTTTATCCCTTGTATTACAATTTCTTTTCACAACTTGGGTTCAAAGTGGTAATTGGCAAAGACCCTGTCAAGGAAGGCATCGACAAACAACAGGCTTCCTTTTGTTATCCTGCAGAACTGGCACATGGGTTCTTTCAGGGACTCATTGACTTAAAGCCGGATTATATTTTCCTGCCTCACGTGACACAGATATACGACCCGATAGATAAACATTACAACAAGACCTGCGTATTGCTTCAATCGGAAACCTATTATTTAAAATCAACATTTAAGAATTCGATAAACGGGATTAAACTGCTCACCCCGGTATTCAATTTTGCCAAAGGCTATGAAAGCAGCAGGGCTGATTTTATCAATATGGCACTGGCATTGGGCAAATCTGAATCAGCAGCCGCTGCGGCCTTTGATATGGCTCTTGCGCAACTGAAACTGATGTTTGCTGATTTTTCCTACCATGGCAGGCAGGCATTAAAAGAATTGGAGACCGATCCGTCGAAGATGGCCATGGTATTATTTGGAAGAGCTTATAATGCTTTTGCCGATGAAGCAAACCTTGGCATACCGCAAAAGTTCACTTCACGCAACATCACATTGATTCCTCATGATTTCCTGCCAAGTGAGGCCATGGAAAGCATGGAAAACATGTACTGGGGAAGCGGCAACCAGATACTCCGCTCGGCAAGGTTTGTCAAGCAGCACCCCCAGTTGTTTGGAACCTACATCACTAATTTCAGCTGCGGCCCTGATTCAATGATCATTCCTTATTTCAGAAAGATCATGGGCAATAAACCCTCCTTAACCCTTGAACTTGACAGCCATTCGGCGGATGCAGGCCTTAATACCCGTATTGAAGCAGCCTTAGATATCATCTGCAGGTACCGGGAACTTTTAAAAACAGGCAAAATAAAAGATATTACAACCGATTTTAAAGTGGTTGAAGTGCATGGTGACAGTATTACGGATTCTTTTGGAAACAAGCATAACTTAAGGGATAGGAATGTAAAAGTTATCATTCCCCGGATGGGAAGGTTTGGAACAGAGGCCTTTTCTGCAGCCTTTAGGTATTGTGGCATTCAATCAGAGCCACATTCAGAAAATACCTTTGAGATATTAAAAACCGGCAGAGGGCTCACTTCCTCCAAAGAATGTATTCCGTTAACACTGTGTGCCGGGGCAATGGTAAACCATCATACACTTCATCCCGGTAATGATGAAATAACACTCCTGTTTATGGCCACCAGTTGTGGTCCTTGCCGCCAAGGCCAATATGTGACCTATCTGAAAGAAATTATAAAGAATAAAAAGTTGATCAATCACGGAGTAATAACCCTGAGTGATGAAGATTCATTTGGGGGATTGGGCAATGATTTCTTTATCCGCGCCTTCACGGCCATTACCATCAGCGATGTGATGCAAAATATATACAATGCGATCAGAGCATTGGCAAAAGATAAGGATAGCGCCCTTCGACTGTTTGATCAGGAATGGGAGAAGATTGTATCCATTATTGAAAAGGGAACACCCGGCCAAATCTATACCCAGTTAAAACATTCTGCTGTTGTATTAAAAGGAATTAGCACAATTCATTCTTTTGAAGAGGCGGTGAAGGTTGCCCTTGTAGGTGAAATCTTTGTCAGGAACGAGGATTTCTCAAGAAAAGAACTGATGGAAAAGCTTTTGGAACACAACCTTGTTATAAAAACGGCCCATGCCTCAGAGTATATCTTTTATGCCAACTACCAGATGAAGCAAAACCTGGATGGCTTCAGCTCCAGGATGAAGTTTAAGCTGCGCGAAGTCATTCAAAGAAAAATAGAGCACAGGATAAAATCCATATTAACCCAATCGGGCTTCGTAGATTATGAACCAACGGATATACAAAGACTGGTAGATCATTCCAAAGCGCTCATCCCTGTGGCCATGGAAGGGGAAGCCATACTGACAGTAGGCAGTGCCCTGGCCGATATCATACAGCATGTTTCGGGAGTTATTTCCCTGGGACCCTTTGGCTGCATGCCTTCACGACTTGCAGAGTCAATATTGAATGTGAACATGAACATTCATGGCAAAGCAGCCGCCTGTGGGAAATCCATTAGCCTCAACGGATCGGAAATCACCGACTTGCCATTTTTATCAGTTGAAACTGACGGCAATCTGTTTCCACAAATCATTCAATCGAAGCTTGAAATATTTATTCTTCAGACCATGCGGCTGCATCAGGTTTTGAAAGACAAGCAACGGGCGCTGGTATAGGAAATATGGAAAGGGGTTGATGATTAAAGGATTGGGAAGGTTGAAAGGATTGAAAATGTTGCTATTGTTTGAAAGGTTTAATGTTCGTACTGCCTTTGTTTGGGAACTAACAGGTAAATGGCTGAACGAATTAAGATTATATTGTCTTTGTACTTTGGCACTTATACCGTCAATCTCTTTTCCATGGTCCTGACAAGACCTTAAATTCCTTACGGTCCTTAATTGAGGGCAGTGCGAGGGCATAAAAAAAGGATGAATTGCTTCATCCTTTTCTTACAAAAACCAAACTTATTTTTCTATGAAAAAAAGTAAAATTATACCTCTTATTGCTTTTCCAAAGATAGGGGAATTGATGGTTAAGACAAACCAAACAACGTTAAATATCGTTAAATCAATTTATTATAAGTTTAAAGTTTCACATTCCAAATTCCAGGTTGAAATCATTGAATTAGTATAAAATACTGGCGCTATTAAAGTCCTTAAAGTCTTTAAAGTTCTGATTGTAGAAACAGGAAAGTCATATTAGTTTTATGCGCTTATTTTCTTCAGTGAGGGCTAAAATAAAAGGGTGGCCCCAACCACCCTTTCATCTAACCAAACCTAATTCTATGAAAAAAACCTATTCGCTTCTTTTTGTCTTGTTGCTATATACAAATATACGTAATCTATTTGTTAAGTTCTAAAAAGGATAGTTAACTATTGTTAAGACTTTCAATATTTTATACTACAAGCATTTTTTTATTAGGAAGCTATTTTTATATATTTGCACAACAGCAAACAATAGTTTTTGGAGTTAAAAAACAAGGCTTTTATGTGAACCAACATAAGTAAACTTCTAAAAGATTTAAAATTCCGGGAAATAAAACCTATTTTTGTGCAGCATACATTTACCACAAGATATAATACTCAATATTCAATAAATTATCATCTATGACAAAGTACGTTTACTCGTTTGGAAATGGCTCGGCTGAGGGAAAAGCTGACATGAAGAACTTATTAGGAGGTAAAGGCGCAAACCTTGCAGAAATGAACCTGATTGGTGTACCTGTTCCTCCAGGATTTACTATTACAACTGAAGTTTGTACAGTGTATAATCAACAAGGCAGGGATGCTGCCATAAACCTGATAAAGGCAGAAGTTGAAAAAGCCGTTACCCTCATAGAGAATTTAACGGCCACAAAGTTCGGTGATAAAGACAATCCCTGTTTGCTATCCGTACGTTCTGGTTCCAGGGTATCGATGCCCGGTATGATGGACACCGTACTAAACCTTGGGTTAAATGATCTGGCCGTTCAGGGTATTGCAAAGAAATCAGGAAATCCACGTTTTGCATGGGACTCTTACCGTCGTTTTGTTCAAATGTATGGTGATGTGGTTTTGGGAATGAAACCTGACAACAAAGAAGATATTGATCCATTTGAAGAAATCATGGATCACCTGAAAGAAGAAAAAGGCATTACGCTTGACTCTGACTTTACCGCTGCTGACCTTCAGCTGCTGGTACTTCGTTTTAAAGAAGCGGTACTGCGCAAAACAGGAAAAAGCTTCCCGGACGATCCATGGGAACAACTTTGGGGTGCCGTATGCGCTGTATTCGATAGCTGGATGAACCCAAGAGCCATCTACTACCGCAAACTCAACAACTATCCTGAAGAATGGGGTACTGCCGTTACTGTTCAGGCTATGGTTTTTGGTAACATGGGACTTCACTCCGCAACAGGGGTAGCTTTCTCTCGTGATGCAGGAACAGGTGAAGACATTTTTAATGGTGAATATCTTATCAACGCACAGGGAGAAGATGTGGTAGCCGGTATCCGGACGCCTCAGCAGATCACTATTGAAGGCAGTAAACGTTGGGCTGTTCTGGCCGGCGTTACTGAAGCAGACCGTGCTGCCAACTATCCTTCACTGGAAGAAACAATGCCTGCTTTATACCAGGAGTTAAACAGCATCCAGGAAAAACTGGAAGCTCACTACCGTGATATGCAGGATATCGAATTTACCATCCAGGAAGGTAAATTATGGATGCTGCAAACTCGTAATGGAAAACGTACCGGCGCCGCAATGGTGAAAATTGCCGTAGATATGCTGCAGCAGGGAATGATTGATGAAAAAACTGCCCTCTCACGCATTGACGCCAATAAACTGGATGAATTACTTCACCCAATTTTCGATACCGATGCATTGAAAAGTGTCGTTGTATTGGCCAAAGGTTTGCCTGCTTCCCCGGGAGCTGCAACCGGACAGATTGTATTCTTTGCTGACGAAGCAATGAAATATGAAAAGTCTTTGCTTGTTCGTATTGAAACATCTCCTGAAGATCTGGAAGGTATGAACATTGCCCAGGGTATCCTTACTGCACGCGGAGGTATGACCTCTCACGCTGCCGTTGTGGCCCGTGGTATGGGTAAATGCTGCGTATCAGGTGCCGGATCTATCAAGATTGACTACAAAGCCCGTACAATGACAATGGGTGGAAAGACTTTCGCCGAAGGCGACTGGATTTCACTCAACGGTTCAACCGGAGAAGTGTATGAAGGTAAAGTACAGACCATGAATCCTGGCGTAGGCGGTGACTTCGGTAAAATCATGAACCTTGCCGATCAGTTTACCAGAATGACTGTCCGCACCAATGCTGACACCCCACATGATGCCCGTATTGCCCGTGAATTCGGTGCCCAGGGTATTGGACTATGCCGCACAGAACATATGTTCTTTGAAGGAGAAAGAATCAAAGCAATGCGCGAAATGATCCTTGCTTCTGATACCAAAGGACGCGAAAAAGCATTGGCTAAACTGTTGCCTTACCAGCGTTCAGACTTTGAAGGAATCTTCGAAGCTATGGAAGGCTTTGGCGTGACTGTGCGTCTGCTTGATCCACCATTGCATGAATTCGTTCCTCATCAGCAGGCTACTCAAAAAGAACTGGCCAACGAAATGGGTATCTCTATCGACATGGTTAGAAATAAAATTGCTGACCTTGAAGAGTTCAACCCAATGTTAGGTCACCGTGGCTGCCGCTTAGGTATCACATATCCTGAAATTACCGCGATGCAGGCAAGGGCAATCATTGAAGCTGCCATGAACCTGAAGGCCAAAGGCATTGATGCCCGTCCTGAAATCATGGTTCCACTGGTAGGTACTGTAGCTGAATTGAAAAACCAGGCTGACATCATCCGTGCAACAGCTGAAAAGGTATTCGAAGAAAAAGGTGACCGTATTGACTATCTGTTAGGCACTATGATCGAAATTCCCCGTGCTGCCTTAACCGCTGACCACATTGCTGCTGAAGCTGATTTCTTCTCTTTTGGTACCAATGACCTTACCCAGATGACCTTAGGCTATTCTCGTGACGATGCAGGTAAATTCTTGCCTGACTACCTGTCTAAAGGTATCCTGAAACAAGATCCTTTCCAGGTAATAGACCAGAATGGAGTAGGCCAGTTAATTGAAATGGGCGTACAAAAAGGACGTTCAGTAAAAGGAAATCTTAAAGTAGGTATTTGCGGTGAACATGGTGGTGAGCCAAGCTCTATCGAATTCTGCGATAAGTTAGGTTTGAACTATGTAAGCTGTTCTCCTTTCCGCGTTCCAATTGCACGTGTGGCTGCTGCTCAGGCAAACATCAAACACGGTAAATAATACTGCTGAATTGCCCTAAAAAGGCATTTCATAGCTAATTCTATAAAAGAGAATAGCCCGGTTGGGTTATTCTCTTTTTGCTTTAAAAGAATGCCAGGGACAGAAGGATTGAAGGATTGAAGGATTGAAGGATTGATTACAATAAACAGACCACTGCCAATTTCTAACAGGCATTGTAATTAAACTTTAGCACGCCTTTAACTGCTGCACTTTATTCATTCAAAGAATTTTATTACTTTTTTATAGGCAGAAAAAATTACTTTATTACTTTTACTGAGTATAATAGCCAACCTAAATTACCTAAAGCTATGAAGAACAATCAATGGAGACCGATAAAAGTTTGCAGCCTGTTATTATTAGCCCTTATAACTTTTCTTGTAATTATACCTTCCTGTAATCAAGATGAATATTTTGGTAGGCATACTGCCAAGTTTAGGTTAAAAGGAACGATACTATCAGCAAAGGACGAATTACCCTTAAAAGACATTGTTGTAATAATGCTTGCAGATACATTAGGAATAGATACTAGTATTACCGATTTAACCGGGAACTTTGAAGTCATAGATCCGTTGGGCATACCTGCAGAAGTTGCTTATAAAATAAGATTTACTGAATTGGAGGATACATCAAATTCATCCGATGAGATAATCGATTCTACCATAATCTATAATTTTACTGATCTCAAGTTTACTAATGGAGATGGGCGTTGGTACAGTGGTGAAACTTCCGGAAAATTAGATGTGACACTTAAGCCGAAAAATATTACTGCAACTCCTTCTTCCAATTAATTGATTTCATGCAACTAAGCTCTAAACTATTTCTCTGCTTATTAATTTTAATCTTTGTATTCTTTAATTGCCAGGCTCAAAAAGAACAACCCGTTAACAGTCAAAACACGTTAATCAATGCTTTGCCTGAAGGCAATAATGGCATTGCGGCCAAACACCCAGGTGATTTAGGCATTGGCACCGATCCCAGGGTAATTTTTGCCGATGATTTTGAAAGCTATACACAACCAAAGGAACTAGAAAACCACTGGGATTTTATTTCTCATGCCGGCGATACACATATCACTGCTGATCCAGGACTGGCCTTTCATGGCAAACAGGCACTTGAATTTGTGATCCCTCAGCAAACAACAGAACAATCAGATGGAGTAGACAAGTTCATCTCTCCGGAACGCGATGTTGTATTTTTAAGGTACTATGCCAAGTTTCATGCCCCTTATGATGTAATTGGTTCAAGTCACAACGGCGCAGGCATCTCAGCCCATTACTTCGACAACGGAAGAGCTACCCCGGGTATTCCGGCCAATGGTACCAACAAATTTTTAGTGAACCTTGAGAACTGGCGGGGCGATTCACTTACTCCATCGCCTGGATATCTGAATCTTTACGTATACCATCCCGAGCAACGCAGCAACTATGGCGATCACTTCTTTACCGATGGCTTCGTCATGCCTTACAGCAGTAACCTCTATGATTTTGGGAAAGACTTTACCAAACGGCCTTTGATTCTAACCCCTATGGACCAGTGGTTTTGTTATGAATTAATGGTGAAGGCCAATACCCCCGGTAAAAGGGATGGCCGTGTGGCTATCTGGGTAGATGGCAAACTGGTGGGCGACTTCCAAAACCTGCGCTTTCGTGATATAGAAAGCCTGAAAATGAACCGTGCCGGTGTGTGTTTCCACATTAAAACCAACCCTAAAGGAGAAGCAAAAAAGTGGTTTGATAACGTTGTCATTGCCGATTCCTATATCGGGCCGATGGTGCCGGAGAAAGAGTGAAGGATAGTTTACAGTGATCAGTAATCAGAATCCCTGATTCTGGGACACTGATTACTGACCACTGTAAACTGACCACTACTTCATCAGCCTTCTACTTACACTGATTATCTATGGTCTCCTGAATAGCCTTACTGCATACCGGGCAGAATACATCAATTGTATGAAAGTTATTCATCATACAATTGATCCATGGGCGGTATACCCCTTTGCTCAGGTATCCCCCACCCTCATATACCCCCAGTTTTTCAGCATTAGCCTCAACTTTAGGCGTCGGGACAGGTGTTCCCTTGGGCAGCATATCTTTCCATTTCTTGTCAAAATCAACCAAAGTAGTCAGGTTAGGTTCCCATGGCTCAACACCTTCTGGATAAAAATCAGAATAATCGGCTCCCCCTTCATATTCATCGCCCAGGCCGGCAAACAGGTGGCCAAACTCATGAATGTATATCTTAGCCCTTTCCTCTTCATGATGAGCTGCACTGATGCCATAAAAATTATAAATGGCCCCGCCTCCATACTTAGACGTATTGGCAAGGATATAGATATAGTCATAAGGGGCATTTGAGGCCATATTACACACTCCAGGGTAATCACCGACCATCAGGTAGCGATCAGAGCCAAAAGTGTAATAAGAGCTGTTTAAATGGGTATTATGCCATATACTGTCGCCCGGGATGTCAGGACCTTCCTGCAAAGAAGAGGCCCATATACCCCGGATGTTAAACTTATCCTTATTCTTGCTAAAGGGAGCATATCGAAACATATCCTTTACGAAACGCTTGCAGTCGGCCTTAAATAAGTCCTGTTGTCCTTCGGTATATCCTTCTGCCAGTAAAACAATGTCCACTTTATTGGCCGGATCACCAGAGGTAAGAATATCAAACACCGGCAGATTTTCCTTTTCTTTTTTAATCTGATAGCTTGAAGGATCTACCTTCACTTCAAACTTCTTTACGAATACTCCCTTTAACCTGCTGGAGATACTTACTATCACCTGCTCTTTCGGGAAAGGCATGATAACTGATTCAGGATAACAGGATGGAGTGGTACTGGCTTCTGGTGTAGCCTGCCATTCGGTAAACAATGTGGAATATCCTTTTGAATAGAGAAGGGTATTGGTTGAAGCAGAGCGCATTTCTACCAGGTAAGAGCCATAGTTTTTGGCATCAATCAAATGGGTCTTTGACCCACCCCAGTAAGGTTCCTGCCTTAATTCAGAGAAATAAAACTGCTCATCGGTATGGGTTCCACAATGATAATAATCAAGGCGCAAGGTCTTTGACTCAAATAGCTTACTGAATTGTGCAAAGGAGTTTTGAAGGATACACCCCACAAATACAACCGAAAGGATATATTTCAACATAGAATGAAGGATTGAATAATGAAAATCAAATATAACACAATAAGGGGATTAACAAAATGACAGCAAACAGGTTTCTTATATGACCCTAGATTTCAGACCTTACACCTGGCACTTTAAATCTGGTACCTGTAACTTCTCAACCGTTAGTCCTTATTATTGTTATTAATATTGATTTTAGTATTTTTAATGCATGATATATATTGTAATAGCAATCCTGATCATTGGGATTTTTGTTTATGTGAACATTCGGTGGAATGCAAAAAAGGAGTTGCCGGCAACCTCCGGTAACAATGATGAACCGGTAGCAGTTGTTTCTGACTGTTGCGGAGCGCATGAGGTATGTGAATTTAATGAGGCCGATTACAATGAGGAGATCATCACCTATTTTAATGATGAAGAATTGGATGTACTGCGCAATGTACGGGAAAGTGATCTGACTGCCGAACAGATAGATAGCCTCAGGGAAGTTTTATATACCCTTAACCCCCGCGAGATCAGCAAGTGGCTGACAAGCCTTGGCCGCCGCCATATTCACCTTCCCGATATCCTGAAACAGGAAGCCAGGCAATTGGCCACCGAACAATAATACTTCTTACAATAAATTATAGAGCAGGTATTAAAAACAGACTAAGCGGATTTTACAAATGAATGTTGAATGTTGAATATCCCATGATCATAAGGATTATCGAAAAATCATAAAAAGAATTTTTGTGATCTTTGTGTTTAAATCTATTTTACCACAAAGAACGCTAAGAAATTACACAAAGATCACAAAGTTTGATTTCAACCTGACTTTCTATTTCACTTCCGTGATTTCTATCACCGCGCTACTCAGCTCATTGTTATTGGGCAACAACAATCCTGCCTTGATCAGATAATCGCCCGAGAAGGTCTTGCCTTCAGCGGGGAAAGGGCTCCACTGTCCTTTCATCCTGTTGATCTCCTGAACCTTGTAGGACTTTGCAGGGTCCAGGCCGGTCAACCTTACCGGACTGAAGTGATTGTAAGCCCTCGGATGTAAGGCATAGGAGAAAAGTACAGCCTTTGTTTTATCCTGATTGGCATACATCAATACTGCCCTTTCTTCTTCATAGGGAGATATCAGACGATAAAGATCTCCACTCCATATCAGTTCTTTCAGATTATTATAATTCTGAACAGCCATCTTACTGAATTCCAGTTCATCGGCAGTCAACTCATTTACACGGATGTCGTATCCCATCTTGCCCATCATGGCCACATCGGTTTTATATTTTAATGATTGTTTGCCCATAGTGGTAATGTGATTGCAGGAAGTCATGCTTGGAAAGAAATAAGAATATCCCCATTGAATGTAGACCCGTTCCGCAGCATCGGTATTATCGCTTGGCCAGAATTCGGTGAAGTATCTCAGGGCGCCGTAATCGGTCCTTCCCCCTCCTCCTGAGCAGAGCATAATGGGCAAGTGCGGATATTTAACCCTCAGCTTTTCCATGATACGATAGAAGCTGCGCACGTATTCAATCTGCACATGGCTTTGCTGATCTTTCAGGTAAGGCGAATAGGTATTGGTCATCATACGGTTACAGTCCCACTTGATATAGCCAATGCGTGGGTTTTTGGTAAGCATCTCATCTACCACGTTGTACACAAAATCCTGAACCTTGGGATTGGTCAAATCCAGCACCAGCTGGTTGCGGTAGTAGTTTTCGTCCCTGTTAGGCAGTTTAAGGATCCAGTCGGGATGTTTTTCATACAGTTCACTCTTGGGATTAACCATCTCCGGTTCTATCCAGATACCGAATTTCACCCCTTTGGCCTCTGCCTGTTCCACCAGGTAACCCAGTCCATGAGGCAGCTTCTGCGTGTTTTCCTGCCAGTCGCCCAGCCCAGCCCCGTCGTTGTTACGCGGATACTTGTTGGCAAACCATCCGTCATCGAGCAGGAACACATCCACACCCAGTTCCTTGGCCCCGCCAAAGAGCTCGGTCAGCTTATTCTCATCGAAGTCAAAATAAGTAGCCTCCCAGTTATTCAGCAAGGTAAGACGCTTGGCATGCCCGTCCATCACCCCGTAGTTACGGGCCCACTGGTGGAAATTACGGCTTGCCTGGCCTTTACCCTGCGTGCTGTAGGTAAAGATAAACTCAGGGGTTACGAAGTTCTCGTTAGGCTTTAAATGATACTCAGAAGCATAAGGATTGATGCCTGCAATCATGCGCAGCGAATTACCGTTGTCAATCTCAAACGACAGCTGGAAGCTGCCTGTCCATCCAAGGGTACCGGCAAACACTTCTCCTGTGAACTCATCAGCAGGCTTATTGCGGGACACAAAAAACAAGGGAGTCTGGAAAATATTGGCCCTTGTGCCCAGCTTGCTGTCGATGGTCTTGATGCCGCTGGTCAGCTCACTTTCCTCCATGCGCATCTCCTTGGCCCAGTCGCCGTGAAACTGCGTCAAAAAGTAATGGTCGGCATCCATATGGATCATGGCCGAGGCATAATTGGATAGGGTCACCGGACTCTTTTCCTGGTGCGAGATCTCTGTCCATGTCTTGATGATATCCTCTTCATCGTAAGCCACCACGTTTAGGATCACCGTAACCGGGTAAACAGGGTCTTTCAAGGTGATGGCTGTTGAAGTGACATTGCCATCGCGCACCGTCTTTTCACCGGCAAACAACAATTCAAGAGAAGGGTTCCCGTCATTGTGAAGCATGCGAATGGCAGGTTCAAACAAGTTATCCGTTCCTGCAGATGGATATGCCTCATGTGTATTACGTTGAAGCTGATAGTCGGCCGCATTGTTCAGCTTTTCACCAAGGTAAACCTGGTTTAGCTTTTTATTTTTTGCCACCGAATAAACCAATGCCGTATGTTTGGTTTCGATCACGATCTGCTTTCCATTGACCGCTTGATTGTCTGTCTGCGAAAACAGCTGCAGGGCAACCATTAAGGAGAGCAAAAAGAGAATACTTTTTTTCATGTTGAAGATAGGTTTGATTAGGATGAACAAAGATAAAAAAATATAAAGGTGAAAGCATAGAACAGGAACGAGGATCCGAGCGGATTGAGCGCCCATCCTCGAAGGCAGGCGCTCAATCCGCGCGTATCCGTGTTCTCTGCTTAACCTTATCCTTTTAAATCTTTTTAGAAATATCTGCCTGAAATTGCAATAACTTACAAACAATGCATTAATTTTATTCAGTGAATTCAATCAAACCAATTGGCGCATCCATGAAATTAAAGGCATTCCATAAATTAAGCTACGGTGTTTATATCGTTGCTTCTGAATATCAAGGCAAAAAGGTAGGATATATTGCCAACACCGCTTTCCAGGTAACCTCTCAGCCTGAGCAAATAGCCATTTCCTGTCATAAAAATAACAACAGCACGCAAACGATCCTTAACTCAAAGGTGTTTTCCCTGTCAGTGCTGAAGCAGGAAATAGACCTGAAGATCATTGGTGATTTTGGTTTCATGTCGTCGATCGATCTCGATAAATTCAAAGGAATCAATTATATAACCGCACAATCAGGGGCTCCTATCGTGATGGATGGAGCAGTAGCCTGGTTCGACTGCAAGGTGGTTAAAACCGTTGATGTTGGTACGCATTACCTGATCATTGGCGAAGTACTCGATGCCGATGAGATTTCCAATGAAGATCCGCTGACTTATAAGTTCTATCGGGAACAATACAAGATGCTCTCGCCAAAGAACTCGCCTACCTATATCGAAAAATCGGTGCTGGATGCCGAAAAAGCCCTTTCCGGAGCAGAAGAGAAGATAACCGAACCCGAGCACGAACATGTATTCGATGGTAAAAGCTATGTGTGCGTCATCTGCGGCTTTGTCTATGACCCCGAAGAGGGCGACCTCAGCATTGGCGTGCCCCCCGGAACTCCCTTTGCCGACCTTCCGGCCGATTACCGCTGCCCCGTATGCAATGCCGCCAAAGAATATTTCCAGGAAGCATAAAAACTGATTGGGAAAGGCAGGATATGCCTAACCCAGGATCAATGATATGAGCAAATGTCTGTATTTGATGCTGCCATCTGTTCCGATAAATGATCCTATGCTTTAGAACAAAGTTTGGGATAAAGTAATATCCCAGATGGATCAAGTTTGGTTTTTAAATACTATTTATATACTATTGATATACTAAAATCAATATTTTAGTATATCAATAGTATATAAATAGAGTATCATATCCATATATGATCCATCTCGATTCACTATTTTGCAGGAAGGAGATTATTATTTGAAGGGATTTAGATCCTATTTTTGCATTACCCAATAATCTCCGATCTATAATTTGAAACCCATCCCGCTGCAACTCCCGTAAAAATTGACTATTTTTGTGGCAAAGATTATTTTGACACAATGAGAAACAAAAACTATACGATCGCATTGGTGCAGGTTTCATTGGATGGAACCCCGGAGGTGAACCTTAAAAAGTGCCTGGAGTGGATTCGCAAAGCAGCTCAGCAAGGGGGACAGGTGATTTGCCTGCCTGAGTTATACAGCTCCTTTTACTTTTGCCAAAGTGAAAACACCGACTATTTTGAGCTGGCTCAACCTTTGCACAGCGAGGCTTACCAGTCGTTTAGTGCACTGGCTGCCGAATTGGGTGTAGTGATCATTGTTCCTTTCTTCGAAAAAAGGGCATCAGGCCTTTACCATAACTCCGCGTATATCATCGATACCAATGGCTCGCAGGCCGGGTTATACCGTAAGATGCACATCCCGGATGATCCTAGTTTTTATGAGAAGTTTTATTTTACGCCCGGAGATATCGGGTTTAAAGCTTTCGATACCAAGGTAGGCAAGATCGGCACGCTGATCTGCTGGGACCAGTGGTATCCGGAAGGGGCTCGCCTGACGGCCCTGCAGGGCGCCGAGGTACTCTTCTACCCTACCGCCATTGGCTGGCATCCCCACGAAAAAGCGCAGTATGGCGAAAAACAGTATGACGCATGGCGTACCGTTCAGCGTGGTCATGCAGTAGCCAACGGTATTTATGTGGCTGCCTGTAACCGCATTGGCTTTGAGAAGCCGGTAGAACAGTCGGCAGGTATCGAGTTCTGGGGAGCCTCATTTATCGCAGGCCCGCAAGGGGAAATACTGGCCCAGGCTTCGCACGACAAGGAAGAGATCATCATGGCCGAAGTTGACCATGCCCTGATGGAAGATGTACGTCGTAACTGGCCTTTCCTGCGTGACCGAAGAATAGATGCCTACGGCGATATCACCCGAAGGTTTATCGACTAAAACACGAAAGCTTTGCCGGCAATCGGGTGAAGAGGGCGGGATGTCCCAGTAAAGGCTGATGTTTACGGAAAGACTTCAGGGGATGCAAAGCCTGTTGGCTATCTTTTTTTACAAAAGCCACCGGGAAGTTGAATGATAACCGGTAAATAATCTTTGCCTTACCCCTTGGCCCTGTGCATAAAAAGAGAAGACACGAATCAGATATAAGATGAAAAAAGTACCGGGACTAGTCGTATTGGTTATTTCATTCATCGCTTATTCATTGACCGGTAAGGCAGCTGTTGAGGGGAAGCCGTGGATGTATCAACTTCCCCTGGAATCAGGGGAAGGGATCTTGGAAGTGCCGGTAGGCGCAATGCCTGCCCGTATCTGTTTTCTGCAGTTTGGCCAACATTCGTACGAGCCCGATTCACTGATACTGGAAATGAAGGAGCAGGATCACTGGAAGAAGATCGGTGATAAGGGATCGGTAACCATAGGCACTCCCATCGCCATTGATCTTTTCCAGGAGCTCAAAGCCATTCCATGGTCCATCCATAATGATCGATACCAGAAGGAAGCCATGTACCGGTTCAGGGTACAGCGAAAGGGAGGCCTCCACGGAAAGCCTGCAAGGGATGCTTTCTGGGACCAGGTGATTGTGTTAAATGAAGCGGCAGTAGCAAAAGCACAAGGCACTGCAGCAGGAAGCTATCGATTGACTGAATCGGGTACCTTTGGGGAGTCATTGCCCCCGTGGGTGCGAGCTATCCATTTTACACCCGATGAAATAAAACAACAGAAGGCCGGCATGACCGACCCGGTGATGGACCTGATCGATAGGTCGGGGGTAAAGGAACTCTCGTGGAAGGAAATAGCATCACAGGCATTTCCATTAGATTACCAGAAAATACTTTTGGCAGGCATCAATGATCCCGATCCGGGATTTGTATACCAGAACGGACAATGGTTTGTCACCTGGACAGGAAGTGAAGGAACAGCATGGAACAACAAAAAAGACTACTGGTTTGCCCCGGCGCTTTGCATAGGCAACGAAATCATCAGGCCTGCCCCTTTATCGGCCAGGGCCCAATTTCTTCACAACAAGGAAGGGCGGATGCTTCCCCTCTTCCGGATGGAATGGGAGTATCGCCTATCGCATCGCAAGGTAATCAAGGTGAGCCAGGATATGTTCTCAGAAACGGTTGACGGTGTACCTCAGCTGTTTGTACAGCTTACCATGGATGACCCCACCCATAAGGCCCGTCTGGTGCTGGGACAAGGGAAAAGACCCTATGTTCATTTTTTGGATGGAAATTCCACCAACAACACCCCCATTCCTTTCTTTACCACCCCAACCATCCTGAATAAAAAAGGAGAGTATGTTTTAGCAGACGAAGCCGAATCGGTGGTTATGCGCTCGAGCGCTCCTTTACATTCGACCCCTTCAGGCCTGTCGGAAACGCTTATTGAATTTGATGAGAATACCACACAAGTGTATTTGGCGATTCCACAGTTCAGGACAGGCCATCTTTCGACCCCCATCACCCGGGAGGATTATCGGCAGGCCCGTCTTCACTTTGAAGAAAAATGGAATGCCATCCTGGCCCAGGGAGCCCGTGCAGAACTTCCCTCGGCAGCATGGACCAATACCATTGATTCGTGGCTGACACAGGTCTTGTCGATTACAAAGATTAATTATTGGGGAAGGGAGCAGTTGAGTTATGGCGCTTATTTCTACAAAGACTATTTTGGGATCGAGGAAGGATGGCCCGTGGTGGCCCTGGCACAGTGGGGTAAAGCAAAAGAAGCACAACAAGAGGCTGAACTACTTCTCTCGAAAGAAAATCTTGACAAGAGCAATTACCATCATCAATACCGCAATGGGCTCAGCTCGTGGTATGCAGCCTCAGTGGCACGGTTAACAGGCGACAGAGAGTGGCTTCGCTCCATCTCGCCTGCAATGCTGACCAATGGCTACTGGACCCTGCAAGCACGAAAAGCTGATGAAGCGGCCCGCCCTGCCACAGTAAAAGGCATACTTCCCAGCCATATTTACGGGGGTGATATCTCCACCCCGGCCTACAGCCTCTATTCCAGTGCGACCTGCCTGAAAGGTTTGCTGGAAACAGCCGACGTTTTTCACCGGGCAGGACTGACGGATCTTCAACCAGCCATCACTGATTTCAACATAGCTGCTGTTGACTTTAAGAAACGCCTGACAGAGGTGATCAATGAGGTAGCGGACAAGAAGTCGTCGCCGGTATTTCTGCCTTTTGCCATCGAGCTCAACCATAGGGAGGGGAACAATGAGGGGCCATACAACAGGCTCACGGAAGATCCCCTGGGCAACTACTGGAATCTTTTTGCACCCTTATTTTTACATCTTGAAGTGCTCAGGTACCAGGACCCATCCCTTCCGAGTGAATGGATCACTGACTATGCGGAGCAACACGGAGGCCATTTTGGAGGTCTTCCACGCTTTTATTCAGGTCTGGATGCCGTGTATGCAGTGGGCACGGTCAATGAGCTGGCTGAGCGTTCCAAGAAGGATATTGCCCACAGGACCAAGACACTGGCAGCTCTGGAATCGTTCATGATACATGCCTGCAGTCAAAACGGCCATACGGTGCCTGAAGTATCGGGCTTTTACCCCGAGCGGCTTGACAGGCTGGACTACGAACGTGTGGTAAGGGAAGCGCCCTGGAATTTTGGCATGTACAGTGCCGATCGTTATCTCAAGGGGTATAACTCTTTCACGGAGCCACTGGGAGCAGGTGCGGGTGAAGGTCTGATGCTTATTCGCAAAAGCCTTGTGGATGAAATGAAAGATGCCAATGGGCTTCCTAACGGGGGAATCTTCTTTTTGTCGGCCATCCCCGGCGAATGGCTCAAGGAAGGCAAAGAGATCAAGCTTACGCGCTTCCCAACAGCATACGGCACGTTTGATTTACATGTTAAGTCTTTTATCACCAGCAAGAGAGAAATACAGGTTGACTACCGTTATAGCGCGGCACTGGGAAACGATACGTCGACCGGCAAACAATTGCAGGCCTGGAATAAGTTGGATAAGCTATACATCCGACTGGTACCTTCTGAGGAAGATCGTGCCATTGGAAGAAAACTCATGGTTCAGGAGCCGGTAGTACGGTATGATGAATGGACCGTGCAACTTCCGGTCATGGATAAGGGAAGCTTCATCCTTAAGTACTGAGTCATGCTGTAAAAGTTAATTGTTATCAATACAAAAAAATCATCAACACAAATTCAACTAATAAACAAACACCATGAATCCCATGAATAGACGATTCCCCGCGGAGTGGGAAAAACACCAGGCTACCTTGTTATCTTTTCCTTCTGAAGGCCGCGACTGGCCGGGAAAATACCATGCCATTAAATGGGCCTTTGTAGAGATCATCAAGAAGGTAACCGCCTTTGAACCGGTGGTGCTGGTGGTAAAATCCGATGAATTCAGGGAAAAAGTAGCCGGTATGCTGGAACAGGCCCATGTCGACCCGGCAATGGTAAGTTATATCCTGAAGGATACCAACCGTAACTGGATGCGTGATTCGGGTCCTGCCATCGTAAAAACAGCCAATGGAGGCCGTGAGGCTATCCAGTTTGGATTTACCGGATGGGCCAAGTATAAGAACCATCGTAAAGACCAGGGCATCCCGGCAGCAGTGGCCCATCACCTGGGCATCAAGGTAACACCGGCCATGTACAACGGCAGGCTGGTAGTACTGGAAGGGGGTTCCATTGATGTGAATGGCCGGGGAACGCTTATCACTACCGAAGAATGTCTGATGGACCCCGTACAGCAGGTGCGCAATGCAGGTTTTAAAAAGGAAGACTATGAGAATGTGTTCCGCGAATACCTGGGCGTTACCAATACCATCTGGCTGGGTGAAGGTATTGAAGGAGATGATACTCATGGCCATGTGGATGATATTTGCCGTTTTGTCAACCCCAATACAGTAGTGGCAGTGCAGGAAGCCAATACGGCTGATCCCAACCACCACAAGCTGGAAGCCAACTTAAGAATACTTTCAGATGCAAGACTGGAAGATGGCAGTAAGCTGAATGTGGTAGCCATGCCTATGCCGGGGCGCATTGATTTTGAAGACCTTCGCCTGCCGGCCAGCTATGTGAATTTTCTGATGACCAACGGCTGTGTGCTGATGCCAACCTTCAACGATAAGAACGATTACAAGGCATTGGGTATCCTGACCGATTTGTTTCCAGGGCGTGATGTTATTGGCATCAATGCCGTTGACCTTGTCTGGGGACTGGGCACGTTGCATTGCCTGAGCCACGAGATTGGGGAGTAAAGGGATTTGCAGTTAGAGGATTTAAAATTTACAGCATTACTAAAGGCATGGGGCGTGGGGCGTGGAGCTTGGGGCAGAGAGATCGGAAACCAGAGAACAAAGCTCCTTGCCCCATGCCCCATGCTCCTTGCCCTTTTTACTCGATTTCCTGCCACCATTCAGTGGTTGTGGACAGCGTGTCCAGGTTCAGTTCTTCTCCAATCATAGGATGGACGATGGGCACGTTTAAGCGGGTAGCTTCTCTGGTGACCCTGATGATGGGCTCATCCCAGGCATGGAGGGCAAGGGCAAATTTTGCCCAATGTACAGGCATAAATGTTCGGGCTTTCAGGTCGATGGCTGCCTGGACTGTTTGCTCGGGCATCATATGGATATAGCGCCAGGCGTAGTTATACTGGCCACATTCAAGCAATGCAAGGTCAAAAGGACCAAAGGTATTGCCAATGTCCGCAAAATGGGTATCATAGCCTGAATCGCCTCCTATATAGATCTTTTTATGAGGAGTTTGAAATACAAAGGAAGCCCACATCGCCTTGTTTCTTCTCAATCCCCTGCCTGAAAAATGACGGGCGGGTGTTGCTGTTACAACAAATCCCGAATCCAACACAGCCTGTTCAAACCAATCCAACTCTACGAAATTAGCAGTATCGAAGCCCCAGTATTCCAGATGGGCAGCCGTCCCAAGGCTGGTGATCACCTTTTTTACCTTGGACTTTAACTTGAGCACGGTTTCATAGTCCAGGTGATCCCAGTGATCATGGGTGATAAAAAGGTAATCGATATCCGGTATTTCATCGGGTGTATAGATATCGCTTCCGGAGAAGCTTTTTACCATGAATGAAAAAGGAGAAGCATGGCCGCTGAATACCGGATCGACCAGTATCTTTTTCCCATCCAGTTGCATAAAATAAGAAGAATGGCCAAACCATACCAATACCTCTTTACCGGGGTCAAGGGATAACAAATTGGTTTTAACAGAAGGCAAAGCACTGGTAGGCCTGTTGCGTTTACTGCGGTTAAACAGCGCCTCTTTCATTGTGGCAAAGGTACTCACATCCTCTGCCATCATCGTCGTACGATGCTGGTTCTGAAATTGTCCTTCCCTGTAGTTTAATGACTTTTGTATCCTTTCCAACCGGGCACCTGTGGCTATTTTTCCGAATCTTTCGTGTCGCATAATAAGAAAACCTGCTATTATTAGGGTAATGATAACCAGTAAAACAATGATCGATATCTTTGAAAGTATTTTCACAGTAAAATGGTATTGGATAAGTTATCACTATGATGTAAAGTTACCCTTTTTAAGTTATGCATGGATTTTCGGTAAATAGAGGCCTGCAAAACTTCTTATTGGCATAATATTTGAAAATAAATTCTAAAACATTTAAGCCATGAAACCACTATATTATCCGATTTGTTTGCTCATAGTATTACTATTGGCAAGTTGTTCTGCTCAAAGGACCATTATCAGCCTAAAACCGCAATCAGAACAGACCAGTTGGTTTTATGGCCAGGAGTTTACTGGGGATTCTGTTTTTGGCATCATTGCCAAGGTGGGTTTTGACCAAATAGATTACCCCTACTATTTGTTTGATGTTGAAATTACCAACCGATCCAACATGCCTTATCTGGTGGATCCTGCCAGCATGTTCTGCATACCGCTTAACGGGATTTTTGCCCCCCTGACCAGGGATACCCTGTATGCCATTGACCCTGAGGTGAAAATTAAAGAACTGGACAAGGAAATTGCCATCAATAAAAACCGACAGAAGAACCAGTTGGGGCTGACATTACTGGCAGCCGGCATTGACATCGCTACCGGCGTGGCGGTAATGTCGGACCATAATCCCCGAAACGATTATTTCCGAACCGACCTGTTGCCGGCCGCCATTGCTCAAGGGCAGGAGAACCGGTTTGAGGCCATCGATTTAAATGAGCTTCGCGACACCTGGAGATCAACCACAATTAGAAAGACCAATCTTGACACAGGGTACTCAATTCATGGCAAACTGCTGGTGCCCTTGGCTCCCAATGCTTCCTATATTCAACTAAATATGCCTGTGGACAATGATACTATCAGGATCAACTTTGTACAGACAAAGAATGTGGTAAAAAGACAATGGTAAAAGAATATCCAATATTCAATGTAAAATAAGGAACAAGAAATAAGAAATAATAAAGTATAAGAGCGCTCTTTTTTACTTTCTTATTCCTTATTTCTTGTTCCTTATTTATATTAGTTCAAGCTATTTAACGGTATCTTTCACTTCCGGTTTCAAATGTTTATCCAGGAAAGCCAGCATGGAGCGGTAGAAGTCAAACCTGTTTTCCTCGTTATGGAAGCCATGTCCTTCATTATCCTTGACCATGTATTCCACATCGATGCCCCGGTCTTTTAGTGCCTGGACGATCTGATCCGATTCAGCCTTATTCACCCTGGGGTCATTGGCCCCCTGGGCCACAAACAGCGGGGCTTTGATCTTATCGACAAGAAATACCGGAGACACTTCCCTGAGCATCAGGCTGTCCGTATGGGGGTTGCCCACCATTTCATAGAACATGTCCTTCAGAGGTTTCCAGTAAGGAGGTATGGTATTCATGAAGGTAAACATGTTGGAAACGCCTACATAATCCACCCCTGCGGCATACAGGTCTGGAGAAAGTGTAAGGCCTGCCAGGGTAGCATAGCCGCCATAGCTGCCTCCGTAGATGGCTACCCGTTTAGGGTCTGCAATACCCTGGTCAACGAGCCATTGCACGCCATCAGAGATATCATTCTGCATGGTTCTGCCCCACTGTTTAAAGGAAGACTGCCAGAACTCCTTGCCATAGCCGGTAGAGCCCCTGTAGTTCATTTGCAGCACCGCATAGCCATTGTTAGCCAGGAACTGAACCTCTGAGTTGAATCCCCAGTAATCACGTGCCCAGGGGCCTCCGTGAGGGTTGATAACCACAGGCAGGTTCTTTGAATCATAGCCTTTGGGAAGGGTAAGATATCCATGAATGGTCAGTCCGTCACGCGATTTATAAGTGATTGGCTTCATATCGCACAGATCTTTTTCATTGAGCCATGGACTCAAATCAGCCAGCTTTTTGAGCTCTTTGGTGGCTTTATCATAGAAGTAATAAGCCCCGCGGCTTTTATCACTGTAGGTGCGGATCATGAACTTATCTTCCGCCTTGTTATGGCTTCCTATGGCTACCTGGTATCCCTTTAGCTTACTTTTCAGGTCCTTCATCATGGCTTCGGCATCAGCGTCGAAGAAATGTTCTTTTTCCTTATCAGTAACCCATGAAACGGATAGCAGCTTCTTATCCTTGCGGGAATATTCAACCCCTTCAATGTCCGCTTCCGGAGTTTCAAACAATATCTCTTTTTCCTTTGCTGTAGCAGGGTCCAGAATTACCAGCGCTGTTTTATCCCTCCCAATATTGGAAGCAGTATATAATGCCTTGTTGTCGAAAGTAAACAGGTAAGGAGATACTGTTTCCTTAAAGCTGGTAGTCAACAGAGGAGCAAAAGGTTGGTCTTCCGTTTCCCTGAAAAGCAGGGTCTGGTTTACACCATCGGAGGTGATGGCCACTCTTAATTTACCATCATGGTCAGTCATCCACCCCACTATGTTACCCGGGTTTTCGGCCAGCTGGGTCATCTCTCCGGTATTTACATTCAGCCTAAAAGGATCAAATACTTCAGGGTTTCTCTTATTAAGTCCAACGATCACTTCATCTTCCACATCTTCCAGATCATCAATCAGGTCAGTTCTTACCTTTTCAAAGACCGTGAGCCCTTTTAGCGCGGTGCCGTCAATATTCACCCCATAGAGCTGGAAGTTTTCATCGCCTCCTGTATCTTTTAAAAACAGCACACGGTCGTTTCCTTTCCATATATAACCAGCAATGTCACGGGCGGTTTCTGAGGTGATACGTACGGCAGAATCAGCCCCTACCTTTTGTACAAATACATTCAGGCGCTTTTCCCATGGAGCCATGTAAGAAAAGTATTCGCCATTGGGAGAGATACGAAAAGCAGTCTTCTCAGGGTTTTTAAAAAAGTCTTCCAATGGAATGGAGGGTGCTTTCTTATTGCCGGAATCACAAGACATAAAGAATAAAAATACAGGCAGCATGATAAATAATTTTTTCATAGAATTAATCATTAGCATTAATAATGGGAATACACTATCAGGTAGAATATTACATCAGCTGATAGAGCCTACAAGTTAAGCATTTTAAAGGACATTGCATAAGTATTAGGCATAAATATAAGATTATGCTTCAGATACTTTATAATCCGGGTTCGGTTTAAGGTAATGTGCGTTGATATAACATCAAAGTGCCAAAGTTACAAAGTGCCAAAGTACCTGAGTATTCAGGTGCCTTCACTTTGGCTCTCTGGCACTCTGGCACTTTGTAACTCTCCTGCTTGTACGTGGATAACAACGACCCTTACTTCAAATTCAGGTTTGTGCATGTAAAAATAGATGCCGGTAAAGGAAATTACTTCAAAATAGCGTAACTTTAATGGAAGAAAGGCTATTATTTACATGTAATTCATTGCACATGCCTATAAGACCAAAGATACCTGTTATGATCGTTACCGGCTTTCTTGGAGCAGGTAAGACTACTTTTATCAATCAGCTTCTCTCGCAGAACAATGGAGTGAAGATTGGCATTATAGAGAATGAATTCGGGGAGATCTCCATTGATTCAAGGCTAATAAGCGACTACCGGCCCGAAAGAATCATGGAGCTTAACAACGGATGCATTTGCTGTACCCTGTTCAATGAATTTTCCCTAACCCTCCAGGAGCTGGTAAAAAGACATCATCACCTGGAGCATTTAATCATCGAAACCACCGGGGTGGCAGATCCGGCGCCCATTATAGAACCTTTTTACCAGGATGAAGACCTTAAGCGCATCTTTGAATTAAACGGTACGGTATGTCTTATTGACGCAGCCAATTTCCTGGAACATGCAAACAGTGCTATCCCTCAAAAACAAATCATTTTAAGCGATTTAATCATCCTTAACAAGCAAAGCAGTGTTGATGGCAATACCTTAAAGGATATCTGCCGCAAACTAAATACACTCAACAAAACGGCTATTGTTGTAAAGGCTGACCATGCCCGGTTAGACTCTTTGCACCTGTATATGCTGCAACCCCAATTGCAGGATGAGTTTGCCAAAAGATTAAGAAAACCATTCTACAGTGAAAGCAGTTCGTCCGACTTTCACAGCTTCACCATCCGCTTTGGCGGACTGTTGGATGAAGCTCGCTTTAGTGAATGGTTTCCTTATTTTGCTTCGCTGTACAAATCAAAGATATTCAGGATAAAAGGTCTTGTGAACTATGAAAATAATCCCATGATAGGCATTGTCCAATCGATCGGGGGCACTACTTCCCTAACAGAAGGGCCTGTCATTAATCCACATGACCCGCTTGAGAATGTGATTGTCTTTATCGGTAAGGGGATCAGCAAATACCAGATTGAAAAGGAAATCAATGAATTCCTGATGCAGGAAAGCGATCAGTAGTATTGCGAATCAAGGGTCAAAATTTGAAGAAAAATGAGTTGTTTTAGGCAGGTTATTATTCCCCTTGCAAGGCGGATGGATGAATAGTGACAAAACCCCTTAAAAGGATAATATCTATTTCCCTTCAAAGAGTGAATCGAGCTGGACCAGGTATTGATATTACACTCTATTTATATACTATTCTTATACTAAAATTAAGGTTTTAGTATAAGAATAGTATATAAATAGTATTTAAGAAGCAAACCTGGTCCATCTGTAAGGGCACTTTGTCTAAAGTCAGTTATTAAAACAAAGAATCATTTGTTGCAACGGAGGACAGCCAAAATACATACCCGATTAAGTTCTTCGCACCTTTTTAACCCTTGATTCGCATTAGCAAGAGAAAGTAAACAGTGATCAGTAGGCAGTATTCAATCCTTCAATCCTTCAATGGATAGTACACATCAGGCCGCTTCAAAGGGATCGGTGACAAAAGGGCGCACATCGGTCAGGATCATGCCGGCTTTACGGGCAGCCATCATGCCCAGTTCGCCATCCTCGAACACCTGGCAATGCTTAGGCTCCACATTAAGGTGAAGGGCACATTGAAGGAAAGTATCAGGCTCTGGCTTATGGGAGCTGACATCATCGGCGGTAACAATGGTATCAAAGAAATGGTCGATTCCCAGTTCCTGCAACTGGAGCATCGCACTTAACCTGCTGGCCCCGGTACCTACGGCCAATGGTATTCTACCATAAGCACTTTTCATCAGGTTGATGACAGCATCGTGGGGCTTAATAAGACTAATATTTCTTCTGAATTCCTGCTGTTTCATCATTACGATCTTTTCAGCATCAATGGCCAGGTTCTGTTCCTTTTTAATGCGTTCTGCAAAACTGATGGTAGGGGCACCGGTCATCTCGACGATGATACGTTCATCGAACGTACAGTTAAGCTTTTGGCATACCACATGCCAGCTTGCTATATGAACCGGCAGGGAATCGGACAGTGTGCCATCCAAATCAAAAATAAGGGCCTTGGCCTGGGGGTGTATCTCTAGTTTCATTACATGCTGTTTTACCAATGCAAAATTAACAATCTTTCCTGCATAAGAGGTGTTGAAGTGATAACCAGCCCAATTGATGATTTTAACTTTAAGTTGAAAAGGAAGGATGTCTGCCTCAATTTTGGTTGATTTGTTATAGGAATGAATAAAACAAATATCCCCATTCCTCCTATAATAGCTAACTTTGCAAGGTGTTACAGTAAATTGTAATTAGCTAATGTTCTAACTAATCCTAAAGATGAAAAATTTAATAAAGCTTTGTTTACTGCTACTGCTGATGCCTAATTTATTTTTCGGGGCAGATCAATACCAGTGGAAAAATGTCATAATAGGCGGCGGGGGCTTTGTCTCAGGCTTTGTGACCTGTCCGACGAAACAGAACCTGATATTTGCCAAGACAGACGTTGGAGGCGCTTATCGCTGGGTAGAAGAAACCCAAAGCTGGAAAGCCTTGACCGACTGGATCAGCACCACGGAAAAAGGATACCTTGGCATTGAGAGTATAGCTATTGACCCCCAGCATCCCAACAGGGTATACATGTCTGCCGGGCTTGAATATTTTAGCACCTCCCCTGCCATATTCTATTCAGATGACTATGGTGATACTTTCAAAAAGACGGTAGTCCCTTTTATGATCCATGGAAATGGCTATGGCAGAGGTACCGGTGAACGGCTGGTTGTAGATCCCAATGATTCCACTGTTCTTTTCTGCGGATCAAGAAAAGATGGACTATGGAAGAGTACCGACATGGCAAAGACATGGCAAAAGGTAAGCTCTTTTCCGGCAGCTGTAACAGCCAACGGCAATGGAATATGCACCGTGGCCTTTGATCCCTCAAGCGGTACAGCGGGCACCCCTACCAAGCGTATCTTTGCGGGAGTCTCCACCCTTACTGGTCCTAACCTTTACATGAGTGAAGATGGAGGAGTGACATGGAACGCGTTAGCAGGCACGCCTGCAGACAAGATGCCCCAGCGCATCGTAGTCACTCCCACCGGCTATCTGTACGTCACTTATGCCAATGGAGCGGCCCCTCACGGCAGCTCAACAGAAAGCCTTAACAAGGGATCGCTTCTAAAATACCAGATCAGCCAAGGGGTATGGACAGATATCACCCCCAATAAATCCTCAGCTCCGGCCATGAGTGGCATTTCATTTTCCTATACCAACCCCGAGATACTGATTGCCTCAACTACCAACACCTGGTGGGCACAGAACTGGTCCTCCTCAGGAACTGTATATGGCGATGAAATTTATAAAAGCACCAATGGAGGCGCTACCTGGACAGCCTTATTCAGCAGCCGAAAGATAACACTTGACAGAGGTGAGTTTATATGGGCTGATTCAAAGGTTAAAGGACAAGGCCCACTGTCGCTTCACTGGGCTGCTTGTATAGAGATTGATCCCTTCAATGCAGACCGTGCTTTTGTAACCTCAGGCAACGGGCTGTTTATGACCGCTAACCTGTCGGCCGCCACTTCTGTCTGGAAGTTCCAGGTGAAAGGGCTGGAAGAAACAGTACCGCTTGATATGGTAAGCCCTCCATACGGAGCGCCTTTGATCTCCGTCATTGGCGATTATGATGGATTCAGGCATGATAACCTTGACCGTTCGCCTTCATTAGGGCGCCACAACCCTTCCATTGGGTCAACTGCTACGGTGGATTTTGCGGAAAAGAAACCATCAGTAGTAGCACGTGCAGGGTCCAGTGCTTATTATTCTACCGATAATGCAAAAACATGGAAAGCGTTGCCCGCTCCCATTACAGGGGCCAAAGATGGCACCATTGCTGTTTCTGCCGATGGTACTGCCATTGTTTGGTGTCCCAACGGGCAAACTGCCTATACTACTTCAGATAAGCTTAACTGGACAAAGTCAACAGGTTTTCCTACTGGACAACGCATTATTGCCGACAGGGTAAACGGGCAGAAGTTCTATTCTGTAGCCAATCAAAAGCTATATATCAGCACCGATGGAGGATTAACATTTAAGACGACAGCAACCAACGCTACCCTAACTCAGGTACGTAAATTCAGGGCAGCGCCTGACCATGAAGGGGACATATGGGTGCCCAATGGAAGTGCAGGCCTTTATCGCACTGTAATTGTAAATGATGTAACAGAATTTAAAAAGGTCTCTTCCGTAGCCAGATGCGAAGCCATTGGGTTTGGCAAAGCTGCTGAGGGCAATACTTATCCGGCGCTTTACATCTGGGGAACTGTGGGAAGCACGGAGGGGGTATTCAGATCAGATGATGAAGGTGTGAACTGGGTACGCATAAACGATAGCGACCATGAATTCGGGGGAACAGGAAATGCCAATGAGGTGATAGGCGATCCGCGGGTATATGGCCGTGTTTATCTTTCAACGGCAGGACGTGGAACACTGTATGGCGATTTGGTGGATGGCCCTGACGCGGGATATGTTTACGACACAGAAACTTTACCAACCACTGTTACATTACAGCAGACAAATACAGAGAAGCTCTTTGATATTCATATTGACCAAAACAATACGATAACCATAGTGTCAATGGAGAGGGGCAGTTACGAACTATATTCTATCTCAGGTATTCTGATTGAAAAGAACAGATGCCAGTATTCTCAAAGAATTGCGGATCAAAATTTGCAGGGGGCCTATATACTAAAGTATATCTCAGACTCAGGGAAAACAGCTATTCAAAAGTTTGTAACACAACAATAACTTTTACAGACAAGGCTGCCTGAATTATCTACAGGCAGCCTTGTTTCAGTTAAGTAAAATCAGCCGTTTATGGCAATTCAATTCTCGTACTATTCATTGTAGTACTGACCGTATAAATACCTTTTTCAAGGTAAACACTAATGGATCCGTTTAAGGCATCCCCTTCTGTTATGAGTCTTCCAATCAGGTCAAATACTTTTACATGACCTGTATAGTTGGTAAAATGTATTTCGCCATTAGCGTAGTAAGCATTCAGCTCATTGGTCTCATGAACATTAATGCCTGTAGTTTTGACAAAAGTAAATTCATCCAGATAAAGGGTATGCAGCGTATTATCCATTCCATTCTGAGAAAAGAATAGATCTTTGATAGCATCCTTTGTCTGGAACAAAAGATCTTTAGCCCAAAAATCTGTAAGAGGAATATTTATCTGGGTCCAGGTATTGGCAGTCAATCCTGTTTTCACATAATCAGCCAGCCTTATTTTGCCCGTAAGACAGGGGATTCCGGTAACTGCTTCCAGATAAAGCACAGGCAGTTCGGTGGTATCCAATACTGTGGGTGAATTGATCCAGAATCTCAGGTGAGACATTGTAGTCAGGTCAAATGTCTGCCATTTAACAGATGCTATCAAAGCCTTCCAGGCACCTCCTGGAGCTGAATTCCATTGTAGTTTCAAAGCATTGGCTCCCCCTTTAACAGGAGTAGCGGCAACAGGAAGTTTATCTCCGTTGGTTCTGGCAGGATCAAAAGCTTCGGTGACTACTGTGCTGGGAGCAGTCTGAGTTACCACACTTTGATCATAGAACCGCGGGTCTGAACTGTCATGGAATAAAACAAGGGAATCTCCCGGTGCCATGTAACCCCATGGAATTTGCCGGGCATTAACAAAGGATAAGGAAAAGATTGACATACATAAAGTAAAAATTATTCTTTTCATATGCATTCCCTTTTAATGTTATGAAGCGTGTAATTTACCATCTTTGAAAGAACTATTAATTACTTCTTCTTTTTCCTTTTTACTGCTCTTTCAGTTAATTAGTTATAGGATCATATTTATTTATTTTACTTAAATAAAGCATCAATTATTCGGCTTTACAGTTTACATGGAATATATTTAAATTAGAAATTCATCAAGTGAATCAGACCTAAAACAATGGCTAAAAAAAAGAGAGTATTGCAGGAGCAATACTCTCTTTGTCGGTGGTATATCTGTAAATCTTAATTACTTTACTTTAATCATTTTTTTCATTTCACTGAAGGTGTCAGTTTCTAAACGATAGAAATAAATACCAGCAGGAACTGCTTTCCCTGATTCATCATTACCATCCCAATAGATGGTATGAACTGTAGAAAACGCATCGTCACCTCTTAGGATTCTTAACGTCCTGCCACTTATATCCATGATTGATATATCGTATTTACCCGGTCTTTCCAGCTTAAATTCCATATACGTACCTTCGCTGAAAGGATTGGGGTAATTCTGCAAAAGCTCCTGGTTACTTCCATTTTCTGCAATTTCATCAGCAACACTGGTGACATAGGCATCATTACGTGCTCCGGGGGTACCATTATTAACCGATAAAGCCCAGCTGGTACCGTTGTTGTTATCCAGTGCAGGACTTTTCAGTTCCAGCGACCAAAGGTTATCGAGGCTGGCGGTTGGCCAGGGTAAAATGTTGCTGTAATTGACTTCATCAACCAGCTGGCCTTCCTGTGAGAATAACTTAACGGCATCAGAAGTGGCGCTTAATCCAAAGTTAAACGGACCGTATAAGTTCTTTTGCGCTGAAAACACATTGTTCATCAAAGCAAGGTCATTTGACAGAACCAGATAGTCATTTGCTTTAAGTACTGTATTCGCGGCAAAGATATATTGATGATTGGGATCTGAATCTGTTATCTTCCATCCTGAGATATTGATATCAAATGATCCCTTATTATATATTTCGATCCAATCGCCGGGGTCTGAACCGCCATTGTTATTAAAGCTTATTTCATTGATCACCACATCGTCATAATGATTTCCATCAGGCTCAAAAATAGCAGTTACCACCATGTTGGCCTGAGGCGAAACGTTGACAGTTGCCGAGGTGCTTCCGGTAGTGATTCCTGTCCATTTTACAAACCGATAGCCCACTTTAGGCAGTGCAGTAAGGGTTATAGGCACATCCGGAAAGTAAGATCCTTTCCATGGAAATTTACTAAGCTTCAGAGAATTCAACTGGATAAGTCCCTGCATGGAGTCTGCCTGAGCTGTAACGATTTGTGTATTCTGGAAGTTGAATTTTGTACGAATATAGCCAAACACATTGGCCGGGCGATTGGTTGCAAAAGTCTTCATCCTTTGAACAATTGCTAGCCAATTATCTTTAGAACCACCCGACCATCTTTTTAAATGATTGCCAATCTCAGGTGAAATGGCTGAACTTTTTAAATCTATTGCCTTACTTACAATATCAGCACGGAAATTAGAATTCAGCAAATCGGCAAAACGGTTTACAAACTGATTCCTAAATACAGGATTTTCCAGAAGCCTGCGCAACATAAGAGTAGACCAGGGCGGATTGGGCCATCCTCCGCCATCTGTTGCAGTTGCTACCTGCAATGTATTATCTGTAGAAAGTGTATTATAATTGCCCATACCAAAATCAGTATCATAAAGTATCCAGCGCCACTTTCCGGTTGCATCATTGGTTTTCCAGTACCGAATGTTATTTCCAGGCCAGTCATGGTTTAGAAAATATATCTGAGATGCATAATAGTCAATAAAACTATTTACATCAATGTATTCAAGCATTTTATTATAATTGGTTTGAGTGGCCAGACTGTTACTTTCAAGAAAATTGAACATTGTCCAATAGTCATCCGCTTTACCCGTTATCACTGTTCCTTGATTTTCAAGAATAGTAATACTATCCGCGTCAACATCCTTGTGATGCTGGGCAATCATGTGCTCATTGATCTTCTCACGGATATTCTGAATGCCCCAATATTCACCATTTATAAAAAGTATAGAAGGTCTGTAGGCCTGTTGATCAAAATTCAGCCCTTCGGTAAGTCCATGCATCAAACCATCTCTGAACATTGAATTATTCCAGTCGTTGCCTGAATTGCGAAGTACTATGTTTTTGTATTTGTCAAAAGGCCTGCTATTGAATATTTTATATTCGATATTATCATTACCATAGTCTTTACGGCAATAAATGGCCAGTGACTTCTGGGCATTCGCCCTGGACCAGTTACCAAAAATGGCAATCCCGGCATTCACTTCAGTTACTTTTGCCCCCGTAGTTTCCATCAGTTCAAAATGACAGGCTCTTTCCCAATCTTTCCAGTAGTTGGCTCCAAAATGCGGATCCGGAGCATCCCAGCCTGGCCCATCCACATAAATACCATTATTGTAATCCCACAGGTCAGCCGGATTCATGGAGATCGATACAACGGGCAGTTTATTATTATTGTAGATGATATAGGAATTGGTTACCACGTCACCGGGCAACATGCCGGTTCTCAGAATCCTTGCTTTTACTACTTTAGTAGTAAGAATATTCATCTCGCCAGTAAACTTCAAAGATGTTTTGGTGGGAATGGTACCATCCACTGTGTAATAGATCGTATCGCCCTTATTTGGCGAAGACAATGATAACTTAACAGCAGTGGCATAGACTCCCCCGGTCATGCTAAAGACAGGACTGGCAGGTTTCTGTGCAATAACCTCTTCCCCTGAGTTTACTTTTCCAGGTGTAGGCGCCGTAAAGACCATCCACTTGCTGAAATCTTTTGCAGAACGACCAAAAGAATAATTCATCATCAATGGGCTGATCCTAACACTATCAACAAGAATACCGGATGGATTGGACAGATATAGTGATTCGCCACCAGCATCCAGTTTAAAGTTGGTATGAAATTCTGGTGCGCTAAGCTTAAGGAGGCTCACAATCCTTGGAGAATTCGGTTTATCAAAAGTTGAGATGGATAAAAAGGGGATGGCTGTTAAATCAGAAGAAGTGGTAGCCTGGTTATGCACCTGGATGGCCAGAATATTCTCGCCATTTTTAAGCAGGGTGGCAGGATTATTCACTTCAAACATCTGCGGTGCCCAGCCACTGTACATCAAAGCCTCATGCTGTCCTGAAGCCATGGCGTCGAAGCGCGGCAGACTACCCTTTCCAACCATCTGAGCACGGGCTATTTCTACCCCATTCAGATAAGCTACAAAGCCATCGTCATAATCCATATGTAATAATAACTGCTTTACGTTGGCTGTATTGTCAACGTTAAATTTCTTTCTTAAGAATATGGATTGGGTAACTGTGACAACCGTTGCATCATCATTATCGCCCATACCGAAACCGCTCTTACCGGTACTCCATGCAGTGTCATTAAAAGTGGAGGTACGCCAGTTAGTAGTTGGTTCTGCAGTAGGCACCAGGTATTTCCAATCATCACCCTGTGCAATAATTGTGTTCCAGTATGCGGGTGCGTCCCTTCGATCTTTTCCGGATGCATAAATCAACTGATAACTGCCAGGATTTATAGTAAAAGCAGGAAAGACCCATTTTAAGGGTTCACTTTTATTATCCGATAAACCATAGCCGGTAAGATTTATAGAAGCCGATCCTGCATTATACAGCTCAATCCAGTCGGAAGGATCCCCATCACTGTCGGTTATAAAACCACCGTTTGAACTCATCACTTCATTGATACGAAATGGCTGAGCTAATGAAAGCATGTTAAAAAAAGCCATACATATGGCCAGTGCGAAAAACTTCATGGTCAGAGTAAATAGTTATTAGTTAGGTGCGACAAAAATAGCATTCCCACTCAGAAAAAAGCTATAACTAATTAAAATGATTGAATAAACCTATTAATGACAGATTTGTTGGTTTTAACAAATGAATTCCATTTAAAATAATACAGATGGTTTTAATCATTCTTCCTATATAAAATTAAGGAAAACCAATGAATAACAGGCAACAAACTTATGCTTAACATTTTAAATAATTTATGGATTGATTAACCCTTCTATGAATAAAAAACTTGAACAGATATTACTCCTTATCAAAGAAGATCGAAAGTTATTTCTCAAAATAAGCTTTGGGGTATTCTTATTTATCCTTTTCTTCCAGCCATTTGCGCTTGAACACTTTGATTTCAACAACAGGCTGCTGATTATTGCCGGTATGGCAATCATTGTTTTTTTATCGATGGCACTGGTAAAAGCGGCATTAATTTGGATCATAAAATCTGAAAGTCAAACATTTCAAGACCCGACCATGCTTTCTTATTTAGGTGGTTTTATTATTATGGTGATGGATTCCATAGCATTAGCCTTTTATTTACGCTATGTGGGCAATGTGAGCATCACTTTTTATACCATGTTTAAAATCATCCTTATCAGCCTTTCCACCCCTGTTGTTTTGGTGATTTCATATGAGATCATTGATTTAAAACAACAGATTGCTCTGCTAACCGAGCAGAAGTTCAACACCAAAAAAGTATTACAAGATCAAAAACAGAATTACCTCAGCGAATCAATCGTTTTTACTTCGGATAATTCCACCGATAACCTTACCTTGCATGTTTCAGATGTTACCCTCATAAAATCAGCGGACAACTATGTTGAAATTGCTTTTATGGAAAATAAACTAATAAGAAAAAAGCTGATAAGAAATACTTTAAAAAATGTAGAACAGCTCATAAAACCTTACCCTAATTTTGTCCGTTGCCATAGAATCTGTATCGTTAATACCCTTTATGTTGAAAAACTAAATAAAAAGTTCAACAATTATTGGATTACTATCAAAGGATCTGAAGAACAAATTCCTGTTTCCCGGCAGTACCTGTTGAAATTAAAGGAAAGCATATAGACGATGTGGCGAGTGTCATTCGCCACATAACGCTGTTATTCACCAATGGACAATTGGACTTGTCACTATTAAATGTCACTAATCCCTATAATTTTTATAAAAGACTTATCCGTCTTAAATTTGCAATTAGCATTATAAGCAAAAAGAGCTGCTGACGGCTTACATCTGACAAGATGTGCTTCGATAAACATTAGTTTAAGAGGTTAGCAGCAGGGTTTTGCCAGATGCAAGTTGCAAATAGCCAGCAACTGTAATTTATTTTCTATTAAAATTTAATATCAATGCAAACAGTAAATAATGTTGTAAACAATGACAGGTCATGGCAGAAGTTGATCATGAAATACACCCAGCCTGACAATCGTAAAAGTATAGTTCAAGTAATTAATACCTTTATTCCTTACCTGATCATGTGGTTTTTAATGGTATTAACCATTAAAATCTCCTATGTTCTCACTTTTATCCTTGCCATTATCGCGGCAGGATTTCTAGTAAGGATCTTTATCATTTTTCATGACTGCGGTCACGGTTCCTTCTTTAAGTCAAAAAAAACCAATGATATAGTTGGTATTATCAGTGGATTTATAGTCCATACGCCCTATTATAAATGGCATGCCCAACATGCGGATCATCATGCAACCACCGTTAACCTTGATCAACGCGGGCTGGGCGATATATGGACCATGACCGTAAGTGAATATCTCAGTGCTACCAAATGGCAGCGCTTCATGTATCGTACGGTGCGAAATCCTTTTATCCTCTTTATATTTGGTCCGATATACTTGATTTTCATGCTAAACAGAGTTACAAAAAAAGGTATGAATTCCAGGGCAAAATGGAACGTATACCTTACCAATATAGTCATTTTAGCATTTGCCGTGGGAATGAGTTTTCTGATCGGGATAAAAGCTTTTCTTTTTATCCATTTAACGCATCTTTTTATTGCGCAGGCAGTTGGCCTATGGCTTTTTTATGCCCAGCACAATTTTGAAGACGTTAACTGGGAAAGATCAGAAACATGGGATTATAAGAGTGCAGCTATCCATGGCAGTTCATTTTTAAAGTTACCCATTGTCCTGCAATGGTTTACAGGCAATATTGGCTTTCATCATGTACATCATTTAAGCCCAAGGATACCCAACTATAATCTGGCACGTTGCCAGGCGGAAAATGACTTGTTTAAAGATGTAAAACCGATTACCTTAATGTCTACCTTCAAGGCCATGAAATTAAGCCTGTGGGACGAAGCGAGTCATCAATTGATTAGATTTAGGAATGTGAGAACCTCCCAATAATAGAAAAAGGGGATGCTATCCAATATCTTAGTGCTACCAGCTCCAGTAATAATTCGTTGTTCATTCGATTATAATACGATGATCATTCCACAAAATTCGAATAATGAACGAATAATGTACCAACTATATACGAATTATATACGAATTATTATTGGGACAGGTATGCCCCTTGTATTGTTAAAACAAAGGGTATAAAAAATCAGAAAAAGTAAATTCCTGAAAATAAATATAAATCCTGAGGCTTAAATTTAGCCATTTTACTGATTTCTACTATTTTTATTTAAACCATTTTATTACATTTAACCCGCCAAGAGATTTCAAGCTTTCAGTAACCTATTTGCTGATGCTTTCTGCCAATTATTCTGATATTAATAAGGAAACTTGCGAGAGATGCGATACGAAGAAGGAGTTGAAAAGAATGTAAATGGAGTGTCCTTATCCAATGATATTGTTTTGGTTAGCAATATCCACGATCATATCCAATATATAAAAGCCAGTTTAGCATCCCAACTTTGTTCTTTTATTGTAACTGTGGATGGAAATTCAGCCATTCAAAGGATTAATGAAAAGATTCCTGCGCTAGTCATTCTTGATACTACATCAGATAAGGAAGGATATGAAACCTGCCGACTGTTAAAAGCCAACCATACTACAAAACATTTGCCTGTTCTGTTTATTGGATCACCCGACGATCCGCTATTAAAGTTAAAAGCATACGCAGCAGGAGGGAACGATGTGATCTGTAAACCCTTTAGCAAAGAGGAAATCCAGTTCAAGGTGAACAATCATATGCAGTTATTTCGGATGCAGTCGGTTTTGCAGTTAAGAAATGAACAATTGGAGTATGAACTTGCCAGGTCGAAGGCAATGGAATTAAATCTCCGGAAAAGAATTACCGCATTGACTCATCCTCTGGAAGATGCTACCGATATTGCGTTTGACCATTTATTCGATGTAGCTGATTTACAAAAACTCCAGGATCAGTTTGCGGATGCCTTCGGAGTTGCTTCCCTTATTACCGATCCAGAAGGCAATCCTATCACCAAACCGAGTAACTTCAGTTACCTATGTCAGGACCTTATTCGTAAAACGGAAAAAGGGATGAAAAACTGCATGCATTCGGATGCTATTATAGGATGTCATAATGCCGCAGGTCCCACGGTAATGCATTGCCTGAGCGGGGGGTTATTTGATGCCGGGGCAAGTATCACGGTGGGAGGCAGACATGTGGCCAACTGGTTGATTGGGCAAATCAGAAACGATTCTACCGATACGCAAAGGTTACATGATTATGCCCGGGAAATTGGTGTTGATGAGCAGGCATTTATGGAAGCCTACTACAAGGTGACACCAATGCCTTTGGAAAAATTTAATAAAATTGCTGAAGTGTTATTTACAATGGCAACACAGTTGTCATTGATCTCCTATCAGAATGCCCGGCAAGCACAGTTCATCAACAAAAAAATACAGGCAGAGGAAGCCCTGATGGAAAGCGAAGAGCGTTTCCGCACAATTCTATACAGTATCGGTGATGGGGTCATCACCACGGATACTGAAGGCAGAATAAAGATCATGAATCAGGTGGCTGAGCAGCTCACCGGATGGTCGCAGCAGGAAGCATGTGGTAAACCGTTGGAAGAAGTTTTCAATATTATTAACGAAAGCACAAGGGCCCTGGTTGAAATACCTGTCCGGAAGGTTCTGCGCGAAGGTGTTGTTGTGGGCCTTGCCAACCATACGGTACTGATTGCAAAAGATGGAAGCGAATATCCCATTGCTGACAGCGGCGCCCCTATACGAACAGACAATGGAGAAATTGTCGGAGTGGTCTTGATATTCAGGGATCAGTCGGTGGAAAGAAAAGCAGATCATGCTTTAAGAGAAAGCGAGAAGCGTTTTAAACTGTTGTATGAAAACGCACCATTAAGTTACCAGTCGCTGGATCACCAGGCCAGGCTGATCGATGTAAATCCTACCTGGCTGAAAACTTTGGGCTATCAGCGGGAAGAAGTGATAGGTCGTCCCTTTGGTGATTTTATGACACCGGAATCAGCAGAACTTATTAAGTCAAGGTTTAACCATTTTGTCAAGGCAGGTGAGATTCATGATTACCAGTTTGAAATGGTCCGGAAAAACGGTTCCAAGTTCCTGGTATCCTATGAAGGAAGGATTGCACATAATGATGACGGGCAGTTTAAAAGCACCCATTGCATATTTACGGATATCACCCAAAGACAAAAAGCAGAGGATGCACTCAAAGAAAGTGAATCAAAATTCAGAAGCTTATTTGAAAATTCATCCGTAGGTATTTCAGTAACCAGCATTGATGGAGTTCTTAAAATAAACAAGGCTTTTGCCGATATGCTGGGCTATTCTCCCTCAGAAATATCAAATATTACCTGGAAAGAAATCACACATCCCGGTGATATTCAAATGAACATTGATTATAACAATTCAATGTTAAATGGAGAAGCCACCTCTTACCGTTTTGAAAAAAGATATATTCACAGAGATGGAAGTATCATTTGGACAGATGTAAACATCACCTTACAAAGAGATGAAAATAACCAACCTGTTTATTTCATCACCAGTGTCAATGATATTACCAAACGCAAGCAGGCTGAGGAAGCCATTTTAAATGAAAAGAAGCTGTTAAGGACACTGATCGACAATCTGCCTGTAACCATCTATGTGAAGGATCATGAAGGACGGAAAATGGTGGCAAACAAGGCAGATCTTGAAGTTATTGGCGCATCCACAGAGGAGCAGGTATTGGGGAAAACCGATTTGGAGACCTTTAATGATGAGATTGGAGAAAGAGGATACCTGGATGACTTAAAAGTATTGAAAAGCGGAAATGCCGTAATTAATCGTGAAGAAGTATTCCTGGATAATCAAGGAGCGCAGAGATGGCTGGTGACGTCCAAAATACCCATTTATGATCAGACAGGTATTATAACAGGATTGGTAGGCATTGGCCGGGATATTACAGAACAGAAGAAAGCCAGTGAAACCATACAAAAGTTTACGAAAAGTATTGAACAGAGCCCATCAACCATCGTTATTACCGATGTTTACGGTACCATAGAATACGTAAATCCTAAGTTTACCGAAGTTACCGGATATACCCCTGAAGAGGCTATTGGTCAGAATCCCCGTATATTAAAATCTGGGTTGATCGCTTCTGAAGTTTATAAAAACATGTGGGATACCATAGCCTCGGGTGAGGTATGGCGCGGGGAATTTCAAAATAAAAAGAAAAATGGCGAATTATACTGGGAATGGGTTACCATGACTTCGATTAAAAATGAGGATGGATTGATCACCAACTATATTGCCATAAAAGAAGATATCAGTGCTCGGAAGAAGATGGAGGCTGACCTGATCCTTGCAAAGGAAAAGGCCGAAGAGAACGACCGTTTGAAATCAGCTTTTTTGGCCAATATGAGCCATGAAATCCGGACCCCCTTGAACAGTATTATTGGCTTTTCGGAGCTATTGTCTAACCCTGATTACAAGTTGGACGACCGCTACGAATTTGCACGCATTATTACCGATTCAGGCAATAATCTGTTGGCCATCCTCAGCGATATTATGGATATCTCCAAAATCGAAGCGGGCCAGGTGGAAGTGCGCAAGAATGTTTTCTCGGCAAAAAGCCTGATACAGGATATTTATAGTGAATATCGGATGAAGGCCTTTAACAAAAAAATCGAATTGCAGATATCGCCTGTTTTGCCAGCGGATGATATCCTTCTTAATAGTGATCAGACCAAGATAAAACAGGTGCTGGTTAATTTTATAGGGAATGCTTTAAAATTTACAGAGAAGGGAACCATAAAGATTGGGATAGAGATTACCGGACGATTCGTTCAGTTTAATGTAATTGATACAGGGATTGGAATTGAGGAAAAATATCATTCCAGAATATTTGAAAGGTTCAGGCAGGTAGAAGGATCCCTTACCCGTAAATACGGGGGCAATGGATTAGGCCTTGCCATCTCGAAAAGCCTGGTGGAATTGCTGGGTGGAACCATTGGAATGAAATCAGAAAAAGGCAAGGGAAGTCATTTTTACTTCATATTACCCGATGTGATAGTGTAAATGATCAAATAATTGAAGGATTGAAGTGCAGGCTTACGGGATGTTGATAACAGAACATGGAATACCGACTAAGATATTGCGTTTTTCTTGCCCCAAACGCCATGCCCAGCGCTCTTTGCATTGGGCTCCCCGACCTTTCAGCCAGACCTGCAGTTAGCATTTATCCTCCTACAGCTTGCATTCTTTACACAAATCAGGTGCATTATCTTATGGATTTATTAATAAATCATCATTTAACTTACAAATTAATTTTGGTGTTTCCAATTAATTTATATATTTGTCCTATCAACTGAAATCAATAATGAAAAATATTAGCATTATATCTCTAGTCATTAACAGCGTGGTGGTCCTCCTTCGTGCTGAATGAGAATGGTATAATGTGAACTTAACAATTAAAAAAGCCATTCTCAGATAAAAAGAATGGCTTTTTTAATGAATATAATTAGCAGTATAAAAAGGCTACCGGCAGCTAGCCTGGAGTATTCGGGGGCGAGAATAGCAACGATCGGTGTTAGTGTTAAATGAAAGTAGCCTTTTTTGCCAGAAGCCAGCAGCCAATAGCCAGCTGCTTGAATGAATAAATAAAAAAATTAAAGAAAATGAAGTCTATCTATATTATTCTGGTCCTTCTCGTCGTCATTCTCAAATTATAAGAGGAAGGCTGGTAATGATATATATAAAAGATACAAAAGCCTTTCTCTTTCATGGGAAAGGCTTTTTTAATTTAAAAACTCAGGATATGCAAAAACAATTAAGATCAGCCACTACTACCGAAGGCCGCCGAATGGCTGGTGCGCGCAGTTTATGGCGTGCCAACGGGATGAAGGAAGAACATTTTGGAAGACCGGTCATTGCCATAGTTAACTCTTTCACCCAGTTTGTCCCGGGTCATGCGCATCTGCACAATGTGGGTCAATATATTAAAGGGATTATTGAATCGAAAGGATGTTTTGCCGCTGAATTCAATACCATTGCTATTGATGATGGCATTGCAATGGGGCACGATGGGATGTTATATTCCCTTCCCTCACGTGATGTAATTGCCGACAGCGTTGAATACATGGTCAACGGACATAAGGCAGATGCCATGGTTTGCATCTCCAACTGCGATAAGATTACCCCGGGCATGCTGATGGCCGCTATGCGATTAAACATTCCCACCATCTTTGTCTCCGGCGGGCCTATGGAAGCAGGGGAAGTGGATGGGCAGATGCTGGATTTGATAGATGCAATGGTCATGTCGGCCGATGCTGCCGTATCAGATGAACAGGTTACCAAAGTGGAACAGAATGCATGTCCCACCTGCGGCTCCTGCTCGGGTATGTTTACTGCCAACTCGATGAACTGCCTGGCAGAAGCTTTAGGGTTGGCCCTTCCGGGAAATGGAACCATTGTAGCCACGCATGCCAACCGTAAACGTTTGTTTGAAGAAGCCGCTCACCGTATCGTTGATATTACTTACGACTATTATAAAAACGGTAACAACAAGGTATTGCCCAGGAACATTGCTACCAGACAGGCATTCCAAAATGCCATGAAGCTGGATATCGCCATGGGAGGCTCTACCAATACCGTATTGCACATATTGGCCATTGCCTCTGAAGGTGAAGTAGATTTCACGATGAAAGATATTGACAATCTTTCCAAAGTTACCCCTAACCTGTGTAAAGTAGCCCCTAACGGCATCTATCATATCCAGGACATCAACCGTGCCGGTGGCATCCTGGGCATACTTGCAGAACTAGACAGGGCGCAGATGATCGATTTATCAGCCCACAGGGTGGATGGCACAACCCTGGGAGAGGCCATCGAAAAATATGATGTGATGGCTCCAACATTAGTGGAGGATGCTGTCAGAAGGTATAAATCTGCTCCCGGGGGTGGAAGAAACCTGGTAATGGGCTCACAGGAAAACTATTATAAAGAACTGGATACGGACCGTGCTAACGGTTGTATCAGAAATTATGAAAATGCCTACAACAAGGACGGGGGATTGGCTGTTTTATTTGGCAATATTGCCCTGGACGGTTGTATTGTTAAGACTGCCGGTGTTGATCCTTCGGTATATAAATTTAAAGGTACAGCCCGGGTATTTGAATCACAGGATGATGCCTGCAATGGTATCCTTGGCGACAGGGTCCATGCGGGCGATGTGGTAGTAATTCGTTATGAAGGTCCAAAGGGAGGTCCCGGAATGCAGGAGATGTTATATCCTACCTCTTATATTAAATCAATGCAATTGGGAAAAGCCTGTGCCTTAATTACAGATGGCCGTTTTTCAGGGGGAACGTCGGGTTTATCCATCGGGCATATCTCCCCTGAAGCAGCCGCAGGTGGCGCCATTGGCCTTATCAGGGAGAACGATATGATAGAAATAAGTATTCCTGAAAGAAAGATCAATCTTTTGGTAAGCGATGAAGAATTGGAAGCACGAAGAAAAGAAGAATTAAGCAGGGGCAACAAAGCCTTTACCCCGGTTAACAGGAATCGTCCTATCAGCAAGGCGCTGAAGGCATATGCCAGCATGGTGTCTTCGGCCGATAAGGGAGCAGTGAGAATGATCTAAATAGATATACAATTAGACAATTTACAATGTACAATTTAAACCTGCTCTCTGCGACAGTAAATTGCAAATCGTCTAATTGTAAATAAACAGTAGAATATTAAAAAGATTTACGATTAGACAATTTATAATGTACAATTTAAACATACTCTCAGCGACAGTAAATTGTAAATCGTCTAATTGTAAATAAAACAACAGAGGGTTTGTCCCTTTTAATTAGAAAAAGAATAAATATAACTCAGTATACTATGGCAACGAAAAGAGTAAGTGGCTCGCAGGCTGTTATTTTATCTCTTCTGGAGGAAGGGGTAGATACCATTTTTGGGTATCCCGGAGGGGCGATTATGCCCATTTATGATGCTTTATACGATTTTGACCAGCAGGTCACCCATTATTTGACCCGTCACGAGCAGGGCGCTATTCATGCTGCTGAAGGTTACGCGGGAGTTACCGGAAGAGCAGGCGTATGCTTTGCAACTTCAGGTCCCGGGGCTACGAACCTCATCACAGGGCTGGCAGACGCACAAATAGACTCTATCCCATTGGTATGTATTACCGGTCAGGTGGCTTCTCCCCTTTTGGGTACCGATGCTTTCCAGGAATCGGATGTGATCAGCATTACGTTGCCTGTTACCAAATGGAATTTCCAGGTTACCAGTGCAGAAGAAATACCGGAAGCCATTGCCAAAGCATTCCATATTGCCACCAGCGGCAGGCCGGGGCCCGTATTGCTGGATATTTCAAAAGATGCCCAGTTTGGCATGCTGGATTTTGAATATAAAAAATGTACCAAGATAAGGAGCTACCTGCCAGAATTTCCCGTTGATCCGTTCCAGGTAAAAGCAGCCGCCGATCTGATCAACGAGGCTAAAAAGCCGATGCTCTTATTTGGCCATGGGGTCATCCTGGGCCATGCCGAGGAAGAACTAAAAGAGTTTCTCGAGAAGACCGGCATCCCGGCAGCATGGACTTTGCTGGGCCTTTCAGCAATGCCATCCGATCATCCGCTGAATGTTGGAATGCTGGGAATGCACGGTAATTATGGCCCCAATATTAAAACCAATGAGGCCGATCTGATTATCGCCGTGGGCATGCGTTTTGATGACCGTGTAACGGGTAAAGTTGCATCCTATGCACGACAGGCAAAAGTTATCCATCTGGAAATAGACCCGGCAGAGATCAATAAAATCATTAAGGCGGATGTGCCTGTTCTGGGCAATGTCAAGAAATCGCTGAAAATGCTCACTGGAAATGTAAAGGAGAACTCCCATAAAGAATGGCTGCAGGAGTTCCGTGATTGCGATCAGATTGAGATGGACAAGGTGATCTCCAAAGACCTGCATCCAACAAAAAATGGTTTGACCATGGGTGAAGTGATTCGTATTGCTTCAGAAAAAACGAACCACCAGGCAGTATTAGTGACAGATGTAGGTCAGCATCAGATGATTGCTTCCCGTTATTTTAAATTCAACACCACACGCAGCAACATTACCTCGGGTGGCTTGGGAACTATGGGTTATTGTCTGCCTGCTGCCATGGGTGCACGTATCGGTGAAAAAGAAAGGGTGGTATTTGCCGTAGCAGGTGATGGTGGCTTCCAGATGACCATCCAGGAGTTAGGTACTATTGCACAATATGATCTTGACATCAAAATTATCGTTTTGAATAATAACTTCCTTGGCATGGTTCGCCAGTGGCAGCAACTGTTCTTTGAAAAAAGATATTCATTTACGGAGATGAAAAACCCTGATTTTGTAGGAATCGCCAAAGCTTACGGATTGGCCTCCAGCAAGGTCACCTCGCGTGATCAGCTTGAAGATGCCATTCAGGAAATGATTGATCACAAAGGCCCTTATGTGCTTGAGGTGGTGGTAGAAAAGGAAGACAATGTGTTCCCGATGGTTCCTACTGGTGCTTCTGTTTCTGACATATTACTGGAACCCTAAAAAAGTTTAAAGTTCCAAATTCCAAGTTTCAAGTTAAAAAGACAACATTTACACAATACGACATATTATGAAACAAGAGTATATCATCACCGTTTTTTCGGAAGACAGCATAGGGTTGCTAAGCAGGATTACCATCATTTTTACACGGCGCAAAATCAATATCGACAGTCTTACCGTTTCTGCGTCCGCCTTACCAGGCATCTTTAAGTTTACCATCGTCATTAGGGAAACACCTGACAGGGTTCAGAAAGTGGTGGGGCAGCTCGAAAAAGTGGTGGATGTGATAAAAGCCTATTACAACACCAACGAGGAGATGATCTGCCAGGAAATTGCACTGTACAAGGTTCCTATTGAAGAGTTGTTTGAATCAGACAAGATTGAAAAGATTGTACGTAATTCAGGAGCTCGCATCCTGGAGATTACGCGTGAATATGTGGTAATCGAAAAGACGGGACTCACCCATGAAACACAGCAGTTGTTTGATGAGCTGAACATCTTTGGCGTAACCCAGTTTAACCGCTCAGGAAGAGTAGCCATCACCCGCAGCACCATGGAAAGGTTGTCTGAATTCCTCAGGGAAAGGGATTCGCTGCTTGAACAAATAGATTAACTCTTTGTATAAGGCTTTCTGAAAAAGCGAATAATATACCATTAACAGGACTGGCTTTTTGCTACTGGCTACTGGCAAATGCCGCATGAAATATTAGTGCGTGCGATTTTGCCAATAGCCAGTAGCAAGCTGCCAAAAATTCAAGTCGTTCATTTCAAACAATCGCTTCAGCATTATCCTTTCTTATCTTTTCATTTTACGACTGTTAAAGTTTACTAATAATTGGAAATCAGGCCGTAAAATACTGTACATCGGAACAAATCTTGCATAGAGAATTTCAAAATTAAAGAAAAGGATAAAGCCATGAAAAAGTTAGTAGTATTCCTGATTTTCATCTTGTCTGCCAATCTTATAATTGGTCAGACAAAAGCGGCTGATTCATCGCTTAGCAAGCGGGAAAAACGCAAGGCAAAAATAGAAGAGCAATACAATAATGTAAAAGACATGCTTGAGAATAAGAGCTTTGTCCTGGAAGCAAATATGCTTCAGGATAAATATGGAAATCGGGCAATTGTAAGCTCGGGAATCAATTTTGTATCAGTTGATTCGACAGAAGCGATTATTCAGGTTGGTTCAAATTACCGTTTAGGCCCCAATGGAGTTGGTGGTGTGACAGCCAAAGGACAGATCAGCAATTGGCAAATTAAGGAGAATAAGAAAAACAAAACATTCTATGTTCGTATGAATGTAATGTCTCCTATCGGAATTTATGATGTTCATTTTTCTGTATCTTCCTCTGGTAAAGCAACTGCTCAATTGACAGGATTAAGTGCAGGACAGCTAACCTTCGACGGTGACATCGTTCCATGGGACCATTCCACTGTTTATGTGGGCAATTCGCTATAAGTTCTAAAAGGTAAAGTCGCAACAAATTATATTTAGCTTTTAAAAGCTCCTGACGATTGGCTACAGGCCTCTGGCAAAAACACGCTGGTGTCATCTTCAACTTATGCTGATCGAAGCATTTCTTGCCATCCACCAGCAGCCAGCAGCGCTTTTTGCTATCAGCACAAGATGGTCAAGTGATTAGGCCTTTTGATGCAAGCAACTTGAGTTAATTAATTTATCTGTACTTTTAGCCACCCACAGATACGATTAGGTTTATGAAACAAACTGCCGAACAGTTACCGGTATACAGTCTTCACAACTTTAGCTCCCCCGAAAGAAAAAGCCAGCAGTTCCAGGTGGAGGTGTTTGACGCCAACCGTCATTTCAGCGTGAAATACCCTCACCGGCACGACTTTTTTGAAGTGCTGTATCTTGGAAAAGGCTCAGGTTTCCATGTAATCGATAGCAACAACTACGAGATCAAGCCTCCCTGTATCTTTTTCATGTCTCCCGGGCAGGCCCACAAACTGGAATTCTCTCATGATATAGAAGGATTTATCTTCATTTTCAATGCCGACTTCTACCTCCTTAACAGAAGTGATCAAAACAGCCTGATTGAGTTCCCTTTCTTTTATACTGTCCAGCAGGACAATCCTCCATTGCAACTTGATAATGATCAGGATGTTTCATTCTTAGAAAATCTGTTCACACAAGGGATTGCCGAGTTAAAAAAACCAGACTATTCCATTGAGATGATGCGTTCCCTTCTTGATCTGATACTTACAACCTGTGCTTCCCGTTACAAGGCTTCAGATAACCGGAAAACCAAGGGGAAAGGCCACATTTTGGTAAAGCGTTTTTATCAACTGGTTGAGGAAAACTATCAGAAGAATTTATCGCTCAATGATTATGCTGCCCTGTTGGCCGTAACGCCCAATCACCTGACTCAAACCGTAAGGCAGCTTACAGGAAAGACCTCCTCACAGATCATCGTTCAAAAGCAGATACTGGAAATAAAACGGTTGCTGATACATACCAACCTTAACATTTCCCAAATTGCCGCGCAGCTTAACTTTGAAGATCAATCCTATTTTTCAAAGTTCTTTAAAAGAGAAACCCAGTTAACTCCACTGGAGTACAGGTTTAAGGCCACTGTGCCTGACGGCAAAGTTTAAGGAAGAAAGGACCTTTAGGACTTTAAGGACTTCAGGGCAAAAATGACCACCGCAATTATTCCAATTTATTATTACCTAACAATGCTGCTATAAACTATTGGTTTTTAACAGCATTTTCTGAATTATAGCCGTCAGTAAAAACATATTCCATGAAAATTACCTAAAATAGTTGTTTAATTACCCTGCTTTTTTGCTTAATATTCCTTTGCTTTGTATTATCAATCATTAGTTCACACATTAAAACATATA
>DATGYU010000028.1:0-1746 GCA_035297625.1 Prolixibacteraceae bacterium
TCAGGCTTTTGGCAAAGTGTTTTACTTTATTGGCAAGCACTACCGACACCTTATTCTTTGCCTGGTACAAATAGTAAGCAAGCTCTTCGTAATAGCTACCGGTGGCTTCCATCACATACCGGATGGGAACACCGGGGCTTACTCTTTTTGACACCCATAACAGTAGTTCCGAAAAACCACTACTGTTATTTTTGAAACTGCGGCTGCCTTTAACCTTAACATTACCATCTGCCGATCTTTCTTTTACACAAACATGAAAATCATCTTTCGAGATGTCTATCCCTACCACTAAATTTTCTTTTCTCACTTAGGTTTATGGTTTTATGAAAGAAAATTCTCTTTTACCGTCTATCCTCGTAAAATATGCTGAATATAAACACCCTGGTTTATTTCTTAGATACTATTCAGACTCTAAAGAGAAAAACATGGGCGCAGGATCTGACAGGCGATATACCAAAATGGTTATCAAGGTGTTAATGCTATTCCCATGCTTCCTTTCCTGTTATAAGCTCAAATCTATCATTTTCTGTTATATTTGAGCTTAACAACCAATTCCACAAACATACGAGGTATAAAGTATTATTATCGACGATCAGGCTCTTTATTTCCCTTCCCTTGAAAACGAATACGGCACATCTTCTTCCCCAATCCCTCTTTTCATATTGGGCTTAGCCCCCATTTTAAAGTCAATGGTAGCACCTTTCATCAGTTCACTGTGCTTTAAAAAGTTTTTAGTATACTCTTTTTGATTAAATGCAACAGACTGGATATACCTGTTTTCCGCATTGTTTTCCGGGGCATTGATTACTACCTGTTTCCCGTTTTCCAGTTTCAGGGTGATCTTTTTAAACAGGGGAGCGCCTATTACATACTGGCCGCTTGCGGGGCAGACAGGATAAAATCCCATGGCCGAGAATACATACCAGGCCGAGGTTTGCCCGTTGTCTTCATCCCCGCAATAGCCATCAGGCGTTGGAGCATAAAGACGGTTCATCACTTCACGCACCCATTTCTGCGATTTCCAGGGCTGCCCGGCATAGTTGTAAAGGTAAATCATGTGCTGGATGGGCTGGTTGCCATGCGCATAGTTTCCCATGTTCATGATCTGCATCTCGCGGATCTCGTGAATTACGCCCCCGTAATAAGAGTCATCAAAAACAGGGGGTACCACAAATACGGAATCCAGCATATGCACGAATTCTTTTTTGCCGCCCATCAGGTCAATCAAACCCTGCACATCATGGAATACTGACCAGGTATAATGCCAAGAGTTGCCTTCGGTAAAAGCATCACCCCACTTAAAGGGGTTAAAGGGTTTCTGGAACATCCCGTCCAGATTTTTACCCCTCATCAGCTTGGTTTCACTGTCAAATACATTGCGGTAGTTCTGACACCTTTTTGCAAAAAGGTCAATTTCATTTTGTGGTCTTTTTAGCTCTTTGGCCAGCTGGTAAATGGTCCAGTCGGCAAAAGCATATTCCAGGGTACGGGCCACATTTTCATTGATCTTCACATCATAAGGAACGTATCCCAGCTTGTTGTAGTAATCCACCCCTTTGCGGCCAACGGAGGTGAGCGGGCCTTCTGTCTTTGTATTTTTCAAAACGGCCTCATAGAGGGTATTGATATCATACCCCCTGGCGCCTTTTAAATAAGCATCAGCAATTATTGTAGCCGAATTGGAGCCAATCATGCAGTCGCGGTGGCCCGGACTGGCCCACTCGGGCAAAAAGCCGCTTTCCTTGT
>DATGYU010000029.1:0-9229 GCA_035297625.1 Prolixibacteraceae bacterium
GGATGCTGTTTTAAGGGAGGATTGTTGGACTTTTAGCTTAATTTCTGACTGGTGCTTTTTAACAGGTGAGCCTGTATCTGCTGCTTATAGTTGTGAGATCAACTGCTTTATCAGATTAGAAAATGAGAATTGCTTAGTGGATAAGATTAGCGGACCTGACTGGGTTTATGCTTCTCCATATTTACAATTATTCCAAATTCAATTTTAGGGAGGTTTTTTTCATAAAAAAAGACTCCCTGGTTATCAAGGAGTCTTTTGCAGATGGAGGTCAGTGGCGGATTCGAACCGCCGTACACGGTTTTGCAGACCGCTGCCTAGCCACTCGGCCAACCGACCGATCATTGCATTTCATTAATTTGGTGCGCAAAGATAACAAAAAATATTTCCCTCGTGCAAGAAAAAACAAAAGTGGGAGAAATTCAACTGACGGACGTGGAATGGAAAAAAGAAATATCCAATATCCAAAAAAGAAGACTGCTTTCTTGTTTCCTATTCATGCGAATCAAGGGTTGAAACTTGAAGATTACCACGTATTATCCTGGCAGATAAGTGACCGCTTAACAAGGCTTTGGCTGGTAATTTGATCCGAGGACCAGCCGTTTAAATAGGATCATACCAAATACCATTCCAATAATAAACTCCTTCCTGCAAATAGTAAATCCAGTTGGACCAGGTATGGATATTAAATACTATTTATATACTATTGTAATACTAAAACCTTTATTTTAGTATTACAATAGTATATAAATAGTATTTAAATACCAAACGTGATACATCCGGGATACTACTTTACCCTGGACTTTGATGGTAAGCTATGGATTATTTATTGGAACAGATGGATGCCTCAATGACTAGCCATGTTGAGTTTTTTAGCACATCCTGCTTAACCCATGATTCGCATTATTCCTTTTTTAATAATAGGGCTTATAGATTAAATTTATCCTATGTGCCCTAAGTGTTTATTTTTCATTGGACCATAGTTGCTATAATCCTCTTCCCGTGTGTCAAAAAGCAATTGGCAGGGAGGTCTCTTATTGAATATTTAATAAGGAACAAAAAATAATGAATAAGGGGGTCAAAGCCAGCAGGTAGAGTACATACCTTGTCCGGGTGTATTAAGAAGCTGCTTCTTGGGAATAACCCCTTTTTATTTCCTTGCGGTAAAGGATGATGTTGCGCGAATAGGCAATAAAGCCTACGGACTGACCAAGTATTAAAATAGGATCCAGGCGAATCATTCCGTAAATGACGATGATGCCTGATCCAATCAGGCTGATCAGCCAGAAACCCAGGGGCAAAAGTGATTCGTTGCGGCGCATGGAATAGATCCACTGGTACACGAAACGAAGGGTAAAGATGATCTGGCCCAGGGAGCCAAAGATGAGCAGCCAAAGCGGTATGTTGTGATGGGAAAGGAAGTGCTGAACAAAGTATTGGCCGTTTTGAAACACATAACCGATGGCTGCCACGGGGGTAAGAACCAGGATGGCTTTTAACAGGGGATGGACTCTGTTCCACACTCCATTTTCGTTAAGGTTCCAGATGTAGATATAGTACGAGATCACCTGGCCTAGAAGGATGGCAAAGTCGTTTCGGAACCATCCGTAGATGCAAAAGAGGTAGGAGGCAATAATGCTCAGCACCCAGTAAATGGTAGGGGACAATACCCTTTTGGCCCGCTCGGAGAGAATCCATTGCAGTAGGGTACGGGTAAAAAAAAGTACCTGGGAGATGAAACCTATAATAAAAATCATATTAATCGATATTGATGTCTGTTACCTGGATGTTGATATACCTTTTTTTCATCCAGCGAAAGGCAAAACAGTCAAGAAAAGGGGCTATCAGCCGGTTGCGAAGGTTAAATTTTGACTCTCCGGCCACACGCGGGAAATGCCTCACAGGAATCTGTTTAACCTTGCCATTCTGCAATTGAATCAGGGCAGGCATAAAGCGGTGCATCCCGTTGAACAGGGGTAGGCGTTTGGCATATTCGGTCTTCATTATTTTCAGCGGGCAGCCTGTGTCGGCAATGCCGTCCTGGGTCATCAAGCGTCGAAAGCTGTTGGCAATGAGCGAAGAGGCCCTTTTGATAAACTTGTCTTCGCGCACCGCCCTAATACCCAGAACCATTTCGTAATCTTTCAGGTAGGGGATCAGCAGATTGAAATCCTGTGGGGCGGTCTGAAGGTCGGCATCGATATAGCCTACATAGGGGGAAAAGGAATGCTCAATGCCAGCTTTCAGGGCAGCACTCAATCCTGAGTTTTTGGCAAGACTCATGTGGTAAAAATGCTTTTGCCGTAGGCAAATTTCCACAATACGAGGTTTGCTTAAATCGGTGGAGCCATCGTTTACAAAAAGTACGCAGGCGGCTAGGGGCGACTGGGGCAGGTACCACGACAACTTTTCTTCCAGGGTATAGATGTTTTCCTGCTCATTATAGACCGGAACAATGATTGTCAACTGGTAGTTGGAAGTTTTGTTCACAGGCTTTTGCCCGGGCAATAGGGTTTGTGACCGAATGGGAGTATGAATAATTTCCTTGATCATTATAGAAAATATTAATGAAACTACGTAAAGTCTCCTGGTTCTTTTAAAAGAGCAACATCACTTGTAGCAAAGCTTTTAACAAACTAATATACAGAAATTTTATCACTTTATTACTAGAGCAATCGGTGGCCGGTAATAAGAAAAAGTTTAACCAAAAAAGTTACAAAGGGAATTACACAAAGGTCACCAAGCTAAAAATGATCGACAGAGAGCTCAGGATATTTTATAAATGTTATATTTACACTTAATAAATTAACCCGAATTCTCAGTTCTAAATTAACAGCCAATGACACTTAAAAGGACATTACTTTTTCTGATCTTTTCAATATTGTGCGCTACTTCCGGCAGGCCACAGACTTCAAAAAACAATACAGCCGGTAACGATAAGGCTTTTTGGCAATGGGCCAAAACACCTCCCATGGGATGGAACAGCTGGGATTGCTACGGACCAACGGTTACCGAAACAGAAGTTAAAGCTAATGCCGATTATATGGCCCAGCATCTGAAACAGCATGGCTGGGAATACGTGATCGTGGATATCCGCTGGTTTGTTGAAAACGATAAAGCGGGCGGCTATAATGAAAAGGACCCGATTTATACCATGGATGAATATGGTCGTTTGATGCCTGCCATTAAGAAGTTTCCTTCAGCGGCCGATGGACGTGGCTTTCAATCGCTGGCCGATTATATACATTCCAAAGGATTGAAATTCGGTATCCATTTAATGAGAGGCATTCCTGTATTGGCCGTGAAAAAGAAATGCCCCATTATGGGAAGCAGTCTTACAGCTTCGGATATCTATTCCGATAAGCTGCAATGCTCCTGGCTTCACGACATGTACACCATTGACACCTTGAAACAAGGAGCGCAGGAATACTACAATTCCATTTTTAAGCTGTATGCCTCCTGGGGAGTCGATTACGTGAAGGTGGATGATCTGTCCAGGCCATACCACCATGGCGAGATCGCGATGATCCGCAAGGCCATTGACCATTCGGGAAGGGCTATGGTATTTTCCACCTCTCCGGGAGCCACTCCGCTGGAAAGGGGTGGCCATGTAATGAACCACGCCAACCTGTGGCGTATCTGCGATGATTTCTGGGACAACTGGGATGCCCTAAGGCCCCAGTTTAAGCGTTGTGCCGACTGGGCCCCTTATATTGGTGAGGGTCATTGGCCGGATGCCGACATGCTTCCTTTGGGAAAAATCTCTATTCGTGGAGAGCGGGGAGGGGAACGTATGAGCGGCTTTACCCCTGCAGAGCAATATACACTTATGAACCTGTGGGCTATCTTCCGTTCCCCCCTGATGTTTGGAGGCGATTTGCCCAGTAATGACAAGTTCACCCTTTCATTGCTAACCAATGATGAGGTGCTGGCCGTTAATCAGCACAGCGACGGAAACAGGCAATTAAAAGAAGAAAACGGGCTAATTGTATGGGCAGCCAATGTTCCGGGCACTGAGGATAAATATGCGGCCCTATTCAACATCAACGACAGCCAAACCTTACCAATATCTGTGACCCTTGCCGAACTGGGAATAAAAGGAAATTACAAGGTAAAAGACTTATGGACAGGTCAGCATAAAGCCTTGGAAAAGGGAAAGCTTACCGTAATGCTGGAGCCTCATGCTTCTATGCTGGTAAGATTTAGCAAGGGAAAATGAGGATTAATGATTAAAGTTTATTCCAATTTACCCTTCATACCAGCCTGGCTTAAGGATCTAAAGTCCTTAAGGTACTTAACGATCCCAGTGACTAAAGAGACTCTGGAGAGATTAGGAGTTGGTGAAGTGCAGTAGATTGAAACCTGGAACTTTGAATTTGAAACTGTTTTAATGGTTAGCAGGGGGCTGGTACCTGGGGATTTCCACAAAGAAGGTGGTACCTGTTTCCGGTGATGTTTCATAGGTTATTTTCCCCCCAAAATTATGGATGATATTCTGCACAATGGAAAGTCCCAGTCCCATGCCGCTGGTTTTGGTGGTAAAGTTTGGCTGAAACAGGTGGGACTGGGCCTCTTCACTGATACCAGTGCCGTTGTCACTAATGGATACCAGTACAAAAGATTCTTTTTGCCTGACCGCGATGCCTATTTCTCCGGTCTGTTCTGAGGGGATGGACTGGATGCCGTTTTTTATCAGGTTAAGGAAAGCCCTGGAGAGTTGTTCCTTGTCGGCAAAGATCATTACTTCTTTCAGCTTATGGTTCTGGAAAGTAAAGTGCAGGTTTTCATTGGTCTCAAAAAGTTCGCATACATTCTTGAGTACTTCCAAAAGGTCAAACACTTCATTTTTAGCCTTGGGTATCTGGGCAAAGTTGGAGAATTCTGTGGCTATGCCCGAGAGGGTATCAATCTGTTCAATCAGGTTTTGGGTGACCCTGTCAAAGAAATCATCGTAATGTTCCTTACCTTCCGCCTTGGCCCTTTGAAGATACTGGATATTCAGTTTCATGGGGGTAAGGGGGTTTTTGATCTCATGGGCTACCTGCTTGGCCATTTCCCGCCAAGCGGTTTCACGTTCAGATTTAGCCAGCAACTCGGCACTTTCTGCCAGCTCTTCCACCTTATGGTTGTATTCGCGTACCAGGGCGCCTATTTCATCTTCGGCAGGGTAATGGATGGTTTCATTCTTTTTGCCCAGCTGGATGCCCTTGAGCTTCTCGCGGATCAGGCTAAGGGGCAGGGTGATCTTGTTGGACAGGAAAACGGCCACAATAACGCTTGCCAGGAACAGGAAGAGATACAGGTTAATAAAAGCCACGATAAAGGTCGAGATGCCTTGCCGGAGCTCATCCTGGCGGGTAAAATAGGGAAGGTTGAGGTACCCAAGGTAATCACCCTGGTTGTTCATGATGGGTTCATAGGCCGAGAGATAGGAAAGGTTGCCAATTTCTTCGGGTTGAAAGTAATTAAGCTGGTACTTTTCCGACAGTTCATAAAAGGCCTCGGTATTCATCCTGTCCGAGGTAATGCCTATACGGAATATCTCGGGGCGGGACGAGGCAATCAGTTCCCCTTTTACATCATAAATGTTGATGTCCGTCTTGAAAATATTGGACAGCTTGTACAGCTCTTCATAGAGCCATTCCTGCAGTTCAGGGGTAATATCCTTGACATTGTTTAACCGGTTGTCGATTTCACCGGAGATGGATTTCATCTTCTCCTGAAGGTCATTCTGGTGTCGGTTTTTATATTCGCGGATGTTGTAATAAATGGTTCCAGCGGCCACCAGGAGCAGGGAAACCAGCACCACCGAAATGATGGCTACCTGGATCTTGAAACGCAGATCCTGGGGAATGATAAACTTACGCAGATTGGGATTGCCTACAATGGTCAGCAATAAGACAAATACAAAATAAAAGACAAAAAGATAAGGAAATGAGATCAGGTAATCCGTCACCCGTAAGGCCTGGTTGCTGACAATAATATAATTCTTCTCACCAAATTTATAAATGACATGGTTATATCCATCCCACTGGCGTAATTGAAATTCCTGACCGTTATCCGAAATATTATACGATTGAAGGTAATAGTTGTAAGTATAATCGCCCGAACGGTCTACCCTTTCATCGTCAAAATACTTGGCATAGGAAAGGTATTTATATCTTAAGGGCTTTATTAGTGATTTATCCATGAGCAATTCAGGGAAACCGATGCCTTCAGAGATGGGCTTTGAATCCATGGTGATAAAAATGGAAAAGCCTTCGGGTTTATCGGCCAAAGGGTAATGGAGTTTTCCAAGATACACCAGCGTACCTTCGGTATTATTCATGAAATAGAAGTTACTGCCCTGTATTTTTGTTCCCGAGCGTTCAATCATTCTGTCGAAATAGGGGAAGCAGGGCTCTGCAATGTTTTCTGGCTGGATCATAACAATATCCCTGCCCGTACAGTAAGTATACTGAATACCATATTTTCTGAAATAGCCGTCAAAGTAGTTGCGCGTAAGGTAATTTTCAAGTTCTTCATATGGCGGGACGGCTAATTTGGGGATAATAGAATCGGCGTTAAACTGTTTCTGCATGTTGGTAAGAAATACCTCAGCAATGGGGTCCTGTTCGGAACTTAAGGTAACGGCCATCAGCTTTTGTACCTGGATATCACGCCTGTTTACAGTCTGATAGATAATAAGGAGGCTTACAACAGAAAACAGGGAGATAAATAAAATGGTATAGGAGAGGGAAAACCTGGCAATATGCATTCTTTTTATCTGGCTGTGCAGCAGATTAACGCTTAAAAACAGGGCAAGCAGGTAAAGCGGGGGCATCTGCAAAAGGATACACAACAGAATTGTTAGTGGAAGGGCTATCAGATGAATGCGTAAAAAGAGTTTTTTGTTAGTCTGATGAATAGTTTTTTCAAGCACCTTAAGGTTGATCAAAAAGGCAGAGAAGAGTAGCAGGGAAATGGCCAAATGACTGCTGATACTGAATTGGTCAATATCGGTAATGCGGTTTAACTTATAGGTGATGCTGCTGTTACTGATCAAATTGACAATCATGATTCCCACCAGCTGGTACAGCAGGGCGGCAAACATAAAGGACAGGGCGATCATGTATTTTTTATTCCGGCCCTGGACAGAGAATTCCTTGATGAAGATAAGGCTCCAGAAGAAAAACATGGTGGTGATCAAAAAGAAGTCACCCAGGGAAGGCAACCAGCGCGAATAGGCATAATACGTGGCGCTGAATATCTCCAGGTGGTTCAGTATGGTCGGGATGTTGAAAATGATATGGATCCAGTAGATCAGAAAAAGCAGGATCATAAGGGCGAACATCTTTAGGATGAAATTCTCTCCATGGTAATAGTTCACTCGCTGATAGATGGTAATGAATAAAAATATCAGGCCCATCAGGTATAAAAAGGCGGAGAAATACAGCTGAAAATCATTAAAGGTAACGTTTCCGCGGGGCGTTACCGAAAGCAGGTACTGGTTGTTATTATCATGGATCTCGTAGGTGTTTTTACCTTTTGAATAATCAATAACAAAGGCCGAAGGCAATTCAAAGGGCTCGATAAAATTATTCTGCAAAAACTGGTTCTCGTAGGAATATTTATTTTTGATATGTAGCAGGCCAATTATAATATGATTGCCGACTACTCTTTTTTGGGCTTCGAAAATACCATTGGGTAAAAAGACCAGTTCATTTTTAGAGGATATGTGCGAGAGCAAATTGGCAAAAGAACAATGGTTGCTTGACCAGTATACCAGTTCCTGATCTTTAAAAACCAAAATGCCAAATCCTTCCTCTTCCCATCTCTGGCTTAGATCAGAGAAAATGGATACATAACTTGCCGAGGGTTTTTTCTGTATGATTCTTTTCTCAGCATCCAGAAGGCTGGCGGCAAGCTTGGATTCCTGACGAAGCAAGGTCTGCTGAAACTTTTCAATGAGTTTTTGTTCAGGTTTATGCGAAAGGGTTTGATGTTCCTGCAAGGCGGCTGCCAAAAAAAACAAGAGCGAGAGTAAGGGGAGAAAATATTTTCTGTATTTCGTCATCTCATGCGTTATTTATTTGAACAAACCATTCATTAAAAATATAGGTCACTGATGGTGATAAGGTTCTCCCTTAAGGATGGTCAAAGCGCGGTACAGCTGTTCGGTAAAAATAAGGCGCACCATCTGGTGGGAAAAGGTCATTTTCGATAAACTTATCTTTCCGTTGGCCCGTGCATAGACACCTGAAGAAAAACCATAAGGCCCTCCGATGACAAATACCAGGCGTTTGATACCGGAGATCATCTTTTTCTCCAAAAATCGTGCAAAATCTACTGAAGAGACCTCCATTCCCTGTTCATCCAAAAGAAATAATTCATCGGAAGGGAGCATTTGCTGTAAAATCAATTCTCCTTCCTTGTCCTTTTGCTGTTGTTCACTTAAATTTTTGGCGTTTTTAATATCCTGTATTACTTTCATCTCGAAAAGGATATAATGAGGGATACGCCCTGTGAATATTTCCAAACCTTTACGTAAATATTCCTCGTCTGTTTTTCCAATTACCAGCAGGCAGATTTTCATTTGAATTTTGTTACTTTTACAAAGGTATTTGTTTAAAGAAATAATTGCACGGTTTTTGGTAATGATTCCCTGTGAATATTATTGGTACGAAAATTATTAAAAATGAAGAATTCAAAGTTCAAAGCAATCTTATTGTTACTTGGAGTATTTGTACTGGCCATTCCTGCCTTCTCACAAATTCCCACCGACATTGTGATGAGTATTCAGAATGGCAACGATGAACAGTTGGCCGGTTTTTTTAATCAGAATGTGGAACTGGTGGTTGAAAACCATGATGATGTTTTCAGTAAATCACAGGCCAGGCAGATTGTTGCAGAGTTTTTTAAAGCCAATAAGCCCAAGCAGTTTACCATTATTCACCAGGGAGGAAAGGACGGAGCACGCTATGCTATAGGAAGCCTTGTGACCAGCACTGGCACTTTCAGGGTTTACTTTTTATTGAAGAATAAGGATAATAACGCTTATATCCATCAGTTACGAATAGAAAAACAGGGTTAATGGCTGGACTGATAACCAGGAAATTACTATTTGTCTGGAAAAGGGTTTTGATAAAGGCAAAAAAGATCACATTTCCCGGATTTGATGGAGTTCCCCTCTATAATGTAATGGTATTTTTCTGGAAAAGTATCATCAACGGATCTTTGACTACCCGTGCAT
>DATGYU010000030.1:0-2962 GCA_035297625.1 Prolixibacteraceae bacterium
GCGTCCGCTGCCTTTGCAACAGCCACTTCGCTAAGCCTGGCTTTTCCAAAATGGTATGTCATTGCCCCTTCCTATATGTATGCCTCTGCAGTTGGCTATTCCAGAATGCACTTAGGGGTTCATTACCCAAGTGATGTTCTGGCAGGGGCAGCCATTGGCGCAGGCTCTGCTTATCTTAGCTACAAAGCACAAAAATGGATCAACCACAAAAAACGAAATAAGTTGGGAGTAAACCAATAGCGTAAGATGCCGATAGGTGAAAGGAGGGCAACATGACTTTAAGAGGTATATGCAATGGGGGCTTCCGGCAGCTGGCGGCTGGCCAATAATGCTTCGATTAGCCATAGTGTAGGATGATGGCAGCATGTGTTTGCCCCGAGTATTCGGGGCCGGTTGCAAATAGCACATTAAACAAATTCTCAGTTTTGTAGTCATTATATTATTGAAGACTTAAAAACAGCAATATGAAAAACTTACTATCCTTCATCTGTATTATTGTCCTGCTGAGTAATAGTTACCAGGTTATTGCACAACCGGGATACAAGATCATCAACAAAATACATCTGGAAGGCGATGGTGGCTGGGATTACCTGTTTGTCGATGAATCTTCCGGCCGTTTGTATGTATCCCATTCCACAATGGCCCTGGCAGTTGATGTAAAAACAGGAAAGCAGGTGGGTAAAATCCCCGGCACCAATGGAATTCATGGCATAGCTACTGTAAATAACCTGGATAAAGGCTTTACCAGCAACGGGCGGGACAACACTGTAACTGTTTTCGATTTAAAAACCCTAGCGGTCACAAGTACGATAAAGGTAACGGGCAATAATCCTGATGCCATTTTATATGATGCTTTCTCCCAAAGGCTGTTCACCTTTAATGGAGGCAGTGCAAATGCCACGGTGATAGATCCCAGGCTAAACACCATAGCAGGTACGATCTCTTTGCGTGGGAAACCTGAATTTGCGGTCACTGATGGAAACGGTAAGATCTATGTCAACATTGAAGATAAAAACGAAATCAGCATGATCAATACGACCACTTTAAAAGTGGAAAAGAATTGGTCAATCGCGCCAGGGGAAGAACCCAGCGGACTTGCCCTGGACAATGAAACTCACCGGTTATTCAGTGTTTGCAGCAATAAGCGGATGGTAATTTCAGATGCCGAAGCCGGAAAGGTAATCACAACCCTTCCTATAGGCGATCGTTGTGATGGAGTGGCTTTTGACCCGACACTTAAGCGGGCATACAGTTCAAATGGCGAAGGCACAATTACCGTGGTTCAGGAAGAAAATAAGGACAAATTCAAAGTAGTTGAAACCATCACAACCCAAAAAGGGGCCCGTACCATTGCCTGTGATAAAACGACCCATCATTTGTACCTGTCAACCGCTGAATTTGAAACAACCCGGGGAAACCAGCGTCCCACTACGAAACCAGGTACTTTTGTAGTGCTTGAGGTCGCGCCTGTAAAATAGCAGGTTTGGAAACAAGACAAATAAAAAAAATAACGTTTTAAGCTCAACGATTTTACCATTGTCCTTACAAGAACCTTTGTCAGGACGGTTCCTTGTCTCGCATATAATGTTGTAATCCTTGATGGATGATAAAACATTGTCTGATGGATCCGCTATTACCGATTGATTAATCTATCTATCAGGTTAAATAGTGCGCCTTGGCACTCTGAAGCAAATACTCGCAAAGGTGATTAACTTTGAAAATGATTCTTGCAGTTTCATTTATAATATCTAATTTCACCCCAAAAGTGGAGCGGTTTGATGATTGACGAGAGGATTGTTTGGGAAGACTTTAAGCAGGAGCAGGAATATGCCTTGTCATATATCTATGAACAAAACATTGATTTTCTTTTTTTCTACGGGAAGAAATTTTCCGATGATAAAGATTTGATCCTTGATACCATTCATGATTTATTCTGCTACCTGATCCAGACCAGAAAAAAACTGGGGGAAACAAACAACATCCGTTTTTACCTGATTACTTCCTTCAGGCGCAGGTTATTAAAAGAAATTCAAAATAAAAACAAGCAAACCCTGATCGGTGAGCACTTTCAGCTGGAAGCCGGTGACTTTACTTTTTCGACAGAGGAGGATCTGATCCAAAATGAAGAGGATGTTAAGCGCATGAAGATCATCCGTCAGGGCATCAATGAGCTGAATGCCAAACAGCGTGAAATTCTCTATTATAAGTTTACCTGCGAGTTTGACTATGACCAGATTTGTGCCATCATGACCATTTCCTATGATGCGGCCCGCCAACTGGTGTCACGTGCCATCAACCTGCTGAGAAAATACCTGGAAAGCAAAGACTTTTATTTATTCTTCATTTTCAAGAGGTTAAGAAATATCACAAAATAACTTACTTTTTTTGTCACAAACCCGCATAATTCTTCTTTTAAAGATATAATGTAAGGGCAAGTAATGACAAATAAGAAATATTCAGGCCATTCAGTTGAAGAGTTACTCGAGGACAAGGAATTTGTTGCTTATGTAAAATCAATTCGGTCATCCGGCCAGTGGAACCTTTTCCTGGAACAGAACCTGGAATCAAAAAGGGAGTTGAATAAAGCAAAAGAAATAATTTGCCTGTTCAATGAAGAAAATAAAACGCTGGACACTGAAAGAAAAGACAGCCTTTGGAAGGACATCCAGGACTTCGATAAGGAGAACTCGCGTAAGCTAAAGATTCGTCAAATCAACTGGTACCTAAAGATAGCCGCTTCCATCCTGTTGGTTGCTGCCATAGGAAGCCTGGCCTACCTGTACAATCATTCAAACGAGCCTAACTTTCAGTTTTCTGAAGCCACCAGTCTACAGACGGGGAATCCTTTATTGATCCTGTCGAACGGGCAAAAGGTGGATATTCAAAAGTCAGACCCCAACATTACGGTATTAAAAGATCAAAACGCCATACAGGTGGATAATGACAGCATTTTGACCAATCA
>DATGYU010000031.1:0-5487 GCA_035297625.1 Prolixibacteraceae bacterium
AGTTTGGCAATAGCTGAATGTAAATGTTTGAATGAGTACAATGGTAATAAGGAATTTATTGCAGAAGCTATGTTTCATGGAGTGGACGTTAGATTTGTCAAATAAAGTTATTAAAATAAAGACTTCATTTTCTTTGAATAGTTACGCCCTTTTTGAATTTTTCCTAAACTTTTTTCGACCAGTTATGACTGCTCTATTCGTTTTCTTTAGTTTTTACAATGAAAGCCCATCTGTATTTTCACAATATAGGAGAAAGGAAATGCAGGCTATGGGAAAGTATATTTTAGAAAAAGCATCATCTTTCCTTCTTCTTAACATCTAATAGAAGTATTCAGAAAATATACCATTAGAATGACAGGTACCCCCGAAAGCTTTCTATAAAACCGGGTCTATTTCACCTTATCTAACTAATCAAATTTCAATGGACCTGAATCAAATACAGAATAGCAGATTTTATCTTAGAAACTCAACTGTTCGAACCTACTGGCATCAAGCCTTACGAAGACAAATAAAAGCAGGGTAAACGACCATAATGAAGAGCCGCCGTAGCTAAAAAAAGGCAAAGGTATCCCAATAACGGGTGCCAGCCCGATGGTCATACCAATATTGACAGCAAAGTGGAAAAACAGGATGGTAGCCACGCAATAGCCATATACACGGCTGAATTTTGAACGGTTACGCTCAGCCAGATAAATCAGGCGCATCAGTAACCCCATAAATAGCCCAATGACAACGGTGGTACCGATAAATCCCCATTCTTCGCCTACAGTGCAGAAGATAAAGTCGGTACTTTGCTCCGGAACGAAATCATACTTCGTCTGGGTACCTTGAAGGAATCCTTTTCCGAAAAAGCCCCCTGAACCAATGGCTATCTTCGATTGGTTAACATGGTAACCTGCCCCGTGAACATCGGATTTAATGCCAAGTAGTTCATTGATACGGTCGCGCTGATGAGGCTCCATGATGTTTTCGAACACATAATCCACGGATACGGAAAATAGGACACTGCCCGCATAAATTGCCAATAGAATGATCAAATTGGTCTTTCTAAGCATAGTGGCATAGAAAGCAAAGAATGCCGCAGACAGAAGAGCAGCGATAAGTATAAAATACACATGATCGATATCTGCCTGAAAGGCAAGAGAAATAAGCCAGCAAATCAGGTAAATTGAAACAAATACAGCAGCAGCAATCAGGGTTGTCTTTAGTTTATGCCGCCATTGGTAATAAACGACAAAAGCCGCCACAGTAAGTACCCATAGCGTAATATATGCATCGACCACCATTGTCAGAATAAAAACAATGGCAATAAGAAATGTAAAAAACAACACAATTCCGTTAAGACCTTCCCGGTAAAGTACCAAAAGAAAAACCCCGAATACGAGGGCAGAACCTGTGTCATTTTGCAAAAAGATAAGGCCTACCGGTAACAGGATAATGGCTGAAAGGGTTACCAGTGATTTGAAATTGTGCATTTTAAAGTTGTACGAGCTGATATACCGGGCAATGGCAAGTGAGGTAGCCATCTTCATAAATTCTGAAGGTTGGAGCGAAACACTGCCAATTTGAATCCATGCCTTGGCCCCGTTGATTTCGGTACCTATGGCCAGCACCAGCATCAGGGTCAGGATAAGAAGCACGTATATGGGAAATGAAAAAGCCACAAAGAACTTGGAATCCGTATTAAGCATCAATACGGCAATAAATATGGAAGCCCCAATCCAGATCAACTGTTTCCCGTATTGCTGGCTGAAATCGAAAATACTTCTGTGCTCCTCGTTATATACCGCGGCATAAATATTTATCCACCCGATGAACATCATCGCCAAGTAGATAGATACGGTGATCCAGTCAATATTTGCCCAAACGTTATTTCTATTTGGCATGGCTTACTTTTTTACCTGAATTACATTCAACAAATCTGTTTCTATCAATCGCTGTTCCAATTCTTTGCGTTTGGGAGCAATTGAATCATTTAAGTATTTCTCCATCACCAATCCGGCAATCGGAGCGGCATAAGTGGCGCCAAAACCTGCGTTTTGGATAAATACACAAATGGCAATCTTAGGATTGTTTTTAGGGGCAAAAGCTACGAAAGCGGAGTGGTCAGCCCCGTGTGGGTTCTGAACAGTACCTGTTTTTCCGCAGATTGTAACACTGTCGATATGTATTGACTGACTTAACCTTGTTTCCTCAACTACGGCCTGCATTCCTTCAATAATAATATTGAAGTTCTCTGCATCAATACCTGTTTCATGTTTTTCAAACTTTAAAGGACGAAAGACACGGCTGGTATCCTGAACAGCTCTTACCAGGTGGGGAGTGATATAGTATCCTCTGTTGGCAATGGTGGCAACCATATTGGCAAGCTGCAAAGGAGTCGCCAGAATTTCGCCCTGCCCGATCGATAATGAACGAATGGTCATTGAAGTCCATCGGTTCTGTCCAAAATATTTATCGTAGTAAGTAACCTCTGGTATATTACCTTTTACTTCAGACGACAACTCTGTTCCTAACCTTTGGCCAAAGCCAAATTTAAGCACATAGTCACGCCATTTCTGATAGCCTTCAGCAGAGGTAGATTCATGGCTGATGATATTATGAAACAGATGCCAGAAATAGGAGTTGCATGATTCGCGAATACCTTCGCGCATGGCAAGCGGGCTCACATGGCTGTGGGTACATTTAATAGGCGAATTACTTTTCCCGGCACATGAAAACCTGTCAAAAGGGCTAATGGCATGTTCCTGGAGGGCAATTAGGGCATTTACCAGCTTAAAGGTTGATCCGGGAGGAAAGGTACCTATAATGGCACGGTTCCAGGTAGGCTTGTTCACCGAATCGTTCATCAGCATTTTATAGTTATCGCTTCTTTCACGTCCAACAAGCAAATTGGGATCATAGGAAGGGGTACTTACCATGGCAATAATTTCACCGGTCGATGGTTCAATGGCCACAATCGCCCCGCGTTTATTGGTCATCAGCAATTCCGCGTACGCCTGGGTATGAGCCGACATGCCGGTCAACAAATTATTGCCAAGAATGGCTGTGGTATCTTCTTCACCGTTGTTGTATCTTCCCTTGATACGGTTATGAACATCTACCATATAGTTGTTAATCCCCTTAACCCCTCTAAGTTCAGCTTCATACGCTTTCTCCAAACCGGTTATACCAATATAATCGCCTGACTTGTAGTATTTATCCTTTTCAATTGTTGATGGACTCACTTCACCCACATAGCCCAATACCTGCGCTGCACTTTTACTTGGATATTCACGCAAAGTTCTGGATTGGGTAAAAAAGCCAGGGTATTTGTACAGTTTTTCCTGAAGTGGTGCATATATCTGTGGAGAAATCTGACCCACTACGATGGAAGGTTTATATCTTGAAAATTGTTTGGCTTTGTTAAGAGACGCGATAAGTTCAGCTTTCTCCAGTTTTACGATGCGGCAGAGTTCCAGAGTATCGAATGGCTTCATTTCGCGTGGCACTACCAGCAAATCATAGGCTGCCTTATTATATACCATCAATTCCTTATCGCGGTCATAGATAAAGCCCCTTGCCGGAAAGGTAATGATCTTTCGGAGCACATTCCGGGTGGCAAATTGCTTGTATGTTTTATTGGTTACCTGAATCGTAAAAAGCCGCAAAACAAAAATGGCGGCAATTCCCAGCATGATTCCTGCAACTATATACTGTCGTTTGGAAAATGTATCCACCTATTCAACATTTTTAAAAAGAATAAACTGACTGGCCAATATGAGCACAATCGAAAAAGCACTGCTTAATATACACCTTAGCAAAGTATGGAAAAAACCGGTAAATGAAAATGCTTCCGCGTAAAAAAGAAATAAGTGGTGGATGAACACGGCAATAATGGTGTATTTGAGGAAACTGGCAAAGCCCAGCTGTTTCATGTTGGGAGCACTTCCCTTTTCAATCATTTCGCGGGGAGAAACCAGATCTGCAATCCCTGGTCTTAGAAATCCCAGCAAGACAGTGGCTCCGGCATGAACTCCTGGTGTATTATTAAATATGTCGACCGATATCCCTAAAAGAAAGGATACGCCCAGAAGCATATACCCAGGGATTGTAAAAGGCAGCAGCAGAATAAACAATACATAGACATACGGATTGACAAACCCGCTGAATTGGATATTATTCAGAATCAATACCTGAACCAGTACCAGCACTATAAACAGCATGGCATATTTACCAAAGTCTTTTATCATTCCGAAACGTTGTTTGATTCCAGTTTTATCAGTTCATCCCTTTTGGTATTCTGAACTACTTCAACATACTTTACCGTCTTGAAATTGGTCGACAACTCTACTTTAATATTATAGAAGTTGGTACCACTCTCTACATCAAACTTTTTAATAGTGCCAATCATGATCCCTTCAGGAAAAATATTGGAATAGCCGCTAGTAACCACAGTATCTCCAACATTAACCATGATATGAAAAGGAATTTCTTTTAAATCGGCCGTATTAAAATGCTCGCCATCCCATACCAGAGAACCAAAGTAATTGTTTTTGGTAATTTTTGCAGGGATACTCAGTCGTTTGTTTAACAATGAAAGCCCTGTAGCATAGTTTGGCGAAACGTTGGTAATGACCCCGACAACGCCGCTGGCATCAATAACGCCCATATCAGGCTTGATACCTTGCCGGGAGCCTTTATTAATGGTAATGTAGTTTAACTGCTTGTTCACCGAATTGCTGATAACTTTTGCCGAGGTAAACACATAGGCAGGCGCATCAACCGTATCCGGCCGGTTGACCGGATATTTTTCCTGCAGCGCCATCAAACGTTGCACTTGCTTTCGCAAAGATGCATTATCAGCAGCCAAGCGGGCATTGGTACGACCTAAGCTAAAATAATCATCCATTGAACTGTATTTTTCATATACAGAGCCAATGAAGTTATTGCTTGAATTGAAAAATGTTACCCGTTGGTAATTATTGAAATTGACCATCAACACGAAAGATATCGCTTCGAGTGCCAAAAACATCATCAAAAAATAATTTCGTAATAAAAAACGAAATAGACTTCTCATCAGCCGGAAGGTTACTCCCCTTCCCTTTCAGCATTACCTGATAAGGAAAGAGAATTTATTTACATTCTTAAGTGCGATGCCTGTACCCCGAGCTACTGCTCTTAAAGGATCTTCGGCAACATGGAACTGAATATTTATTTTTTCAGTAAACCGCTTTGACAATCCACGAAGCAATGCACCGCCCCCGGCCAGCCATATACCGCGATTTACTATATCGGCATACAATTCTGGAGGTGTTTGTTCCAATGCGCTTAGAATGGCTGTTTCTATCTTAGAGATTGATTTCTCCAAACAATGGGATATTTCCTGGTAAGATACCGGCACCTCAATAGGAAGCGCAGTCATCTGGTTAGGGCCCTGGATCAGGTAATCGGCAGGCGGGTTATCCAATTGTGACAATGCTGAGCCTACATTGATTTTAATTTCTT